>NZQO01000019.1 GCA_002693605.1 Flavobacteriaceae bacterium
GCCACGATTTCGCTAGCCGAAGCGGAGTTCTCGTTCATGAGCACATATACCCTGCCTTTTTCAAAATCGCCGCGACGCGTGGCTAATGATTTGTTGATGTCGCCGCTCTTATTCTTGGTAATGAGAATGAGTTTATCGTCTTCCAGAAATTCATCGGCAATCCGTTCGGCCGTAGAAATGTAGCCTCCCGGGTTGTTGCGCAGGTCGAGCACGAGACTTTCAATATTCTGGTCGATCAAACCATCGAGCGCCTTTTCAAACTCGTCATAGGTGGTTTCTGAAAAACGGTTCACCTTAATGTAACCGATATCGTCTGTTATTTTATACGAGGCATCTATGCTCACGAGCGGAACTTCATTGCGGCGCAGCTTGAAATCGAGTAATTGTTCCTCGCCCTTCCTGAATACCTTCAATTTTACCCTTGAATTTATCTCGCCCTTTAAATAGCTGGTAATGCTATCGCGTATGGCCTCCTCGCCATACAGTTGCTTGCCGTCGGCATAGAGAATCCGGTCACCGCCGCGAATTCCGGCGCGCTCGGCAGGACCGCCCTCAATAGCGCGGATAACCGAAATGGTATCGTTGTAAACATAGAAGGTTACCCCAATGCCGGTAAAGTTACCGCGCATATCATCTGCATTGTCCTCGTATTCGTCTACGGGAATATAGACCGAATGCGGGTCGAGATTCTCCAAGATGCCGTTTACGGTAACATCCACGATGCTATCGGTATTCACACGGTCTACGTATTCGTAATCGATATAATCGATCAGCCTATTGAGCTTGTCCTTCTTTGAATTGGTTGCGAAAATCTTCTCGGTAGTATCGTTGAAATTTAGCTTGGAACCCACAAAAACACCTGCGGCCAAGGCCACACCCATTAATAACGGTACGTATTTTTTCTGATTTCCCATAATGCTATAAGTCTTCGATGTGCGTAATGGTAACGCCTGCTTTCTCCAAAAATTTTATTCCGCTGTCATCCTTGTACCCCTGGTGGTACACTAACCGGGTAATTCCGGCCTGATGTATAAGCTTGCTGCAATCCTTGCAGGGCGACATGGTAATGTAAAGCGTTGCCCCCTGGCACGATTGGGTGGAGGATGCTACCTTTAAAATAGCGTTCGCCTCGGCATGAAGGACGTACCATTTGGTATACCCTTCCTCATCCTCGCAAATATTCTCAAAGCCGCTCGGGGTTCCATTATAACCATCGCTAATTATCATCTTATCCTTTACAATAAGCGCGCCAACTTGTTTCCGAAGGCAATAGGAAAGCTTGCTCCATTCCCTCGCCATTTTAAGATAGGCAATATCGTACTGTCGTTGTTTGCTGAATTCCATTAAGGCAGGTATCCTGAAAAATAATTTGTGTTGAACTGTTTGGCACTTTCCGTTTTCAGTAGGGAAAAACCAGGGGCGTCTCGATACATTAGTAACGAAAGTACTAGGAAGTTACACGCAATCCAAACCGCACAAGGTTAAATGTTTGCAAAATCGGGCTATTTCTACAAAAAGCAGTTCTGCAGAAGCATAGGAATTACGAGGCCAATAACTATGGACGAGATTACCAGCACCCAATCGCGCTTGTTGAAGCGGAAGAGCGTCTGTACTATAAACCCGAGAATGAGCGTAATGATAACCACGATTATCTGGGCGGCCTCGATGCCTAAGGCAAATTCCAACAAATGGAGAATATCGTTATCCCCGCTAACCATTTTGAAATACTTGGCAAAGCCGAAACCGTGTATAAGTCCGAAGAAAACCGTGGCAATATAAAGCAGCCCGAGCTTCTCGGCGCGCTTTTCCTTTCCGGCGGTAAATAAGTTGAAGAGGGCCGTTACCGCAATGGTTATGGGTATAAGGCACTCAATCCACCAACTGGAAACCTGTACTACCCCGTAATTAGCCAAGAGCAAGGATAGCGTGTGTCCAATGGTAAAGAGGGTTACTAGCATCAGTAACCTGCGCCACGCATTGAAGGTATAGGCGGCACATAATACCACGATGAAAAGTACATGATCGTAGGCCTGCCAATCGAGCACGTGCTCTAGGCCAAGTTTAAAGTAAAACCAGAAGTCGGACATAGCGTTAGGGATAAGTTAGGTGTGGGTAAATGTAGGAAATTACAAGGTAATTTCACATTCATAATTACCCGCTTGTAAGGTAGGCTCCATTTCCGTATCAAGGCGCAACGAGCAACTACCTTGAAGGCCAATGGGTCAAATAGCGTTCAGGACCCGGGATTTGATTTGCAGAAAATTTAGCGGCAAGAGGAAATTTGCTGGAGGTTGCGCCTTTGATAACCTATCAATTCGAATAAAATACCTATCTTATAGCTTTTTTCTAATTTAACATAGCCCCATGAGGTACGCAATCAGTTATGTAAGTAGTGCGGTGAATGATTTGGACGATGGGCAGGTAAATCGAATTCTACAACAAACAAATACCCATAATAACAACAACGATATTACCGGTTTGCTAGTGTATTCAGAAGGTAATTTCTTCCAATTAATCGAAGGGGAGAAAGAGGCGGTTAGACAACTGTATTACAACAAGATAGAAAAGGATCCGCGGCACAAGAATATCATTAAGTTTCTGGAAAAGGAAATTCACGAACCGTCGTACGACGGCTATCATGTAGATATGGTCACTTCGCGTTTCGATATTGACCAATCGAAAATGCAGACGTACATAGATTATGTTAAGGTATTGCAGCCGGAGGTGAGACAGCCCGTCCTGAATATCCTGAAGTCCTTTCTTCCGAAAATATGAACACGGCAAAAAGCGCAGGGTTAAACTACCGGAATTAAAAAAACCTGCAACGAATTGAAAATCAATATCGTTACAGGTTCAGTAAGTACCTTGGGTGGGAATCGAACCCACACGACCGAAGTCACTGGATTTTGAATCCAGCGTATTTGATGGTAAATTTAGCTAAATATACTTATAATCAACTGATTAATAAATATTTAATATTAATTGATTTCATTTAATATGATTTAAAATCAATAAATGTTGTACCTATGTTGTACCAAAATTGATTATCTTTATAATCTAAAATTCAATGGTATGGCCTCAAATGCAAAAGTAGTTATAAGAAAGAAACCAAATAAAGAAGGGCTTTATCCTTTGGCAATCCGCATAACCAAGAACCGTCGCTCAACATATCACTATGTTGGTCATTACATAGATTTAAAAGATTGGGATGAGAAGAACTTACGTGTTAGGAAATCCCATACTAATGCTAACAGATTAAATAATTTGATTTCCACCAAGCTATTAGAGGCCAATAAAACACTAATAGATTTACAGTCAGATAAAAAAGATTTCTCTGCAAATCAAATAAAAGAAGCACTCTATTCAGAGTCAAAATCGAGTACTTTTTATGAAGTTGCAAGAGATTTTCTTTCCGAACTTGAATCCAATAAAAAGCTCTCTCAACTGTCTACCGATAAGGCTCGTGTTAACCACGTAATAAACTTTAATAAGTCAAAGCAGTTGACCTTTCAAGAAATAGACGAAGCCTTTTTGAGAAAATTTAAGATTTATTTGAAAAAATTAAATCTCTCTGAAAGGTCGATAGTTAATAATCTTGTTGTTATAAGAACAATATACAACAGAGCGATAAAAATGGGTGTTGTTGATAGAAAATTTTATCCATTTGGCTCAGGTAAGATTAGGATAAAATTCCCTGAAACTGAAAAAATAGGATTGACCAAGAAAGAAATAAAGTCGTTTGAATCTGCTAAAAATCTTACTGAAAATGAAACTCACGCACGAAACGTATGGTTATTCAGTTTCTATTTTGCAGGTATCAGAGCTGCCGATTTGCTGAAAATTAGATGGTCAGATATTTATGATGATAGACTTCACTACCGTATGAATAAAAATTCCAAATTACTATCTCTCAAAATACCAGAAAAAGTCTTCCCTATATTGGAATATTACAAATCTGAAAAACGGGACAATGACGATTTCGTTTTTCCCGAAATGAAAAAGGCAGATTTAAAAGATGCGAAAGATGTCTATGCCAAGACCAAAACGGCTACTAAAAAGTTCAATAAATATTTGGTTGGGGTCGCCAAGAAAGCAAAAATTACCAAAAAGGTAACTATGCATATAGCTCGACACAGCTTTGGCCATATCTCAGAAGACAAAATTCCTATTAAAATGCTTCAAAAACTTTACAGGCATTCATCCGTTACTACTACAATAAAATATCAAGCCAATTTCATCCATAAAGATGCAGATGATGCTTTGGACAGCGTTGTCAATTTTTAGGCAAATTGTTTACCAGCTGTGAACATCTTAAATAGAAATTTTAACATTTTAGAACTTCATTCTTCTACCTTTACAAGCTAAACTTTTTGCGTATGGTTTTAAAGGTCAAATGGATAGATTTTAAAAATAAAATTGAAGAACAGAAAGCTAAAGGCGAAGCTCTGGTCGAAAAATATAGGTCTTCAAGAACTGAAAATGATTTAGAAAGCCTAAAGGAAGAAAAGCAACGTTGGGAAAATGAGGTCATAGACTATGTAAAAACTTCCTTTGAACCTGAACATACAAACTTTAGATATGAATTCAAAGCCCAAAGAGGTTATAATACTGGCTTGAAATTAGGTATTGACCAAAGGATTAAAAACATAATTCAAGACCTAAAAGATGAAATCAATGGTCTTGACTACTACTTGAAAATGCTATTCATTTCCGATGCAATAATAAGAGCTGAAGAAATTAATTTAGAAGAACGCAAGAATCTTGACACCGAAGGTAGGCTCGACCTCATTCTTAGCAAACTCTATGAGCTTTATGATGACAGATTATATCATTCTATCAAATGGATTCTGGAAGGCAATGGTATAAAGTTGAACAATCACGGCGAAGATTGGGATTATGCCAAAATGCTTGAAAACAGAAATCTTATTGATACTATTACTACAAAAGATACAGGCGCCAGACTTACGCTGGAAGGAAAGTATGCAATAGAACAGTCAAGAAAAGCGCAAGTTACAGACTACACGAAAATTAGTAGTTCTGATGAAGAGTTAAAAGCACTTATTGAGGGTGTTCTAAAAGAAGTCGAAAAATTGGGAATTGGCCAGCAAATCATTTTTGATGAATTTGATGAGCTACGAGATGATATTCCCAAGCTAAGTAAGAAATCTTTCGGGCAATTGTTAAAGTCAAAACTCGGGGATTTAATTGCTGCAAGGGCTTTAAACAAAACACTTGCCAGCGAGATATTCAAGCAATTTACCGACCAAATATTGCCATTCTAATTTATGAAAATACTGGCGAGACTCAAAAAAACAATTAGGACTTTCATTCAAAAAGAACCACCGCCTGAATACGAGGTTACACAATTTGTTATTTCAGATAGACAACCTATTACAGGTGCATCAAAAATTTCATTTTTTGTGAATAATCCTCAGCCTGGTGCAAGCGTGACCAGAACCTTTGAAAATGAAGACGATGTTATTAATTGGTTGATGAGCAATGCCGACTTTAAACATATACTTTTCAAAAATCTATTTTCATCATCCTCTGTCATCCATCATTGTGGCGTGAAAGAACCAATAACAGAACCTAAAAAGAAACCTGGCGACATTGACATCCTTCTTTACAAAGAAGGCAATGAAAGCAATGCAGTTGGCATAGAATGTAAAATAGTAAAATCAGAATCCTTAGAAAATCAACCGCCAAAAATCAACAAGATTACAAGCGTTCAGAAAAAAGGGACAAAGCAAGCAGATGGTTACATAAACATAGGTTTTAGTAGGGTCTTTCTTATGGTCATATTGCTGGACGATGGCAGACACTATAAAAATCCAAATTTCGTCTTTAGAACAACACCAACTGAAGAATTGAAAGAACTGTATGATTTCGACTGGAACACAAAAATGAATACGGAAGTTGGAATAATCTATGCCTATGTCAATCAACTTACATCAAACCATATTAACCAGACGAAAGGTCTGGGTTTAAGGATTGAACGAGAAGCCAAAGAAAGAATTCAATGTGATGGTTTAACTGAGAAAATTAAAAATCTTAATTACTAAGTATTAGTTGAAGAAAGTAGGAATTTGCAGAATCTGCGGTAAGTATGCAAAATTGACGTTCGAGCACGTTCCGCCACAAAGTGCCTTCAATTCTAACCCTGTATTCTTTCAAAAGTCCGTCCATCTTCACGACAAAAAAAGTTTTCTATACGGTAAAAAAATTCGAAGTAATCAAGGTGCAGGTGGATATTACTTATGCAAATCTTGTAACAATCTCACAGGTAGTTACTATGGGGACAGCTACAAGAAATTCGCCTATATGGGAATGATGGCGCTGACACATAGAATTTTGGCATCAAAAGATATTACTTTTGAATATGCCTTACAGCCACTAAACATTCTCAAACAGATTTTAGCAATGTTTATGGCGATAGATACAAGCGACCAACTTTTAAATTTAGAAGGGCTTGCGGATTTTATTTTGGATAAGGATTCAAGGGCGCTTCCAGATAGCTTGAGAGTATTTGTTTACCACACCATTACAAAACAAGTTAGAAATGGCTGGGGAATGGCAAGAACCGAAAAAGGGTTTCATCATCTTGGTGAAATTACCTTCCCACCATTTGGTGTTGTTTATGCTTTAGATTCTGAACCCACACGAAACGATTTTTACGAAATAACAGATTTCAAAAATTTTAATTTTAATCAAACCGTTCAAGCGAGATTATCAATTCCTTTTCTTACACCTAAAACATATATTCCTGGACTGTACAATTAAATATTTAAGATATGGCAAAAAACGAACCCATCAAACAACACTACATACCACGTTCCTACCTAAAAAATTTTGGTGTCGAAGCCAAAAAGGGCAACTATTTAGTAGATGCTTATAGACTTGAAGACGATTTGCTACTTGAAAAGATTAGCACGAAAAGTATCTGTTTCAAAAAAAATCTTTACACAATTCCGAATGCTGAAGTTGATAGGAAATACGATTTAGAACACCATTACGCCGAACACGTAGATTCAGAATTTCCCAAAATATATAGACTACTTGTTGATGAAAGTGTGAAAATATTGACCCCTGAGCAAAAGAAACAGGTATTATACGTATGTCTATCTCTTTACTTTAGAACACCAAGATTTCTTAATCATCAAAATGCCTTTACTGACCAAATTTTAGATAGAATGCTACTGTATGCAGACGAAAATGGCGAGGTGAAATTTACGTTTGAAGAAGAAAGACACGAGTTCAATATAAAGGATATAGATAAAGTTAGACAAGAATTTAAAGAGCGAAACAGGATTAAATTCTTGGTGCAGCACTTAGAGAAATGGAAAGAGTTTGTGGACTTTAAATATGATTGCACGATAAATGTCCATCGAATTAATGATAAAGATGCACCATTGATTACCTGCGATAATCCAGTATCTATACGTGGTATAAAATCAACGCGATTCGAAGGCCTTTTCAATCCTGACTCAGTAATAACTTTACCGTTAGATACTCAATATTATTTGGAAATCTTTCCGAACAGCATTGCTGATGGTCAAACTATAATTCATAGAATGGTTCACGATAGGGATTATGTGTTTACGACCAACGCTATCATTCAGAGTAATGCTGAGAAGTTGATAATTGGAAAGCCAGGAACAATAGAAAAACATTTCGAAATTCAATCAAGTTATGAAGAATCTGAAAATGGCGAACAATTTGTTGAAAAGGCAAAATTTAAGTTAGAGGAACTTCAAAAGTTTCATCAAATTTGTGAAAAGACGGGATTAACTTCGACTGAAACAATTGGTCAGCTTAAAAAGATGCTTAACCATAAATATTTCAAAGATGAAGACCAACTCATTAAGATGAAAAGGCTTTTAATTGCAACTGGACATTGGAAATAATTGTTGTCTATAAACTTAATGAGAAAATTAAATTTCTGTTAATCCCAATAAAAACTGTTAAATTTTTGTAATTTTGCAACGATGAAACAGGCTTTCCATAAAATATTATCCATTTCGATGGCCTTTGTAGTGATGTTCTCTACTATGTCATTTACTGTGGATATGCATTATTGTGGGGACAATTTGGTCGATTTCAGTTTATTCTCAAAAGCTGAAGGTTGCGGAATGGAAAAAGCGCAACCTACCAAAACTTGTGAGAATCCTAAAATGACTGAGAAATCTTGTTGTACTGACCAACAAATTGTAAAGGAAGGCAAAGACGACCTTAAAATATCTTTTGACACACTTTCTTTCGAGCAGCAAACGTTCGTCGCTGCTTTTACCTATTCTTATATAAACTTATTTGAAGTAACCGAATCTGAAGAAGTTCCTTTCAACGATTACCCGCGACCCTTTGTCAAACGGGATGTGCAAGTGCTGCACCAGACTTTCTTAATTTGATTTATTAGATTTTCAGAATGAAGCCCAACAGCTACGCTGTCGTGGGCTAAAACTCGTGTTTGCCATATTCTGCAACACGTAATTCCAATTATCTAATAATCAAATGCTATGCTAAATAAGAGCATTAAATTTCTCATAGAAAACAAACTTGTTGCCGTTCTACTACTCGCCCTATTTGTGGGTTGGGGCATCGTCAACGCACCCTTTAATTGGGAAACAGGCTTTTTGCCCACAGACCCAGTTGCCGTTGATGCCATACCTGATATTGGCGAGAACCAACAAATTGTTTTTACCAAGTGGCAAGGTCGCTCGCCACAGGATATTGAAGACCAAATCACATATCCGCTTACCACTTCCCTTCTTGGTATTCCAGGCGTAAAAACTATTCGTAGTTCTTCGATGTTTGGATTTTCCAGCATCTACATCATTTTTGAAGAAGACATCGAGTTCTATTGGTCGCGCAGTCGCATACTGGAAAAACTGAACTCACTTCCTGCAAACCTTTTGCCCGATGGTGTCAATCCATCTCTTGGGCCAGATGCCACAGGTCTGGGACAGATTTTTTGGTACACGCTGGAAGGTCGTGATAAAGACGGCAACGTAACTGGCGGATGGGATTTACAGGAATTGCGTAGCATACAGGATTACTATGTGAAATATGGATTGTCATCGGCAAGTGGTGTTTCTGAAGTAGCTTCCATTGGTGGCTATGTTCAGGAATACCAAGTGGACATTGACCCAGAAAAAATGCGCCAGTACAATGTGAGTATGGGCGATGTGGTTAAAGCCGTCAAACAGAGCAATCAAGATATAGGGGCACAGACTCTCGAAATCAATCAAGCCGAATACCTCGTACGCGGATTGGGTTACGTCAAGTCCATAGCAGATATTGAAAATGCAGTTGTAGATTCTGAAAATTTCACTTCCATCCGCATCAAAGATGTGGCTAACGTCCATTTGGGGCCTGCTACCAGACGTGGTATTCTCGATAAGGAAGGGGCCGAAGTCGTAGGTGGTGTCGTAGTCGCTCGCTACGGTGCAAATCCGTTGGAAGTTATCAATAATGTCAAGGCGCAAATTGCCGAAATAAGCTCTGGACTTCCCACAAAAACTTTATCAGATGGTCGCATTTCGCAAGTTACCATTGTACCATTTTATGACCGGACAGAACTCATACAAGAAACGCTGGGAACGCTCAATGAAGCACTCACTTTGGAAATCCTAATTACCATTTTGGTCATTATTATAATGGTTTTCAATCTGCGTGCATCCATCCTTATTTCAGGGTTGTTACCCGTAGCCGTTTTGATGGTTTTCATCACGATGAAGCTCTTTAATGTAGATGCAAATATCGTCGCACTTTCAGGTATTGCCATTGCCATCGGTACAATGGTGGACGTGGGCGTGATACTCGCCGAAAATATGATACGGCACTTGGAAGATGAAAAGTTACGCCTTAATGAAAACGGTAAAGAATACACCACAAACGAAATCATCTACAACGCAACTGCCGAAGTTTCCGGCGCTATCCTTACGGCAGTTTTAACGACCATAATCAGTTTCCTACCAGTATTCACAATGATAGGTGCTGAAGGTAAACTATTCCGCCCGCTCGCCTTTACTAAAACAATGGCACTCACGGCATCGCTCATTATTGCGCTGTTTCTCATTCCACCCATTGCGGCATTCCTTTTCCGTAAGACGAATTTGCGTGAACGGACACAGTACGTCATCAATGGCGCACTTGTTTTATTGGGAATTCTCGCCATCGTTTACGGCTTTTGGTTAGGACTAATTCTAATCGCCTTTGCCATCACATCATTTTTAAAGATGCGCGGTACGCTTTCGCAAAAGCGCAAAAACCTGCTTGACATCATCATTTCATCTATTGCTATCGTAGTTTTATTAGCAGAATACTGGCGACCATTAGGCTTTGACCGAAGCATTGTTATGAACCTGATATTTGTTTCCATCATCTGTTTTGGACTGCTCGGTGTGTTCTCGATTTTTAGGATATACTATGCGCGTATTTTGCGATGGGCACTTCAGAACCGATATCTGTTCTTAATCATTCCGGCTACGGTGCTCACGTTGGGCATCATCATTATGCGCAACACAGGTAAGGAATTTATGCCAGCACTCAATGAAGGTTCATTCTTATTGATGCCCACATCCTTACCGCACGCAGGCGTTGAAGAAAACAAACGTGTATTGCAACAGCTGGATATGGCGGTGGCAAGCATCCCAGAGATTGAAACTGTGGTGGGAAAAGCTGGAAGAACGGAAAGCGCACTCGACCCAGCACCACTTTCAATGTATGAGAATGTCATTCAGTATAAATCTGAATATATGCGCAATGCATCTGGCCAACGACAACGCTATAAAGTCAATGATGATGGATTGTTTGTACTGAAGAACGACAAATTCATTATCAATCCGAACAACGAGATAGATGAAGATGCCAACTATGACGAAATATCGCTAAAAACTACTGCCACACGCGAAGACTTGATTGAAGATGAAGATGGCGAGTACTACCGAAATTGGCGACCAGACATCGAGAGTCCAGATGATATTTGGAACGAGATAGTTCGAGTAACCAAACTACCAGGCGTGACATCTGCACCCAAGTTGCAACCCATCGAAACACGTTTGGTAATGCTACAAACGGGAATGCGTGCGCCTATGGGCATCAAGGTAAAAGGTCCGGATTTAAAGTCCATAGAAAATTTTGGACTGCAACTGGAAGACATCTTGAAACAAGCCGAAGGCGTTAAAGAACAAGCTGTCTTTGCAGACCGTATCGTGGGCAAACCCTACTTGCTCATCGATATTAAGCGAGACCAATTGGCTCGATATGGGGTGTCCATAATGGACGTGCAGGAAATCCTTCAAGTGGCCGTGGGCGGTATGCCACTAACGCAAACCGTGGAAGGTCGTGAGCGTTATGCCGTTCGGGTTCGCTATCCACGAGAATTGCGGGCAAATCCAGACGACTTGCATAATATCTATGTTCCTGTTGAAAAAGGAAGTCCCGTACCGCTGGGCGAATTGGTTGAAATTCGATACGAGCAAGGACCACAGGTCATTAAGAGTGAAGATACTTTTCTAATTGGCTATGTGCTGTTTGATAAACTCGATGGCTTTGCCGAAGTAGATGTGGTGGAAAATGCCCAAGCCTTAATTCAAGAAAATATTGATAACGGTTCGCTGGTCGTACCACAAGGCGTGAGCTATCGCTTTACGGGAACCTATGAAAATCAGTTACGAGCAGAAAAAACGCTATCGGTTGTCGTACCGCTTTGTTTGCTGGTTATTTTCTTGATTTTGTATTTCCAATTCAGGTCGGTTTCCACATCGCTTATGGTGTTTACCGCAATCGCCGTGGCCTTTGCTGGTGGCTTTATAATGATATGGCTATACGGACAAGATTGGTTTTTCAATTTCGGCTTTTTTGGCGAAAATCTGCGGGATTTGTTCAATATGAAAACCATCAATTTAAGTGTAGCCGTTTGGGTAGGTTTTATCGCCCTATTTGGTATTGCTACGGATGATGGCGTGGTAATGGCCACCTATTTAGACCAATCTTTCAAAAGCAACGAACCAGACAATAAAAAGGGCATTCGTCTCGCCACTTTGGAAGCCGCAGGTAAACGTATTCGTCCGTGTTTGATGACTACTGTAACTACGGTACTGGCACTACTTCCCGTACTTACATCCACAGGCAAGGGAAGCGATATAATGATACCGATGGCGATACCCATTTTTGGCGGAATGATAATCGATGTTACGTCCTATTTCCTACTGCCAGTCTTATATAGCTGGAAAAAGGAATACCAACTTAAAAAAGCAAACAGATGAAGAAATTAAAATATATACTGGTGTTTTTGTTTGTTTCCGCTTTCGCGAAAGCGCAACAATTACAATCCTACATTAAGGAAGCCGAAGCGAACAATCCAGAAATTCAAGCCTTTGAACTGCGCTATAATATTGCCGAAGAAAAGGTAAATGAAGCCAACTGGATTCCAAATACCGAAGTGAGTGCCGGCTATTTTGTGAGTGAGCCTGAAACCAGAGTCGGTGCGCAACGTGCACGAATAGGCGTAAAACAGATGTTGCCGTGGTTTGGTACCATTACCGCTCGTGAAAATTATGCCACCGCAATGGCAGATGCCGAATATGTGGATATCACGATTGCAAAGCGCAAGCTCGCACTTTCGGTTGCACAATCCTATTATCGTTTATATTCCATACGTGCCAAGCAAGCCGTACTGGATGAAAACATACAACTACTGGAAACCTACGAACGACTTGCACTCACATCTGTAGAAGTGGGCAAAGCGAGTGCCGTAGATGTGTTGCGACTTCAGATTAGACAAAATGAATTACACCAACAAAAGGAAGTGCTGGAAGAAGAATTTACAGCAGAACAAACGGCTTTTAACAATCTGCTCAACCGTGATTCGATGATGACGGTTATCGTCGTTCCAGAAATGGAAATTCCGCAGGAAGACCCATTTTACAACAATGAAGCGCTATCGCTCAATCCCGAACTGCTCAAATATGACAAACTCTATGAATCGGTAGCACAATCCGAACTGCTCAACCAACGTGAGAGTTTGCCTATGATTGGTTTTGGTGTAGACTACCTGCCCGTAACGGAACGTAGCGATGTCAACTTCAGCGATAATGGGAAAGATGTGTTGATGCCTATGGTTTCGGTTTCAATCCCCATTTTCAACAACCGTTACAAATCCATTTCAAAGCAAAACGAACTGCGACAGCAAGAAATAGAGACCCAACGGGAACAGCGATTGAATGTGCTGGAATCCGCTTTCGCGAAAGCACAATCACAACGTAACCAAGCGCGCATTGCATACGACACACAAGACCGCAACCTGAAACAAGCGCAGGATGCCGAAGAAATTCTGGTAAAAAATTATGAAACTGGCACTATCGATTTTAATGATGTGCTGGACATTCAGGAATTGCAGTTGAAGTTTCAGATGAATCAAATCGAGTCGGTGCAAATGTACTATGTACAATCGGCCATTATTAACTATTTAATCAACTAATTATGGTCAAGGATTTTTACATAAAGAATATGGTATGTGATAGATGCATCAAGGTTTTAAGGGATGGACTGGATAAACAAAATATCGAATTGTTACAAATCGAATTGGGTCGTTTGCGTCTCGATATCGAGAGCGATGATGAAATCGAAAAATTGAAAACTTTACTTGAAAGTAATGGATTTTCCCTAATTGGCAGTACCGAAGAAAAACTCACAGAGCAGGTCAAGGTAGAACTGATAAAGGCATTGCAAGAATTGCCTTTGGAACTCGATAAGAAATTATCCGCTCACTTAGCAGATGCATTAGGTCACGAGTATTCCAAAATCAGTAAGGTCTTTTCAATTACCGAAGGCATTACCATCGAGAAGTACTTCATCAAATTGAAAATAGAAAAGGTAAAGGAACTGGTACAGGCCAAGGAACTCAACTTTACAGAAATGGCACAGTTGCTTGATTATAGCCATATCAATCATTTAAGTGGCCAGTTCAAAAGCGAAACGGGAATGAGCCTAACAGCTTATAAATCCCAACAGAAAAATTTTAGGAATACATTGGACAAAATTATGTAGATAACAACCAAAATTATGACACAAGCTGTTGATTTACAGTGGTAATTTTATCCAAATAAAATTAAGAACTATGAAATATAAAATCACATTACTTCTAACAATGCTTATCACTTTTGGTGCAAAAGCCCAATTGGTAGCGA
>NZQO01000020.1 GCA_002693605.1 Flavobacteriaceae bacterium
CCTCGCAATCTAGTTCCTCTAGGTAATGCACGAGGTTGTACACAAAGCTGTCGTAATTATCGATAACTAATATCTTCATAGCGTTTCTTATAAAATAGCAGTGCTTCGGGTTATAGCTGTTCGGCCAGTTCAAGGGCCTTGGTCAGCGCCCCCAATTTGTTATATACTTCCTGAAGTTCCTTTTCAGGATCGCTTTCGGAGACCACTCCCGCCCCGGCTTGGTAATGCAAGGTATGGTTTCGACTTACGAACGACCTGATAATAATGGCGTGGTTAAAGTTTCCGCTGAAATCCATAAATCCAATTGCGCCCCCGTAAAATTCCCTGGAGCGATTCTCATACGCTTCCAACAACTGCATTGCCTTGTGCTTTGGCGCGCCGCTGAGCGTGCCTGCAGGGAAGGTGTCGGCTACTAATTGCATCGTGGTAGTATTTGTATTTTTGGTGGCGGTAACTTTGCTTACCAAGTGGATTACGTGGCTAAAAAACTGCACCTCCCTATATGTTTCAACCGCAACGTTAGCCCCGTGCCTGCTAAGATCGTTGCGGGCCAAGTCAACGAGCATAACGTGTTCGCTATTCTCCTTTTCATCTGCCGCGAGCTGCCGGGCAAGTTCGGCATCCTGCTCGTCGTGCCCGGTTCTTTTAAAAGTGCCGGCAATGGGATGGATTTCGGCCCGGCCATCCTTAACGATAAGTTGTGCCTCGGGCGAGCTGCCAAAGATCTTAAAATTTCCGTAGTCGAAATAGAACAGGTAGGGCGATGGATTTACGCTTCGCAATGTGCGATAAACATTGAACTCGTCTCCGGTAAAGGGCTGAGAAAACCGCTTACTGGGAACGATCTGGAAAACATCGCCGCGTGCGCAGTGCTTTTTGCAGGTAGTTACCAGTTCCTTGAAATGGGAATCGGAGATATTCGATTGTGGCGTGCTTTTCCGCGCGAAGGGAAATTCTGCCACGTGCTTCGATTTCAGGTACTGTTCAATCTGCGGGATGTTATTCTCGCACTCGTGGCAATGCGCGAAAATATAGGCTTCATTGTTGAAATGGTTAATGGCAATTATGTTTTGGTACACCGCATAGTAGCAATCGGGTATGCCAATTCCATTCTTTTTCTTAGCGATAGAGATATCTTCGAAATACCTAACCGAATCGTATGCCATATAGCCAAACAGGCCGTTGTTGATAAACTTGAATTGGGAGGTCTCGGCCTGGAACGATTGCGAAAAGTCGTGCAGTTCCTTAGGCACATCGGTAGTATTGGTTATGGCGGTACTGGTTTCGCTTCCGTCGGGAAAATTACGTGTTATCGTTTCATTTTCTATGGAAATGGATGCTATTGGGTTACAGCAAATATAGCTGAAGCTATTGTCGTTGGCGTGGTAGTCGCTACTTTCCAGCAACAGGCTATTCGGAAATTTATCGCGCAGGCGCAAATAGACCGAAACCGGCGTGAGCGTGTCGGCCAGCAATTTTTTGGAGTACGTGGTAAAGGTATAAGCCATTATCGTCTTAAAATGAAAAAAGGCCTGTCGTGATTGACAAGCCTTTTTATATGGTTTTTCATACGTATAGTGCTTTCGCTCACGAAGGGATTCGTAAGGTAGACCACCACCAGGTATGTACGTTTGTTGTTTTCATGATTCGTTGCCAAATATAGAAATCAATTTTTTAACCACCAATCTAATTGGAGTTAAAATTTAAGGGTTATATCTAGCTCAAAGGTATCGGAAATCGTATTGTCACCCAAATTGTCGAAAAAGCTTCCGCTGCCGTAGCGAACGTTGTACTTGGTTCGATCTATCTTCAGGTTCGTAATTGCGGCAGTCTCACCCATAGTCAGCTCAAACGAAATAGGATGTGTGGTATCCTTTATTGTCAACTGTGCGTTAACGTTGTATACGTTGCCTTCGCGCGTTGCGTTCTTAATGTTTAGAGAGGCCGTGGGGTGGTTGTCGACCCCGAAGAAATCGTCACTTCTTAAATGTCCTTCCAGTTTCTGCTTGTCCTCGCCAGACAGGTCGGTTACTTTTATGGAAGTCATGTCGACTGTAAATTCGCCGCCCACTAGGTTGTCACCGTCCATTTCAAAGTGACCGTCCTTTAAATTGATCGTGCCCTTGTGCGAGCCCAAGATTTTCTTCCCTTCCCACTCAATCGTGCTCTCCTTAACGTCTATTTTCTTTTTCATAGGTTTTGTAAATGATGCCATGCCAACGGCTATGGCAAGTATTAATACTGATTTAACTGTTTTTTTCATTTCATTTTTTTTTTTTAGTTATTCTCGGATTTTATCTAGCAAGTTGTTTAACTGCTGGAGTTCTTCCGCAGCTAAATTTTTTAGGAGCTTGGCGTTGTTCTGTTCCATTTCTTCATCTATTTCAGAGAGGAGCGACAGCCCGTTGGGCGTAATAACGATTTCGACCTTGCGGCGGTTTGTCTCGCAAACATCGCGATGTGCCAGGTCCTTCTTTATGAGCTTATCGACCAAGCGAGTGGTGTTGCTGCTTTTTGCGATCATGCGCTCATTGAGGGTAGAGAGGTTGGCCGGTGCGCCTTTTTGTCCGCGCAAGATTCGCAGCACGTTGTATTGTTGGGTAGTGAGCCCGTAGGGTTTCAGGAACATTGCAACGCCGTCCTCGAGCTGGCGCGCGGTATACATAAGGTTGATGACCGTGCGGGTGGGTTCGCTTAAGATGGAGCTGTTCTGAATTTCCTTTTCAATATTCATATTGTTGTTACAATAATTGTACTTACAAATGTATGGTTATATTTTCTTCGAATGTAATCGTTAACATAATTTTAATTTTTTCTATGGAATTGGATAGTACATTTGGGAAAGACAAAATACATAACGGACTGTGCGAAAGGATCGCCGTCAATGAAGGAAATATTCACGGGATATTCTTATTTTTAGCAGATGAAACACTTCACGCTCATATCATTGCTTCTCCTGTTCGTGTCCTGCGGCGAGAAAAAATCGGAAATTTCCGAAGCGCCCGCCGAAGCGGTAGCAAAACCTTTACCCGAAACCAGTAAGGGGGAAGGGGCCGTACCCGTGCTATCTTTCAATGAGCTTGAACCGATGTTGCAAAGAACGAACGACACCACCTACGTGGTGAATTTCTGGGCCACTTGGTGCAAGCCCTGTATCAAGGAGCTTCCCTATTTCGAAAAGCTCGGTGCCGAGTACGCCAACGAAAATGTAAAAGTACTGTTGGTGAGCCTCGATTTTCCTGACAGATTGGAAAAACAGGTGATTCCGTTTGTAAAAAAGTTCGGCCTACAATCGCAGGTCGTCTTGCTCGACGACCCAGACGCCAATTCGTGGATACCAAAAGTTTCCGAAGCATGGAGCGGCGCGATTCCCGCCACGATTATATATAACGCCAATACCCGTGCGTTTTACGAGAAGTCGTTTACCTATGCGGAATTGGAAAAAGCATTGAAAACCATACTATAAATTAACACCTATGAAAGTAAAATCATCTTACCCAATGTTGGTCCTCTTGGCCATTGTTACTGTCGCCCTCTTGGGTTTTACGCAGTCAAATACTCCAAGTAACCTGGATATATCAACGTCTAATGGTTACAAAATTGGCGATGTTGCCACCGATTTTAAGCTGAAAAATGTAGACGGAAAGATGGTATCGCTTTCCGATTACCCAAATGCAAAGGGCTACATCGTCATTTTCACCTGTAACACGTGTCCGTACGCCGTCGCGAGCGAAGCGCGCATTGTTGCACTCGACCAGGAATTTAAGGCGAAGGGATTCCCGGTTATCGCCATAAACCCGAATAATCCCGAGGTACAGCCCGACGACACCTTCAAGCTTATGCAGGCGAAGGCCAAGAACGCCGGATTCACATTTCCCTACCTGTACGATGAGAGCCAGCGTATCTATGCGGCTTACGGGGCTACAAAGACACCGCACGTTTACATTCTGAAGAAGAATAAGAACGGAACCAACACAGTGGAATACATTGGCGCCATTGATGATAACGTTCGCGACGCGAGTGGGGTAAAGGAACGTTTTGCCGCTAACGCGGTAAATGAACTCTTAGCTGGTAAGGATGTCTCGGTAACCGAGACAAAGGCTATCGGCTGCTCGGTTAAGCAATAGGTATTGAATCTAGCTGGGTAATTTGAAGATAGGGCAAATCGTGATCGGATTACTCGATTATGACGCCCGCAATAGTTAATTTTGAAAAAAAAAATATCAAGATGGATCTTTCTCAAAAAGAATGGAGCGAACAGCTCGCTGAAGATGATAATGCAATGGTACTTGATGTACGCACCGACGCCGAGGTGGCCGAAGGGTACATTCCCAATGCCAAGCAAATGGATATCCAAAATCCTGCCGGCTTTATGCAGGAACTCCAAGAATTGGATAAGGAAAAAAATTATTACGTTTATTGCCGTTCGGGAGGGCGCAGTGCGCAAGCCTGCGCAATTTTAAAGTCACAGGGCATCGAAAACTGCTATAACCTGGTGGGTGGATTTTCTGAATGGGAAGGCGAAACTGCAAAGTAATGGTTAAATTAAAACCGTGGGTCGTTGCCATGTTGTTCCTGGTCATAGTAATTCCCACAGCTTGCACAGATTCCAGGGCAAAATCGGTTACAGTTATTTCTCCCGTAGAATTTCAGCAGGCCATAAAGCGCAATCGCGACCTGCAATTGGTCGATGTGCGAACTACGGAAGAATTCCGGGTAGGCCATCTGGAAGACGCACAGAATATTTGCGTTACCGATTCCGATTTTAAAGCAAAGGTAAAGGAGCTCGATAAGCAAAAACCTGTGTACGTTTATTGCCGAAAGGGCGGTCGAAGTGCGAAGGCGGCCGAAATATTACTGGAAATGGGCTTTACCGAGGTGTACGACTTGGAAGGTGGCCTTGCGAATTGGGAGGCAGAGGGACGGGACGTCTCCAAGTAAATATTTCTTCTTAAATTATTTAACACATTGGTTTTTATCACGTTAAAATCAAGCTAAACTGCCAATCGAGTTTACGTTGTGCCATGTTTCATAGCTATATTCACTCTATAAAATCGATTAGCTATGATGAACCAGAACCAATTAGTACAGGATGAAATGCGGAAGCTCATTAAGCGAAGCTGTGAATCTGACCAGTTCTTGAACCCGCACTATTACAGTTTTCAAAAATCACTTCTGAAGTTTTTCTTCAATTGCGCAGCGGTTACCATCGATCCATCCGAAGGCCAGCTTTCGCTTTACCGAGGCGATATTCTGGACCAATCGCCCGGCAAGATGTATGACCTTAATGAAGCCTCTACCATCAAGATTTCGTTTGAAAATTTAGAGGAAACCCTGAAGGGTTGCCTGGAAAGTTCAGAACGGGCGACGCGTTTTTATCGCTCGATGCTGTTTCACTACAATAATGTGGGTGATGTGACCAGCGACAGTGAAATTACAGCCTACGCATAGAAAAGACATATAATCTTAAACAGAAAAAACCGTCTCTAGGACGGTTTTTCGCTTTTCATCACCTTTATCAGTATGTTAGGATAATCGGTAATGATACCATCGACACCCAATTTCAGGATCTTCCGCATCGATTTCTCGGTATTTACGGTCCATACATACACGCGGTAGCCTTTTCGCTGAAGGCGCGTAACCTGTTTCGGAAAGAGCAGCGCACTCTTGTAATAAAGCCCCACGAACTGCACTTTCGGATAGCGAATCTTAGGTATTCTGCCCGAAACCAGCCAACCCGTTTTAAACTCGGGGTAGCGCTCCCTGAAGGAAACGATAAAATTTTTGTCGAATGAGAATATTTCCACTTGGTCTACCACCTCTCTGCTTTTCACGAGTTGCGCTAATTTATCGGTGAGTTTTGGGGATGCTGAGGGCGACTTTACCTCTACCATTAACGTAATATTGCTGTCCATAATTGCGGCTAGTACTTGTTCTAACGACGGAATTCGCTGTATGTTGAAATCTCCTGCGAGTTTAGACTTTATGGGATATTGCTGCAGTTCCTGAAAGGAATATTTCCTTATTCCCCCTTTGCCATACGTGGTTCGGTTCAGCCTTCGATCGTGGAAGACCGTCAGCGTACCATCTGAGGTCATGCGAATGTCAATCTCAATACAATCTACGCGTAGCGCCTTTGCAGTTTCAATGGCAATAATAGTGTTCTCGGGAGCGATACCGGCTCCCCCGCGATGTGCGATTATGAGTGGGGTTGTGGCCACAGACTTAATATTGTTAAACGGTTAGACCTTCGAGTGGGCTATAAATTATGTTAAGAAAACCGTTGGCCTTTTTTTATCATAAGAAAAAACCAAAATCAGCTATAAATGCCGTTAATCGAGCCTCAAAGTTAAACATTACCCAATTAGGAAATCTATAAATAACTTCATTTGAAATTATAAATATCTTTAAGCTAATGTGAAAAGATTTATGCGTTTGATTATAGAATTTCCTTCAGAACAATCAATACGGCAGTTTAAATTTAAAACCTTATTTGACTATGGAGAATGTTCTACCTTTATTTTCTAATCCGTTTTTGTTAGGATTATTTGCAATAGTTACCGGCTTTGGACTTGCATACAAGATCCTGCCGGTTATTATTTTTTTGGCCCACAAGAAAAATTTGATGGATGAGCCAAAAAAGCGAAGCGCGCATCTCAAAAAATTGCCGAATCTGGGTGGTGTGGGTATTTTCATTGCCATAACCATCTCGATTACTGTCTTCGGTAGTTTAATCGAGTTGGTACTACCTCAATTTAAGCAATTGCTAGTACTTTTCGGTGCGATAACCATTCTATTTTTTCTAGGACTAAAGGATGATCTTACCGGTTTGTCTTATATCAAAAAATTTGGTGGCCAAACCATAGCGGCCTGCTTGGTAGTGCTGTTAACCGATATTCGAATTTCAAATTTTGGCGGCCTATTCGGCATTTACGAGTTACCGTATTTTATCTCGGTGTTATTTTCCATATTACTTTTCGTTTACCTTATAAATGCATTTAACTTAATAGATGGAATTGACGGTCTGGCGGGCAGCATTGCAATAGTTAGCTGCTCTATATTCGGGCTATTCTTCTTGCTGAATGGACATGCGTTGCTCGCGCTGGTATCGCTATCGATGATTGGCGCCTTGGTTGGATTTCTGAAATATAATTTGTCAAAATCGCCCAAGAAACTCTTTATGGGAGATTCCGGATCTCTTTTTATTGGGTTTTTGCTGTGTTATCAGGCTATTGCATTTATAAACGCACCATCCATAGAAGCTATTTCGGTAAGCAATAAATTGATAATCGCG
>NZQO01000021.1 GCA_002693605.1 Flavobacteriaceae bacterium
AAACCCTCTCTTGCCCGGTAGGGCATTTAATCGTTCAATATATTCGTCCGACTTAACTGCGGAATGATTTCCAATGTAATTTCTGTTGAGCACGTAGCTGTAATACTCCACATCGTTGGAGATGACCTGCTGAACGAAGGGCTTAAAGGTACGGCCCACGATGCCGGTACCGGCAAAGAGGTCGCAAAACACGAACTGCGATAGGTCATTGCCACAGGTTGCGATAACCGCGTTGAAAATAAAGCTGGAAAGTTTTTGCTTGGAGCCTATGTAATTCATCTTGAAACCCAAATAATATCGCTCAGCGCGGTAATATCGTTTGCAAAAGTAAGCGTTTGCAGCTGCGAGCGGGTAAAGTTGCCAACATAATTTTCTACGGCCCGTTTCAATAGGTCGATTTCGGCCTTCACTTTCCAGTGGTTTCCATCATTGCAATACACTACTATAAAGAGGCGATTTTTTAAATGGTAGCGCTGCTGACTGCTTTGCTGCGCGTAAAGCCAATAGAGCAATGGTGCACTGTCTCGTTGCAACGCTTGGTACTTTCCCGCAAATGATTTCGGAAATACAGTGGTTTTATGGTCGAAAGGGATGGTATGCAGATAAAAATCCTTGTCGGGGTCCTTTGGGTTGGATGCCCGTACCACCCCAGGACACTGGGCAAAAATTTGCTCTACGGCTACGGCGTGCCAATAGTTATACCATCTATTTGCCGCATACTGGAAGAGTTCTTTTTTATCAAATTGACAGTTAACGGCCGTTTCCCTCATCTTCGCAACCAATTCTTCCCACGAAACCGTTTCATAGATAAAACGAGTGTGGGCATCCCAAACATCATTTTGGCGCCGTCCCCACTGGTAAGGGTACGCCAACCGTTTTTTTAGCTGAAATTCAATGGTCGAAAGCGCATATTCCATATAACTTCCACATTAGATGAAAACTCTCTTTTCCGAATAACTTAAAAGACTATCCATTACAAGAACACCATAACCACTGCCGTGACCAACAACATCCACAGCAACCCCTCCCTGAACCAATATTCCTTTACCCGTTCTAGGTAATTGGCAACGACTATGGCTAGAGGCGGTAAGACGAACAAGAGCTCGCCACCCGATTTGGTAGGGGCGGCAAGCGAGATCACCGCCATTGTAGCCAAGGCTATAATCAAAATAATTTGGTTTGGTTTGCTCTTTTTGCCCGACCGGCTCAGCTTCATCAACTTATTGCCCGTGGCCCAAACCAATAATGCGCCGAGGATAGAGGCGGGCAATAGGACGCTGGTCTTGTGGTACGTACTATAGTCTACCTCGGTGTTATCGGTAAAGGAGCGCCACTGCGGGAACATATCATGGGCTACAAGCCAATAGGCCGACGCGATACTGGCAACGACGAGCACCCCCACAAAAGGTATAATCAAATGTTTATAGGTGGCGTGCTTTTGTTGTAAAATCTGGAAAAATAGAACCGCAAAAAAAAGAATGCTCCAAAAATAGAAGAACGTCGCAATGCCTACCCACAACGATGCATCGAGGATTTTCTTTTCCACGTTCCTTTCGGAGGTAAGGCTCAATATTCTTCGAAAACCAAGAAGGAGAAAAAGCATGGCGATTATAAATTGACGTTCTGTAAATACTACCGGCAACATTACTATGAAGCATCCAAAGCAGAAGATACCGAAGGTATTGTTCTTGGTGAGGTGGTTCTTCCGAATTAAAAAATCCAACAGGAACATGCCGAATACCATCAAGGCCATAAACAGGAAATGCATACCCAGCGCCGATAGCGTTAGCATCTCGGGAAAATCCCTAAATCCGCCCAAGATATATCCAAAACAGATAAAAACGCCGATGATGACGTAGTTTATCGGGTTCGATTTTTCAAAAAAGCTTGTGAGCATAGGGGGTATTTTCTATTTTTGCATATAAATATATACTTATATGGAATTGAGAGACGTATTTTACGGAATTGAAGATTTTTTTGTGGAAGTTCTTTTCTTACCGTTCGACGCCCTTCGCGCGCTGGAATTGGATAGCTGGTGGCTTGCCAATATCGTTAGTTGGGTTTTCGTGATAATTGCCTTCGCGGCATTTTTGTACTGGATGAAACAACTAAAGATTTTCAACGAAAATAACGAAGAAGACAGAAGCCAGACCTCACACTCCTACCTGGGGTAAGCTTAGAGGTCGAACCCTAGGTCCTTTCTATAATACATCCTATCAAAATGTAGCTTTTCTATATTTTGATAGGATTTTTTTAGTGCCTTCCTGAAATCTTCATCCAACGAGGTAACGGCCAGTACGCGGCCCCCGCTCGTTACCGTTGCCCCCTCCTGTCGTTTGGTCCCGGCATGGAAAACGATACTTCCTTCCACCGTTTCCAACCCGGTAATGGGCTTACCCTTCGCGTATTTTTCGGGATATCCTCCCGATACCAACATAACGGTGGTAGCGGCGCGATGGTCTATGGCCAGCGACACGCTGTCCAGTTTCTGCTGGTACGTAGCCTTTAGCAGTGCGAGCAAATCGGTTTTCAATCGTGGTAGCACCACTTCGGTTTCCGGGTCGCCCATGCGTACGTTGTATTCAATAACGTACGGGTCATCGCCCACCTTTATTAAGCCTATGAACAAAAAACCCCTGTAATCGATCTCTTCCTTCCGAAGGCCGTCGATTGTGGGTTTGACGATTCGGTTTTCGATTTTTTCCATAAAGGAGGCGTCTGCGAAGGGAACAGGCGAGATAGCGCCCATCCCACCGGTATTCAATCCCGTGTCTCCCTCACCAATACGCTTGTAATCTTTGGCGGTGGGCAGTAACTGATAGTTCTTGCCATCGGTCAACACGAAAACGCTCAGCTCGATACCATCTAGAAATTCCTCTATTACAACGGTACGGCTGGCATCGCCAAATTTTCCGTCCAACATTTGCGTCAGTTCCTTCTTCGCATCGGCAAGATCGTTCAGGATCAAAACGCCCTTTCCAGCCGCCAGCCCGTCTGCCTTAAGCACGTAGGGGGGCTGTAAGGTTTCTAGAAATGCCTTGCCGGCAGCTAGGCTTTCGGCCGTGAAACTTTCATAGGCCGCCGTGGGAATGTTGTGCATGGCCATAAATTCCTTCGCACGTTCCTTGCTTCCTTCCAGCAAAGCACCCCGTTTGGAAGGCCCGATTAGCATCACGTTACGCAATGCCTCCGTTTCTGAAAAATAATCGGAAATACCCTGTACCAGCGGATCTTCTGGCCCCACAATCACCATATCGATAGCCTTATCGATCACAAAGGTTTCAATTGCCTTGAAATCGGTTACCGAGAGCGGAACATTCGTGGCAATTTGCCCTGTACCGGCATTGCCGGGGGCCACATAGAGCGCCTTGCACTGCTCGCTTTTGGAAAGGTAATGGGCAAATGTATGTTCGCGGCCGCCAGAGCCCAATACGAGTACGTTCATGGAGAAGGTATTTAAAGTTTCACATCAAAAATAATTGTTTGTACATTGAACAACTAATTTTTCTTCCGTGAATTTATTCGAACGCACGCTACAGTTTGCCGGGTTTCCCATACAAAGGGCCAAGCAGCGCTTGCGGGAAATACAGGCCATTGCACCTGCTGATTACGAGGCGTACGTGGAGAACCTTCGGAAGAACATCGTGGACTACCACTTACGGGAAAACACGTACTACCAACATCTGGTCGGCGATACGCCCTTTACCAGTTGGAAGGATGTGCCGGTGCTTACCAAGGGCGACCTGCAACGGCCTTTGGGGGAGCGGCTGTCGCACGGCTACACAAAGAAAAACTGCTACATTAACAAGACCTCAGGCAGCAGTGGGCATCCGTTTATATTTGCCAAGGACAAATTTTGCCACGCGCTTAGTTGGGCCGAGTTTATCGACCGGTACACGTGGTACGATATAACCATCAGCAAATCGCTGCAGGCACGATTCTACGGAATTCCGATGGAAGGCTGGGGGTACCGAAGGGAACGGCTGAAGGACCGGCTTAGCGGACGCTATCGATTTCCGATATTCGATCTTTCCGAATCGAAAATGGAGCAGTTCCTGTCTGTCTTCCGAAGTAAAAAATTCGATCACATCAATGGCTATACCAGCAGTATTGTCCTCTTCGGAAAATACCTGCAGAAGCAAAACATATGTCTTAAGGACGTGTGCGCAACGCTGAGGGTATGCATCGTTACGAGCGAAATGCTCTTCCCCGAAGACCAAGAGATGCTCGAGCACGCACTCGGCGTTCCGGTTGTAAACGAATATGGGGCGAGTGAACTTGGGCTCATTGCATTCACCGATACAAATGGAAAATTCGTGGTTAACAGCGAGGCGCTCTATGTGGAAATACTCGATGGCGACGATCTGCCCGTTCCCCTGGGCGAAACTGGAAGGATTGTAATCACGTCGCTCTACAACCGAGCCCACCCCATAATTCGGTATGACATTGGCGATACCGGTTGCCTATCGGTAAAAAGCACCTCGAAAAAACCTATTTTAGAACGCTTGGTGGGGCGCACAAACGACGTGGCGCAGCTTGCCAACGGGAAATCGGTACCCGGGCTTACCTTTTACTATGTTACCAAAAGTGCCATAGAGGAAGATGTAAAGGTGAAGGAATTTATAGTAGAACAGCATACCCGCGAACATTTCAAGATAATCTATGTTGCCGATGTGCCTTTTTCCGAACTGCGGAAACAAAAAATTGAAAAGGCCCTGCACCGATACGTCGACGCGGACGTTAGTGTAGAGTTTGACCGGGTTGCCCTACTGAAAAGAGAGAACAGCGGGAAACTGAAACAATTTGTCTCCAAGCTATAGGCGCTCAATATATCTTGGCCGCACCATAAAATACTCCCAGAAGAACAGCAGCAAGTAATAGACTGCCTTTAAGAAGCTGTAACCCAAGTGCCTTCGGTAAAAAAGGTAGTTGTACTTCACCAGCCTCCATTTGTTCGCGCTCATCGAGCTATCGTGAACCCGATAAAATGCCAGGTCTTCTTGCAACCCCAGTGCGGGTACGTCGCTACGCCGAATGGCTTCCAGCCAAATTGCCCAATCTTGTCGCTTACGAAGTTGGGGGGCTTCTATCTTACCCACTACATTGGCATTATAGATACCCGTAAGGTTGCCTATATAGTTGTTTTTTAGCTGTTTATGGTAGTTTAGGCGCGGTAGTGCCCTTACACGCCTATTTAGTGAACGGCCTTCCGCGTCAATATGCAGGTAATTAGAAAATGAGACATCGCAGCCGGTTTCTGCCATAAAGGCAAGCTGCTTTTCGAGTTTTGCTGGGGCCCATATATCATCGGCATCACAAAAGGCGATGAAATCGCCCGTTGCCATCTCGGTGGCCAGATTTCTGCAATGGGCGGCCCCGTAGTTGCGCACCAACCGGTGCAATCGTATCCGGGAATCGCTATCTGCGTAGCGGGAAACGATTTCTGCCCCCGAATCGGTAGAGCCATCGTCGACCACAAGGAGCTCCCAATTGGTATGGGTTTGGGCAAGTATACTCTCTAGGGTATGTTCAATAAATGCGGCTGCGTTATACTGCGGGGTAACTATGGAGACCAGTGGGGCAGACGCAATATCAGTATGCTTTCTCTTCTCCTCGTAGCGCATTGTAAATGGTTTGGAAAACAATTTTTATGTCCAGAAACAAGGACCAGTTTTCGAGGTAAAAGATATCGTATTTTACCCGATTAATAATATCGTTCTCCGTTTCTACCTCGCCGCGGTAGCCGCTAACCTGTGCCAACCCAGTAATACCGGGCTTAATGAAGTGGCGTACCATAAACTTATCTATTCGCTCTGCGTACATATGGGTATGGCTTACCATATGGGGTCGTGGGCCAACAACGGACATATCGCCTTTGAGCACGTTAATGAACTGGGGAAGCTCGTCGATGCTGGTTTTCCGCAAAATCCTGCCTACCTTGGTAATACGCTCATCACCCCGTTTCACCTGATGCAAGTGGGCCGTTGGATTGGGTGTCATGCTCCTGAACTTATAACAGAAGAACTCCTCGTAATCGAGCCCGTTTCGCTTCTGCTTAAAAAACACAGGGCCCTTCGATTCCATTTTTATGAAAATTGCCAGTATGGGGGTTAGCCAAGATAGAACGCAAATAATAATGAACAGGGAAAGGACGATATCAAAACTGCGCTTCACGAATTGGTTGAACGGTTCGTCAATCGGGATTTTCCGAAGCGATAAAATGGGCAGGACGCCGTAATAGCTAAAATCCAATTTTTTGGTGTAGATTTCCTTATTGTCTGGCAGGAACTTGAGCGTTTTCAAATTATTGTCAACATAATCAATTAGCTTGATAAGGTCCCTGTTACTAATTTCAGCAACGGAAGAATAGATTTCGTCGATCTCGTTTTCTGAAATGTAATCGATACACTCGTCGATGGTGTTCTTTTTCTCGCCCTGCAAATTAAAGGTCTCTACTAGGTGGTACCCGTACTCGGGATTATCGGTAAAGAATTTTCGCAGTTGATCTGTTTTTTGGTTGAGGCCAATAATGACAACGTTTCTCCGGTTTCCGCCCATCCACGTGCGGTATTTCCGCAATAGGAAATACACGGTAAACTTAAATACCGTAATGATGAGCATCACCCACAGCACATAGGACAAGATGGTATAGGCCGAGCGTTCGGCCGAGTTGAAAATTCCAAAGAAAGCGTACACGATGAGCATAAAAATGATAAACTGCTTGCCCAACAACGACATAATCTTAGCCGTGTGCGTGAAGCGGTATATCTCGTAAAAGTTCGATTTCAGGGAGAGGATAATCCACCCAAGGGTGACGAATACAGCAAAGTTGAGAATGGGAAAATCCTGTGCGAAATAAAACACAGCCATGAAATGGATGGCCAATAAATCTATGGCATACATTATGGGCCGAATAAACCCCGAGTATCTCCCGCTTTTAAATATCATCGTTATTTCCTGATGTGCTTTTCGAAATTCTTGTGCTCGCTCTTAAATAGCTCCTCCTCTGAAAGGTTGCTAAAATAATCGTAGGTTTTTTTCATCCCCTCAGATCGTGATACCCTGGGCTCCCAATCCAATATGTCACGAGCCAGTGTTATATCTGGCTGCCGCTGCATTGGGTCGTCCTTGGGAAGGGGCTTAAATATTATTTTTTGGTTAGATTGTGTGAGTTTTATTATCTCCTGGGCAAAATCCAAGATACTTATTTCATTGGGGTTGCCAATATTGACGGGCAATTGGTAGTCGCTCATCAACAATTTGTATAAACCGTCTACCTGGTCATCGACGTAACAGAACGATCGGGTTTGCGATCCGTCGCCAAATACCGTAAGGTCTTCCCCGCGCAGGGCCTGGCCAATAAATGCCGGAATAACCCGGCCGTCGTTCAAGCGCATTCGCGGTCCATAGGTATTGAAAATTCTGGCAATACGGGTATCCAGCCCGTGGAAACGATGGTATGCCATCGTGATAGATTCCTGAAAGCGCTTTGCCTCGTCGTATACGCCCCGTGGCCCGATCGTGTTCACATTGCCGTAATAGGTCTCCTTTTGGGGGTGAACCAACGGGTCGCCATACACCTCGCTCGTAGAGGCTATCAAGATGCGGGCGTTCTTCTCTTTCGCCAATCCTAGAAGGTTATGGGTACCCAAGGAACCAACCTTTAACGTTTGTATAGGTATTTTTAAATAATCGATAGGACTGGCGGGCGAGGCAAAATGCAAGATATAATCTATAGTTCCGGGAACGTGCACGAACGTGGTAACATCATGATGGTAAAACTGAAAATCTTCACGTTCAAACATGTGCTCAATATTCTTAAGGTCGCCCGTAATAAGATTATCCATTGCAATGACGTGGAACCCCTCTGCCAAAAATCTATCGCACAGGTGCGAGCCCAAAAATCCCGCCGCGCCAGTTATTAAAACCCGTTTCTTCATGTTTAGTTTATTACTTCCTTTCTTCCTATGGAAATATAGGTAAACCCTTCGCTTTCCATTTCTGCTATATCGTACAGGTTACGGCCGTCAAAAATAACCGGTTGTGCCAGAGCATTTTTTATTTTGGTGTAATTCGGCGTTCGGAAAATGCTCCACTCGGTGCAAATGAGCAGTGCGTCTGCACCTCCTAATGCATCGTACATCGAGCTTGCATAAGTGAGGTCGTCTCCAAACTGTTTTTTGATGTTGGGCATTGCCTCCGGGTCAAAAACCTGAAGCGTTGCGCCTTGTTGTAATAAACCCTTCATCATATCGATTGCGGGAGCCTCCCGAACGTCATCTGTTTCGGGCTTAAATGCCAGCCCCCATACAGCTATGGTTTTATCTTGTAGGTTACCGTTGAAGTAATCTTTTATCTTCGGCAGTAGAACTGTTTTCTGTTGCGAATTTACTGAAATGACCGAATCGAGTATCTGGAACTCATAGCCCTCGTTTCTACCCGACTTTTGAAGGGCCTTTACATCCTTCGGAAAACAGGAGCCCCCATAACCTATGCCCGGAAACAGAAAGCGTTTGCCAATACGCGAATCGGTACCCATTCCAACCCGAACCTTGTCCACGTCGGCACCCACCATTTCACAAAAGTTGGCTATCTCGTTCATAAAGGTAATCTTGGTAGCCAAGAATGAGTTGGCCGCATATTTAGTCAATTCCGCCGATCGTTCGTCCATCACGATGATGGGGTTGCCCGACCGCACGTACGGACTGTACAATTTTTCCATAAGCTTTGTGGCGCGAATACTACTAGAGCCCACGATTATTCGCTCGGGCTTCAGAAAGTCATCTACCGCGAACCCTTCACGAAGGAACTCGGGGTTCGAAACTACGTCGAACTCGGCACGCGCGTTTTCGGCGATGGTTTCCCGAACCTTATCTGCCGTACCCACCGGGACGGTGCTTTTGTCGACGATTACTTTATAGTCTGTAATTTGTTTCCCTATTTCCGTGGCGACGCCCAAAACGTAGGAAAGATCGGCACTGCCGTCCTCATCTTCGGGAGTGGGAAGGGCTAGGAAAATAATATCTCCATGGTTCAATCCATCGGTTAGTGAAGTGGTAAATGTGAGTCGACCCGCCTTAATATTGCGCTCAAAAAGAACATCAAGATGCGGCTCGTAAATGGGAACAACGCCATTTTTCATCTTGGCAACTTTCTCCTGGTCTATGTCGACACACACCACTTCATTTCCTGTTTCGGCCAGGCACGTTCCCGTTACCAAGCCTACATATCCCGTTCCTACCACTGTAATTCTCATAATCTACCTCTTTCTTTTTTCGGTTGGCAAAAATACAATTTGCATTTATTTTAACGTTGTTTTTACGAAGTTGTTTTTGGGATGCGCCCCGTGCGTTAAGAGAACAAGTAAAACAAAACCAGCATAATAGGCCCCCATTTGCCGATGGAATACATTTTCTACCAGACAATACCCCACCAACGTGAACAGGAGCGCCGTATAGAAGTAGTTTCTATAGTTCTGCAGCGCCAGCCAACCTATAAATAGCATGAACAGCAACGCACCAACAACACCGCTTCCCAAATAAAAGTCGATAAATTGGTTGTGGGTGTTATATCGGTTAAAAATAAAACTCTCGCGCTTTTCGCTATTGTCTATGGTTTGGGCATAACACTCGACCAACCTGTCCTTTGTTTCATAAAAACCATAGCCCGACCAAGGCATACTATCTTGATGGGCCAATGTTTGGGCGCAGCCCCACACCACCTGCCGTAGCTCCCATGTAAGGCTTTCCACAACTAGGGCATTGGCGGTGTTTACAAAGGTGGAATCTTCAACCGCATCTTCAGCTTTAAATTTTACAAATACAATCGCCGCAATGAACAAAACGAGCACTCCCAAGGTTATTGCCAACCGCTGTCTCACATGGGTACCGTACAACTGCCGTAGCAGCAATAGTACGAACAACAGGAGAATTGTAATTTTTGAGACGATAAAGAACACGAAAACCACATTTAGAACAATATTGGCAAGATGGTATCGATTTTTTGGGTGGAACTTTTGGGTTAAGGAGGCATACGAGATCAATATGCTCAACACGCACAAAAAGCCTAGATAGATACGGTCTATTAACAAGGCTTCGATGAACGGGGGGGAGCCACCAAACTCCATGTTACCGCCCAAGTTTACGAACAATATGATATTTACCACGGAAAATACGATGGCGGCTACCGACGAATAGACAATCGCCCGATTTACCTTCTGAAAATCATTTATCGGTATGTAAAGCAGTACCAAGGCGCCTGTGAGCAACAGTTTTTTTATGATGTTGAGATCGGTATCGAAATGACCGGCCAGCCAAGAATTGATGGTAATATATATCAGAAAAATGCCGAAGAGTATGGCCGGCGCTTTTTTTAGTTTTTGGAAATCTGATTTTTTTACCACAAACGGAAATGCGGCCAGCAACACCACCAACAAAATATTGGGCAGCGCGCGCATATAATCATCGAAGGGAATGGTGAGGTACAGCAGCAGAAACGCGTAAGGGTATATGGAAGAAAGGAGAATTCGCATGAAAGGGACGCTTACTGAGAAAATTAGGCGTAAGTTAAAAATAATTGGTCAATAGCCGTATATAATCTATGGTATTACCTACAAATTAGCGACGGACCTTGTCACCCCACCATTCGCGCATTACCAACAGCATGAACTTACTATTGCCAAATAGGTATCTCTTCCACATTCTGCGTGGCTCCTGCATAAACCGATAAAACCACTCCATACCTACTTTCTGCATCCAAAGGGGAGCCCGCTTGGTAACACCTGCGATGACATCGAAACTACCACCTACACCCATGATAAAGTTCACATTCTTGAGCAGTTCCCTATGGCGAAATAAAAAATTCTCCTTTATGGGGGAGGATATAGCCACAAATAAAATATTAGCACCACTTTCCGATATTTCGCGCGCAATTTCCGATTCATCGGAGGCATCAAAATAGCCATTGCGATAGCCCGCTATTAAATTAGGTCCATAGCTTGAAGTGTACTTTTGCGACACCTTGCTAACGACCTCCTCACGAGCGCCAAAAAGAAATATCTTGAAGTTTTTTTGATGGGCCATTGCCACCACTTCTTGCATTAGGTCTATACCGGCCACGCGTTCCTTTAAAGGTCTATCCAATAATTTGGATGCCCATACGACTGCCTGTCCATCGGCATTGATAATATCGGCACTATTAACGCTCTTTCGAAGTTCATCGTCGTTCTGCATTGCCACAAGCTTTCCTGCGTTGACCACAACGTGGTGAAGCTGCTTTTTCTGTAGTATGGCGGTTTCAATCAATGCCAGTGTTTCGGCCATCGTTAAATTGTGTATGTTAGACTTCAGCAAGACTATTTTAGAACTCATACTTTTCTATTTAATATAACTATTTCCCTGATTGTAAGTTTTCATTGTGGACTGTTCCCAGTACAATTTCAATACAGCTAGACTTACCGCCACTAGCGAATATGTGAAAAAATTACCCGCTAAGCTAACCACTAACGCCAGGAAAATAAGGAACGAAGCGATTGGCGCGTTCACTGTAAAGGTAAGCAGGGTTTTAAGGTACATGGCAACAAACAAAACAGCCCCTCCCAGCCCCCAGAAAAAAAGAGTGTCAATCAACCCTATTTGCGAGCGTAGATTATAGTTATTGGTACCTCCAAAAATATAATTTAAGTAGCTCCATTTTTCCGTAATATACGGCCATGTGTACTCTACTAGCAATTCATTTCGATACGATAAAATTGCGGACAACAATCCATCGTTTTTCCGAATAATGTTGAAAAGGCCACTTTCAAAAAAGAAATAATAGGAAATGCTAAGGAAAATAAGGGCTCCGACAGTATAATAAATCCATTTAAACCGCAAGGGAAATACCCATAATATATATAGTGATGCGAAGCCCAGGGCCAAAAAAATGGATTTTGTACCCATTAGTAGGCAAGCCCCAATAACAATCCAAAACTTTAGGTTTTTGAGAACTTGATGACCATGTTTGGTCAAAAAATAAAATAGTGCCAAGATATAAATATAACTTGAAGTTGATACTGCCGCGAATAGACCATTATAACCAAATCGCTTACCTTGATAAGTAGATAGCACATCTATGGATAAGAGAGCCGCGGCAATTACCAGCAGACTATTGCCAATTATAATCCATTCAAATAAAGTGAGGAGCTTGCGCTTAGCGGTATCGCTTATAGAGAGTGCGGAGGTAACTTGAAACAAAAAGAGCGGAAATAGAAATTTTCCGAAGATTAAAATACTATTGGCAGTAAATGGTGTGTCCAAGGTAAATTGACCGATTGCAAAACATACAAGCAATGCCAAAACCCCATAATAGAATTTCCTTTCCGAATAAAACATGAGCAAAATCGCCAGTAGTCCGAACCAAACTCCCTTTATAATCGAGGTATACTGGCGCAGGTCGCTACCCTCTCCGGCTATCTTGTTAACTGCTTCCAGCACGAAGAAACTAATAAATAGCGACAGTAAGAAATGTTGCCCAAACCAATCGCTCTCTATTTTGCGCAACAAGGAGGTTCGATTACTGCCCATAGTCGCTAAATATGGATGTTAATTACCTCGCGGGCCGAACTGTAGTTAAACAGCTCTGCATTTTCGGAAGCGTGCATCATCTGTCGTACCCGTGATTGGTCCAACAAAAGACCAGACAGTTTATCGGCTAGGTCGTCACTGTCCTTGCGCCGGAAATATTCTGTATTCCCTATGGGGTCCAAGATGTTTTTGTTCTCCTTAATGTCTGAAGCTAGTATTGCCATCTTCGCTGCGACAGCCTCCTTTAGCACGATAGGGGAATTTTCAAAATAGCTGGGAAATAGGAAAATTTTGTTTTCCTTGAAGAATTGCGCTTTTTCCTCTCCCATGACGGCCCCGTAGAAGTGGAAAGCGGAAATATCTTCCTGCGCCAACAGGGTGGTCACTTTCTGTTCAAAGTCAGCGTTTTCGAATTCGCCCAGTACGTGAATCTTCAGATGTGGAAACTGCGTATGGATTTTTGAAACGGCCTCGACCAACGTAAAGAATCCTTTTTTTTCCGAAAGTCTCCCTACGTAAAGGCAGTCGTTTTGCTTCTCGTCAATTGGGTTATCGAACTCCTTGTCTTCTATAAAATTTTCGAGAACCACCAGTTTCCGTTCATTAATGTACTTTGCATAAAATTTCCTATGAAATTTTTCCGAGAGGACAAACACGACGTCGCCCAAGGCTATAATTTTCGTAAACACCTTAAGTTTCCAGCCCTCTAGGAAATAATCACCTTCCGTCTTGGCATGTAAATGGATAACGAGTTTTCGAGTGGTAAGTTTCAGGATTATTATAAATATCGCCTCCCTTACAAAAGAGATATTTGGAACCACGAAAACGTTGCTCACCTCAATACGATGGCGCGCCACGAATCGCAGAACCCCTCCTATATTACGCAATAGATGGAAAAACTCGGCTATGCTCTTGCGCTTGTACAAATCGGCATTGGCCTGTCCCTTACTCGTATTGTAATTAATTATCGTGTCGTGCGGCCGGATAGTGGTTAGTACCCGCTGTACGCGAAGGTTCGCCAAAGCTACACCGCCAACGGGGGGCGGCAAGGGGCCTATAAAAGCTATTTTCCTTCCCATCGGGGCTGTGTTGATGACTTATTTATATAAATATACGCATATACCAGAAAGAAAATATCAGCTGCCAAGGGGCGTGTGGCAAACCCATTGCTAAAAAGTGAGGTGATAAAATAGCCAATGATGAGAGCTATATTAAAAACCGAAATCTTACGGGATATAGTGAGTAACGAGGTGATAAGCGTGGCGAATAGTATCGTAAAGGGTATTCCATTTTCCACGATATAAGTTAGAAAGTCATTATGCGAACCTTTTTTCTCCCACCACCATTCTGAAGTCCTTACCATATCGGAACCCTTGCCGCGACCAAATAGGTAATCGGTAAAACTGTAATCCTTTAAAATATCCAATTTGGTGAGGTACATCGTTATCCTGCCAGAGGAGAGCGAATCTAGATCGACCGTGCTCAATATGGCAATAGCAAACACTAGCAGGAAAGGGAGGTAGATAATTGCCTTGGCATACGCATATTTAAAAAAACTATTGGTTTTGTAGAGCATTACCAGTATAAATACCAAGTAAAATAGGAGTGCCGTACGAACATTGTACCCCAGTATTAGGAACACGAACGTGAAGAACATAAACGCGTAGAGCGCGTAATAGCGATCTCGTATTCGCATTGCAATTCCTATAAACAAGCAAACCATTACATAATTATGGGTATGTAGCCCAGAAAAGTAAACTGGCCAACGCTCTGAGTCGCGATTGTAGCTAACATCGAAAACAAGTAGCGCGATTACCGAAAGGAATAGGAGGTAGTATATAAACCGGAACAATACGGTTTCAATATCGAACTGTTTACGCTTATGCTCAACCAAAATTACCATTAGGAAATATACCGGAGAGCAAATTTTCAAAGAGAACGTTAGCGAATCGATTACCGAAATATCATTGTAGATTGCGGTACCCACATTCAAAAAATACATCACAAATGTGAGGATGAATGGAAAAAGCATCGCCCCCAGTTTGCTCAAATTGGAGAAAAGATAGAACACCATTGCCGGAATTAGCAAAAACTCCACATATTCCTGAAAATCTGGCGGCAATCCCAAGAAGTTATACTTGTCAATATTCGGCGTTAGGTGTCTTAGCCACCAACCTAGCTCCACGTTGAGGTAGGAGAAGGTAAACTTGAGAAAGATCAAGAATAAGATTACATAGAATAGACTGCTAAAAACATCCTTCTTCTTACTCATTTGCGTCAAAATTAAATTTACTTAGCTCAAACTGCCTGTTGAATTCTTCGACCTCCTTAAACGTCGCTACGCTCAACGAATATATCTCGTTTTCGGTCAACGCGCGATTAAAAATCGTAACATTCCGGATATTACCATAAAAGGGATGTATAAACTCGCCCTGTTTTGGTTCGGCGCCGAAATATACTTTTTGAATTTCCCGAGCACCTAGCGCAAGATTCTCGTGTTCAGAATACAATTCTGAATTGATGTAAATCTCCAATTTGCCCGATGAAAGATTTACAGAAAGAAAATAATATTTTCCAGGCTCTAATTTGAAAAGGTCATAAAATTGGGCCGAACGCCCATTATTGTAGTTATAATTTTCGGCCCACAAAGGCTGTCCAAAAAAATCTCCCGTTATACGGTGACCGGCCACCCAAAGGTTAAAATGCGCACGGGGCTGTAGGCTATCCTGCGCCGAGAAAATCATTTGCGGTAACCGAGGGTCGGTATCGGAAAAGCGAATCCACATGCTCATATTCATGGATGTAGCGGAAACCTCAGGAAAATCGACGGAAAGATAAGCTATTTCGCCTGTTTTGGTAGCTGGCAAAAAAGCCGCGCCGTTGTTACCAAAATTAATATTCGAAGCTTCCAAGTTTTCCCCGTCGGTCAAGCGGTGTTCTATAATAGAATCGGGCACAGCCACAGTCTGCCGCTGTCGCTTTTCTTGACAGGACAAGCACAGCAACGACATTAATATGATTATCCTTATTCTAGCCATTACTTTCAGTTTGTAAATTTTTCGGAAAAGCAAGTACCGTTAGCACCACAATACAATAATACACTACGCCCCAGGACCGTTGAAGCAGCGATTCTGTGATATTGGCTATAAAAAAACAGGACACGATAAAGAGCACAAAAAACGAATTGGCCCTTACGGCAAGGTAGAACAGTACAAAGAACAATAACAAAAATACAATTCCCCCTAGACTGCCGTAGGTGCTCAAATATTCCAAAAACTGATTGTGTGAATTGTACGCGTTGTTATACGCCTCACTATCGAGGTTCTGAACGTAAATTTCCTTACGGTAGGTATCTGCGCTCGCAGTACCCGGGCCCACTAAAGGAAATTGCTCCCATACGGCTATGGAGGCCTCCCACCTTTCAAACCGTGAATCTTTCTTGCTGAAAACGGTTTCTTCCTCAAAAATATTGACACTGTTGAAGAATCGGTCTCTCAGGTAGTTCTCCTCGGTCGAGAAAACGTAAAGCGACAATAGCGCTATAATCGCCACCGTTGCTAATAGCAATAGATATTTGCGTTCTTTAACGAGCAAGAGTATTGCAAAAAACAGGAAACAAAAGATTCCGTTTCTTGCCATTAAGGTGAATAGGAAGACAGTCAACAACAGTATAATCACTACAAGCAACGGTTTAGGCAGTATCCGTTTTGGGTCGTAAAGGCTATATACACTAAACCCTATGGAGGCATTGGTAAACAAGGCTAAATATGGTGTGTGGACTCCTATCCGCTCGGCCAGGTTGTGCGACCCATACTCCTGGGTAAAAATGTTGCCAAGACTATGTCCCCCGTGTAGGAGTTCGTAAAAAGTTAGGCCCCAGCTGATAAATGCCGCGCATAAACTTCCCACTACCAATGCAGTATATAGCGGGCGATAGAGCGCCGCAAAAAAACCTCGATTCTGAACAATAAAATATACGGTGAACACCAAGGGCACAAGTCGTTCTAACAGGCGCAACCCGCCCTTGGTATTTTCCGAATATAGCATTCCCGCCAGCGGTAGCAAAAATGGCAACCAGAGGAGCAACAGTAGCCCCCATCTAGATTTAACCGCCTCTAGGTTCAAAAAAGTTCTTTCAGTGAGTTTATAGATGGAAAAGGTTACTATAAAAACGGTGAGCAACAAATTATTCAGGAGAAGATTGAGTGGCAACGCAAAGGCCATCAATATAAATAGCCACTGGGTGCTCTTTTCCAGATAGATATGGTAACTTTTCGACATCATTCCGTTTCCAGGTGAAGGCGCATTGCCAATAGCGCAGTTAACACGGCAAACTTGTTTCGGTATTCGAAAATATTTTTCTGGTAAATAGCCGTAAGGTCTGTTCGCAATTCGCTATCAATGTAGGATCTATTAATTTCTGTATAAAATACGGTGTCCATAGTTTCCATAAGAACGGGGAATTTCTTGACCCACGTACCATACGGATTCATACTTTCGTAATTGTAATTGAAATATTTCCTTGCCCCATTACTCAGTTTCTTAAAGCGTTTTCCATATCGTATTTTCCAACGAGAGTTCGGAATCATGTTTATCTTATCCCAGGAATATTCAATTGCGCGGCCATGATGCTTCCGAAGCCAATCGAAATAGATCTGTTGATCTTTTTTAAACGAATTGGGCAACGAAATACAATACGACAATAGGTCTCTGTCAAAGAATGGGGAAATATTATCAATATGGTTATTCAAGCTCCTGTCTCCGTAGAGGGTTGCGTTAATAATTCGCTGCTCGTAAGTAAAAAGTTCCAGGCCTAGGTCATTGTACTTCTCGATTATTTCCGGGAGGATCGATATTTTATCGAGCAGGGCGCCTTCCGAAATAAACCCCGTATACCCAATATTTCCCCTATTTTTATGAAAATCGTAGTCGCTTTTGGTAAAAGAGCCAAACAAAGCGTCACCAATTTGGCCGGTATGCAATACAGAATGGTTGCTAAGGTTAAGGCTGCGCACCGTGGTAGAAGTATGTGCCGAGCTGTGGAACATAATAAGCCCGTCATTGGGCCTTACCAAATTCTCAAGGATATTCTCTGTGAGGTAGGTAGGATAATCCAGTATTCGCTGGTAATGATCCAAATTCTCGCCAATGGCTATTTCTTGGGCGTATTGAATATCCTTTGAGTTAGATTGCCCGAACGTAAGACTCTTAATGCCCTTGAAACCTAAGTCGCGGGCAATTACAATATTGGTCCGCGCATCCATTCCGCCGCTCAAAAGGGCTAGATGCGAACTCGTGTCGTTTTGGCTTTTAGACCAACATCGGCTAACGCTTTTTTCCATTAAATCGTTAATGGAACTTATGGCCTCGTTGTACGTAGGGTTTATTTTTTCTGCCGCATAGCTGTAGGTACGCTCGATCGCTAGCGTGTTTTCCACAATATTGTAAGTTAAAATAGTGCTATACGGCAGTTTCTTTACTTCCTCTAAATAGGTTTTGTCGTCTAGTAAAAACCCGTATAGTGCCATCATGTAAACGCCGTCCCGGTCTAAAGAAAAGGGAATTTCAGCCAAACGAAGAAATTTTGAAATAGCAGCCAGCTCCGAGGCAAATAGAAAACCGTGCTCTTTGTCATAATAGTAGAAAATATTCTTGGTGCTAAGATGGTCGTTGAAGAGATATATTTTCTTTAAATTAGAATCGAATAAGAATCCCGAAAAGGTGCCCTTCAGTTCTTCTATCCCCTTAATTCCATATTTGGAATATCGGTGCATCAGGTACTCGCCCAAATTATCCGTCTCATTTAGATTTGCCCCTTCTAGGCAAATAGTGACCTCGTCGATAGTTTCAAAAACCCTATCGCCGGGGAGTTTGGAAATGGTTCTTCGGCCTACAGTTCCCCCGAAGACGGCTAATTCATCTTGAACCTCTAGCTTCGATAGAAATTGGCCCAGCCCATTGGTTTCTTTGCTTTCGTCCTTTAGAAATGTCCCGTAAATTCCAGCCATGTAAAGAGTTATTAGTTTAGATAGATTTTCTTATATGCGCGGACCAAAAACACGTTTCTAAAGGCCAAAACAATCAAGCTGGCGAAAGCAATTCCATAGAGCCCGAAAAGGTAAAAAGCGAGTGAACTTAAAATGACGTTCATTACCAACGAAATAATATTGATATTCAAATTTAACCTAAAACGTTTCTTTATAACAATCATGGTACCGTACAAGGGGGCGGCTGACTGTACTGCCTTGGCCATCAATATTATCAGGAAAATAATAAATGTGTCCCTATAATCTGGCAGAAAAAATTGAGTCAATATATAAAATACCGCGATAAGCCCAATAAACAGTAGTGCTACGAGACGGATTATCTTTCGGTTTACAACTTTTACATAAAGAAAATCACGTTTCAATTTCTCCACATCAACCTGAACTAGAGTTATTGGTATCAATAACAACATACTTGCAATGTTGAGTGAAAAACTGTAGTTGGCGATATCGATGTTAGCCGAATCGGACAGGAGTTTAATGACAAAGATATCGGTGTACAGGAACA
>NZQO01000022.1 GCA_002693605.1 Flavobacteriaceae bacterium
AAACAGTAAATTTAAAGATGGAAACCATGAAAAATATACAAAGAACAGTACTCGCATTGTCAGTGGCTTTGTTCACGATGGCGGCCACTGCCCAAACTTATAAGGGCAGCAGCTCCACTTCCATTCTAGACAAGTTGCCTTCTAAAGCAGTAGAATTGGGGTATTTGTCTGCACAATATCTCCAGGTTCAAAATGCAAACCTCGAAACGCTGGCACAAGCTTCCAACAAGGTATTTGTGAACCAGATAGGAAGTTTCAATGAGGTAGCTGTAAACGCGACCTCGGCGGTGAGTGATATTTCGCTTATACAGAATGGAAATTCCAACGACATTAACTTACAGGTAGATGCCACCAACATACGTCAGTCGGTAATCCAGGAGGGCGATAACCATAGCTTTATAGACGTTAGCCCCTTTACTTCTAAGCTACACGATCTTGAAATACTACAGCGGGGCAGAAACCAGGGATTGGTATTTTTTGGCGAGAATAGCATTTCGCAAAAATTAAAGGTAACCATGCAAGGGCAAGGACAGACCATCACCTTGCGCAACTTTAATTAACGGTCCGAGATGGGGACTTCTTATAGTTTACATATTAAAACAGCATTGCTGTGTATAATGCTATTCATAGCCTATACCGGCACCTCCCAACGTCATAATGAGAATGTGGAGGGATTAATCGATATTTCAAAGGGAGGCGAGGGCCTGGCCAAGGTAACTGGCTCTGCCTTTAATAAAACCTTCCTAACGCTAAGCCTGCGCTATGTTGTTTCTATAATTGATCATGATCTGGTGACCGAGGAGATTAATAAGGAAGATTTTGAAGGTCGATTCGTTATAGAGCCCGGTGTTAAGAAAAATATTGAAACCCAGACATTCGAAGTGCTCGACAACCAAAAAACTATTGTGCTTTTTCTCATTTACGATTTACAAGATAACCTTATTGGGAAGGACCGAATGGTAGTGTACGGCAACTCAGATTTAAGCACCTTGCAATCGGAAACTGCTCGCGGTAAAGTGGAAGTAGATAACATTCAGTCTATAGACGTAGCTAGTTCGGTCGATAATTTATTTATGAGCAACGGAATCGTGGTAGAAGATACCAAAACGCGACCCGGGCGCGATTTTTACGCGGAGTTCTATTCAGAATTTCTTTCTAAGAACATTGATTCCAGTGAATTAATAACCATATCTGAGAAGCTAGCCCTAGGCACGAATACTAAAATCGAAGTGTTGGTAGGTAGCAAGGTGATAGTCGAATTTATTACTAGGCCGCAGTCCTCTTTTTTAAAACAAGTGGCCAAGGAATCTGTTAATAGAGTTTTTTTGTATCTTCAGAGTTTGAAGAACACCCCAAACGTGGTACAACGATATTAAAAATAAAGAAATGAAAACCTTACTTATCTTTCTCACCATACTCTTTACCGGGATGCACATGCAAGGGCAGCAGCTGGTATACGAGCCCGTAAACCCGGCCTTTGGGGGAGACTCCTTCAACTATCAGTGGCTACTGAATGCTGCGAATGCACAGAACACCTTTGAGGATCCATCGTTGGTAGAGGAGGAAAAGAGCGATTTGGATATTTTCACCGAAGCACTAAACCAGCAATTGCTTAGCCAAGTGTCGCGCCGACTTTTGGATGATCAATTGGGAGAAGATATTCTTGAACCGGGAACAAGCACTTTTGGAAGTCTAGAGCTCGAGGTTTTTGAATCGTCCGATGGATTGGTGATAAATATTTTGGATACCACCACAGGAGACCAAACACAAATAATTGTTCCAAATTAGTGCTTATGTCCTATAAACTACTTGTAAAGAAGACAGTTTTCTTATTATTATCTACCCTGCTACTAACCAGTTGCGGTGCTTACTTTAACCAGCCCGTTGGGCCACAGGATGCGCGTTTCGGCGAAATAAGCGAGCAAACTACCAAGTTGGAGGAACTGCCCGAGCCCGAGCAGCCCATTATCGTTGGTGTCTATAACTTTAAGGACCAAACGGGACAATATAAGGCTATTGAAACGGGAAGCACCTTCAGTACCGCAATTACCCAGGGGGCTACCACTATTCTCATTAAGGCATTGGAAGACTCTAAGTGGTTTCGCCCCATTGAGCGCGAGAATATTAACAACCTATTAAACGAGAGAAATATCATTCGCAGTACGCGAGATGAATACAGGCCAAGTCCCAATGCCATTCCCAAGAAAATTGATCCGTTATTATTTGCCGGAATCCTTTTGGAAGGTGGGGTAATTTCCTATGATACCAATATATTAACCGGCGGTCTGGGCGCTCGGTATTTCGGTGTGGGCGGATCTACACAGTATCGGCAAGACCGGATTACCATTTACCTACGCGCCGTTTCTACCTCGAGTGGCGAGGTGCTCAAAACCGTTTATGTTTCAAAAACCATTCTCTCACAGGCAGTGGATATTGGCATCTTCAGGTACGTGAACTTCAAGCGACTGTTGGAAGCCGAAACAGGATTTACGAAGAACGAGCCTACGCAAATGGCCGTTCAAGAGGCAATTGAAAAAGCCGTTGTATCCCTAATCATCGAAGGAATTGCCGAAAAATTATGGTCTACCAAGGACGGCGCCGAACTTAATGAGGAAATTGTTGAGGCGTATATGGAAGAGAAAGAAGAAGAAGACAATACAGGCCTATACGAACGCGCCTATCAAAAAAACGATTACTCGCATACGCTCAGGCTGGCAGTGGGAAGCACCTATATTGACGGTGACTTTGCCGATGCCGATCCCGACTTTAAGGGGGAACTAGGTTATAAATATCATTTTTCGCCCTGGTTCGCGGCACGAGCCGATGCGCAGTTATTTCGGTTAAATTCTAATCCGGGCAATAGGTATTGGTGGTTTTCACAGAACTTGAATGCTGAGTTCAAGATACTGCCACACGATAAATTCTCACCGCTTATCTACGGAGGGCCGGGCTTTATGATTTTCGTAGACGACTCGCCTTTCAAATTTCTACAGGAATTAGATACTTTTTTCAAACTGAAGGCCGGTTTGGGCTTTGAATATAAAGTGTCCGAACGTTTTTCGTTTGAAGTAAACGGAGATTACAATACTGTTTTTTCCGATAAAATTGATAATGAAGTGAGCGGTAGGAGGGACGATAATTATTTTAACTTTGGAGTAGGTGTTAACTTCAATTTCAATACTCGGAAACGAACTAAAACACCATCGAAAATTTAGTGTATTATGATGCAGATAAGAAAAAATATAGCATTACTCTCCTCATTTGTTTTTCTGGTTCTTCTCTTCGCCTGTGAGGAAGATAAGATTGGTGAGAACGATACGGGAACGTTAACGGGTGTGGTAGTGGCTTCGGTTACCAATATGCCTATCGCCAATGCGCGCATCTCTACCCAGCCAATTTCCAGTACGGTATTCACCGATGAGAATGGTGAATTTGTTATTACCGATATTCCTGTTGGAGAATATTCGGTCGAGGCGCGTGCGGACGGATACTTGGCCGCGTTTGAGCCTGCCGTGCTTACGGGCTCCAACACGCCCAATGTAATTCTGGAACTGGAAATTTCCAACGCCAATAATATGCCGCCTACGGTACCTAGATTGGTGTTTCCCGTAGATAATTCGACGGTGGAGGATATCGAGGTAACCTTCCAGTGGCGCGCATCCGATCCAGATAATGATCCAATTAACTATACGCTTGAATTGCGCAATATTACCGATAATGAAATTTTCGAATTCGAAAATATTGCCGACACTTCCTATACCTATTCACCATTAACCCTTGGCGCTACCTATGTGTGGCAGGTTACTGCTACCGATGACGTGAACGAACCGGTGATAAGCCCACTGTCAACGTTCGATGTCATCAACGCACCCTCCGATAACCGTTTCTTATTTGTGCGAACGATAGACGATAATAACGTGATTTTTTCATCCGACGGCACCGATGAATTTCGATTAACCTCGCTGGAAAAGAATAGTTATAGACCCAGGCGAAATGTGGCAGCAGGAAGGATAGCATTTATGCAGAACGATGGTGCCGAGGTCCATCTCTACACGATGAATCTGGATGGGACCAATAAACAAAAAATTACGAATTTGGTGCGACCCAATGGGTTTAAGCTAAGTGAAATCAATTTCTCCTGGCCGCCAACGAGCGATAAAATTTACTTCCCGAACTATAACAAGCTGTACCGAATTAACACGAATGGACAGGGCCTCGAGCTCGTGTACCAAACACCGGATGGGTCTTTTATATCGGAAGTGGACGTGAGTGACGACGAGACGGTGATCGCCTTAAAGACCAACAATCAGAATGGGTATGACATTGCAATTTACACCATCGATTTTAACGGCAACGTGCTAACCGATGTTCTTTCCGGAGTCGACGGTGCGGCCAGTGGCCTGGATCTGTCCGTGACTAAAAATTTAGTGCTGTATTCGTACGATATCTCAGGTTTTGAGAGCGATAACTACAGAAGATTGGCTTCTAGGCTATTTGTTTATGATATTGCCGCTGCTACCGCCATTAACATTTCCGGGGACAATTCTGCCGGTGGCTTCAATGACCTGGATCCTATTTTTTCCCCAAACGAGGCCGAGGCAATCTTTACCCGAACTTCTAATGACGGGATTTCACAGCGCGACGTGTATACTATTAATGTCGATCTACAAACCGGTAGCGGGGAGCGCTTACTGAAATTTGAAGATGCTTTCATGCCCGATTGGGAATAATCTAATTAACCATTTATCAAGGCCCACTTTTGTGGGCTTTTTTTTATCCGTACTTTTGCGGGACAACGATCAAATAATGAGCGAAAAAATTTCAAAACGCTACGCGCAGCGCGGTGTGTCAGCATCAAAGGAAGATGTTCATGCGGCAATTAAGAATGTCGACAAGGGATTATTTCCGAAGGCCTTCTGTAAAATTGTGCCAGATTACCTAACGGGAGATGAGGAATACTGTCTCGTTATGCACGCCGACGGTGCCGGAACGAAATCGTCGCTCGCCTACATGTACTGGAAGGAAACCGGTGATTTGTCGGTTTGGAAGGGAATAGCCCAGGACGCGCTCATTATGAATATTGACGATTTGCTTTGCGTGGGGGCTGTGGATACAATTCTGCTGTCCTCTACTATTGGAAGGAACAAGAGCGTCATTCCGGGCGAAGTACTATCTGCTATCATCAACGGGACGGAAGAGCTTATTTCCGAAATGGAAAAATTTGGCGTGACCATTTATTCTACGGGGGGGGAGACGGCCGATGTTGGCGACCTCGTTCGTACCATTATCGTAGATTCTACCGTAACGGCGCGTATGCAACGTACAGATGTCATTGACAACGCCAACATTAAGGCAGGAAACGTAATTGTTGGTTTGGCCTCTTACGGGCAAGCCACTTATGAAACTGAATATAACGGCGGTATGGGCAGCAACGGGCTTACCTCGGCTAGGCACGATGTTTTCGACAAGACGTTGGCAGAAAAATATCCAGAGAGCTTCGATGCTGCTGTTCCAAGTGAATTGGTGTATTCGGGTTCCAAAAAATTGACAGAAGCAGTAAATGAATCTCCACTCAATGCGGGAAAATTGGTGCTATCGCCAACCCGAACCTACGCACCTATAATCAAGAAGATTTTAGATACCGTAGATAAAGGCGAGATCGACGGGATGGTTCATTGCAGTGGCGGTGCCCAGACCAAGGTGCTCCATTTTGTTGATGACGTGCATATTATCAAGGACGATCTTTTTGAAGTTCCGCCACTTTTCAAATTAATCCAACAGGAAAGTAAGACCGATTGGAAGGAAATGTACCAAGTATTTAACATGGGCCACCGCATGGAACTATACGTGTCTGAGGAAATCGCATCTGAAATTATCCAAATTTCGGAATCATTTAACGTAGCGGCCAAAATTATTGGCAAGGTAGTGGCCGGACCGAAAAAACTTACCATAAAATCTGAATTTGGCGAATTTACGTATCGGTAAATAAGGAACGCCCGTGTCCATTTCCGCGTAACTAGACCGTTGTAATTCGCGGGGCTGAAGTGGCGCCATCATTTCAGAAAACCGGAAAATTTAATTAAGTTATTTATCGTAAATTTGCACCTGCCTTGCAAAAGCTAGGGCAATCAGTACATACTATGTTAGAAAAACTTCAAATAGTAAAGCAGCGGTTCGACGAGGTGAGCGATCTTATCATTCAGCCAGATATTATCAGCGACCAGAAGCGATACATTCAGCTGAATAAGGAATATAAGGATTTGCGCATTTTAATGGACAAGCGCGAGGAATATATAACGGTGAAGGGCCGAATTGAGGAGGCCGATGAGATAATCCAGGACGGTAGCGATGCCGAAATGGTAGAAATGGCCAAAATGCAGATGGAAGAGGCCAAGGGCCGCCTCCCGAAATTGGAAGAAGAGATAAAATTTCTCTTGGTTCCGAAAGATCCGGAAGATGCCAAAAATGCCGTGATGGAAATACGCGCGGGTACGGGTGGCGATGAGGCGAGTATCTTTGCCGGAGATTTGTTCCGTATGTATTCGAAATATTGCGAGAGCAAGGGCTGGCGAACCACTACCGTAGATTTTAGCGAAGGTACCAGCGGCGGTTTCAAGGAGATACAGTTTGAAATTGAAGGTGAGGATGTCTATGGAACCTTGAAATTTGAGGCCGGCGTGCATCGCGTACAGCGAGTGCCGCAAACCGAAACCCAGGGCCGTGTGCATACCAGTGCCGCCACGGTGATGGTTTTTCCCGAAGCGGAAGAGTTCGATATCGAGGTAGACCCTAAGGATGTTCGTATCGATTATTTCTGTAGCTCGGGCCCCGGTGGCCAATCGGTTAACACGACTTATTCCGCCGTGCGGTTAACGCACGAACCCACGGGAATCGTCGCCCAGTGCCAGGACCAGAAATCCCAACATAAGAACAAGGAAAAGGCCTTTAAGGTACTGCGCTCGCGCCTGTACGATATGGAACTTGCAAAAAAGCAGGCCGAAGATGCCGCCAAGCGCGGATCTATGGTTACCAGTGGCGACCGGAGCGCGAAAATTAGAACATACAACTATCCGCAGGGTAGGGTTACCGACCACCGCATTAATTTAACGCTTTACGACCTCGGAAATATTATCGATGGCGATGTGCAGCGAATTATCGACGAGCTTCAGTTGGTGAGCAATACCGAAAAACTCAAGGAAGCAGGCGAAACATTTTAACCTATGACAACGGAAAAGCTAGTTGCCGAAATTGAACGAAAGAAGTCCTTTTTATGCATTGGCTTAGACGTTGACCTGGAAAAGATACCCACTCATTTACTGCAGGACGAAGATCCTATTTTCGCTTTCAACAAGGCTATTATTGATGCCACCCACCACGTGGCGGTAAGCTACAAACCCAATACTGCTTTTTACGAGGCCTATGGAATAAAAGGGTGGCAAGCGTTGGCAAGGACGATAGCGTACCTGAGCACAAACTTTCCTGAAATATATACCATTGCCGATGCCAAACGTGGCGATATTGGCAATACGTCCTCGCGCTATGCCAAGGCATTCTTTGACGATATGGGGTTCGATTCAGTCACGGTTGCGCCCTATATGGGGAGTGATTCTGTAGAACCGTTTTTGGAGTTTCAGAATAAGCATACCATATTGCTGGCACTCACCTCCAACCAAGGGGCTTTTAATTTTCAGACTCAAGAAGATTCTGGCGAGGCACTTTTCGAAAAAGTTCTGAAAGTTTCAAAATCGTGGAAAAATAGCGACCGATTAATGTATGTCGTAGGCGCTACCAAGGCAGAATATTTCAAGACCATCCGAAATATCGTACCGGACAGTTTCTTGCTCGTACCGGGAATTGGCGCGCAGGGGGGCGACCTACAATCGGTCTGCAAGTACGGAATGAACCCACAGGTTGGCTTGTTGATCAATTCCTCTAGGGGAATTATCTATGCCGGCCAAGGCGAAAACTTTGCCGAAGCGGCTGCACACGAGGCCGAAAAACTTCAACAGGAAATGCAGCTTATTCTCGATGCGCGTTAACGATCAGCTTAACAGGGAAATTGAACTGCGCAGGACGCCACGGCGTATTGTCTCGCTCGTTCCTTCCCAAACCGAATTGCTAGTACATCTTGGATTGCGAGATTCGTTGGTGGGAATTACCAAATTCTGCGTTCATCCCAAACAGCTCCGAAAAGAAATTACGGTTGTTGGCGGCACCAAATCGGTTCACTATTCAAAAATAAAGGAGGTAGCTCCAGATATTATTCTCTGCAACAAAGAAGAAAATACCGCGGAAATGGTATCGGAACTCGGTAAAATTGCTCCCGTCTGGGTTAGCGATATAAATAGCTATGAGGAAAGTTTAGAGATGATCGCCCTGGTGGGCCAACTTTTTGGAAAGGAATTGGAGGCTACTGGTTTAATTTCGGAAATTGAAGGCGAAAAAAAGGAGTTCGTTGCATTTTCAGAAAAACTGCCCAGAAAAAAGGTGGCTTACCTTATTTGGAAGGACCCCTTTATGGCGGTGGGCAGCCATACCTTTATCGATGGGATGCTCAAGTTGAATAACTTCGAGAATATCTTTGCGGGGAGCGAAAGTAGATATCCCGAAATAGAATTGGAGGCATTGAAAACAGCAGATTTAGTGTTGTTGTCTACCGAGCCATTTCCGTTTAAGGACGAAGATGCGGCGCAGCTTGAAAAGGTGTTGAAGACGGAGGTTAGGGTAGTGGATGGAGAATACTTTAGTTGGTATGGTTCGCGCATGGCCAATGCCTTTCGCTACTTTACAAAGGTACGTTCGTAGAGGCTATTTATCGGCGTATCGAACGGTAAGGTATTTTATCTCATCAAAAATACGCTCGGCCCGTTCGTGTATCTTTTGGCTTTCGTCTCGGTTTCTTAATGCCGTTTGGTACGATTTCCGCATCAAATCAGTATATCTTTTCTTAAGTCTATCGAGTTTGTTTCTTTTTTTAAATAATCCCATCGTTCAGCATATTCAAAATCATGAGACAAAGATACTGTCCACACTAGATAATTTGTGCAAAGGGTTGGTTAATAGTATGCTAATATAATTTGTAGGAACCTACTTAGTGTTAAAATATTAACCTTTTCAATCTTGCAATGCAAATACCTGTCGTAAAAGCGAGGTGGTCCTAGCATTTACATTAGTACGTATC
>NZQO01000023.1 GCA_002693605.1 Flavobacteriaceae bacterium
GCCCAATTTTTCCAGGTATTTTTGGGCCATTCTAGAGGCTTCTTCACTCATTGGCGGAAGCACTCTATCCAATCCTTCGAGCAAATGTACTTGCATACTCTCTTCCTCTAGTTCTGGATAATCGTGTTCCAGAATTCCCTTACGGAATTCGGCCAGGGCGCCCGCCAGTTCGACCCCGGTTGGGCCTGCACCTGCAATTACGAAATTGAGCAGCCTATGCCGCTCTTCGGCATTATCGCTCATATCGGCCTTCTCTATATTTTGCAGCATTAGGCTGCGAATATCCAAGGCCTGCGGTACGGTTTTCATAGGCATACTAAACGCCTCAATTGCATCATTTCCGAAGTAATTGGTACGCGTACCGGTAGCGATTACCAGATAATCAAAAACCAGGTCACCTATGGAGGTGGAAACGGCCCTGTGATTCGTATCGATGTGCTTTACCTCGGCCATCCGAAAGTGAAAGTGCTTATTCCTCCTGAATATTTTACGTAATGGGTACGCTATGGAGTCGGGCTCCAGCCCCGCAGTAGAAACTTGGTACAAAAGTGGTTGGAAGGTATGGTAATTGTGCCGATCGAACAGCACAATCTGTGCGTTCGCCTTTTGCAGTTTCTTTATGAGGTTGATGCCGCCAAAACCGCCACCTATTACAACAATGCGGGGTAATTGGGTTTCGGGAATATTCATAGGAAATTTTATACTCCTAAATTACAAATTCTCGAGCAGGGCACTTTAATTCACCTCATTTTTTAGGATTTTTGTAACAAACGCAAGGTATACATCACTAATATACCGCTAACCACCCAACCTTGACAAAAGAACTGGAACATAGTTTTGTGAGCCAACTGGAAGAAAACCAGAACATTGTGCATAAAATATGTCGTTTGTACACCAATGACCAAGATGCGCACAACGATCTTTTTCAGGAAATTACCATCCAATTGTGGAAGGCGTACCCAAAATTTAGGGGCGATTCCAAATTTAGTACCTGGATGTACCGTGTGGCCCTTAACACCGCCATTACGCTATATCGAAAGTCGAAACGGAGCGTACATACCCAAGATTTTGAAGGGGTTAGCTTTAAGATTAAGGCAGAGGTCTACGATGATACGGCAGAGCGCCAGCTGAAACTTATGTACAGTGCAGTAAAGGATTTGAACGACATCGATAAGGCATTGGTCTTTCTTTACCTTGAGGATAAAAATTATCGGGAAATTTCAGAGACCTTGGGAATAACCGAAGTAAATGCAAGGGTAAAGATGAACCGTATAAAGGAAAAATTACGTAAAATATTGAATCCATAGGAGGAGCAGTGTATGGACGAACTGGAACTATTGAAAAAAGAATGGCAGTCTAGGGAGCAGGAGCTCCCTAAGCTGACCTACAATGACATTTACAAAATGTTGCTGAAAAAGTCATCTTCCATCGTGAAGTGGATTTTTTACATAAGTATCGCCGAGCTCGTGTTCTGGACCGCGCTCTCATTTTTCATTCCCGAATCTAGCCGACGCGTCAACGATGGGATGGGGCTACACGACATAACCATCGTGGCCAACATCTTAAACTACATCATTTTTGCGGTGTTTATTTATCTGTTTTGGCAAAATTCCAGAAAAATTAAGGTTACCGACTCGGTCCGGGCGCTCATGCGAAACATTCTAAATACTCGTAAAACAGTCAAGTATTTCGTTTTCTATAATATTGGGGTATCTGCTTTGAGCTTGCTCGTGGTAAATATTTATTTTTATTTTGAACGGGAGCGTTTGTACGAGCTTTTACAGGACTCTGAAGGGTTTGCAACTATACCGATGGAGAAATTCAGCACGGTTTTCTTCTTGGTGCAATTTTTAGTGGGCCTTGTACTTATCGGGTTACTGTTGCTCTTCTACCGCTTAGTATATGGGATCTTAATGCGACGCCTAAAGCGCAACTATAAGGAGCTCGCGAAAATGGAACTGTAAATTTTCGTTGAAATTTCAGTAGGCTAATAGCGCCACTCCCGCTCCTTGTTGAGATCTTCCTCCTTCTGAATCTCTTCCTTCGGAATGACCTTCAAAAAAGAGGGGTGTTGCTCAATTGCATATTCCAACTTCTCGACAATTTGCTCGATGGTATCATTCTCGTAATCGATATCCAAGGGTTCCTTAATTTCCATAGATTGGAGAATACCGCGTTTCTTGATACGAATGCCTTTCTTATCGAACGACCTCCTGAAACCATCGATCACGATGGGAACCACGATGGGCCGGTTTCTTTTAATAATGTGGGCGGTGCCTCGGCGAATGGGTTTCCACGGTTTGGTCGTTCCCTGCGGAAAGGTAATTACCCAGCCATCGTTCAGTGCCTTGGTAATGTTGCTAACGTCGCTCATCTTTACCTGTCGGTTTACCTCCTTACCTTCGGCGCGCCACGTGCGCTCGATACTAACCGAACCCGCATAGGCAAGGATTTTTGGCAGCAATCCAGATTGCATCGTTTCCTTGGCTGCTACAAAGTAAATATTCAGTTTAGGGTTCCAGAGATATCCTATATTTTTAATGCTATCTACACGACCGCTCAAGCTGGCGTTAAATACGTGGAACATAGCCACGACATCGGCGAAGTAGGTTTGATGATTGGACACAAAAAGTACGTTGTTCTCGGGCAAACCTTTAATAATTTCGCTGCCTTCAATTTCCAGGCGGTTAAACCCCTTAAAGCGTCGGTGAGTCAGTGACCCCAATATGCGAATCAACCACTTTTTCAGAAATAAAATATGTCCAAAAGGATTCCTTTTAAAAAGCGCCATAGAGTTTTGGTTCAAGGTTGCTACAGTCGTTCTAAATTTTGCAGAACAACAAAGATACGAAATTGCCCCATTACAATGCCTGTTTTAATAGATGTCGTACCTCACTGAGCATCATTGCGGTTGCGCCCCACACCACGTGTTTGTTAAGTAAATAGGCTGGCACCTCGATATTGGTAGCGTACGATGTGGTTAGCATTTTCGTTACCAAAGTACTGTCGTCCATAAAATGTCGCAATGGCACTTCTATAAGAGCCTCCACCTCGTCCTCCTGAGGTACGAACCTTGGTGTTTGCCGTGTAATGCCCAAAAAGGGCTGTACGAAAAAGTTGCTGGGGGGAATGTAGATTTCGGTTAACTGCCGTAGCACCGCAATTGAGTTTCGCGGTACGCCCACTTCCTCTTCGGTCTCGCGCAGGGCCGCTTCCTGGAGCGACGCGTCGTTGGGCTCCAGCTTGCCACCGGGAAAACCCACTTGGGCAGAGTGTACGCCCTTGTACGTTTTTCGCAGGATCAATATCAAGTGGGTCTCCTTGCTGGCCGCCGGATAAAACAGGGCCATTACGCCGGCTTTGCGGGCGCTGTCCTGCAGCAGGGCGTTTCGCTTTAGTTCTTCCAACCGCTCCATGGGGGCCATTTTAAATTGCACCGCCTCGCCCGGAAGTTCCATTTTTGTTACTTTTACAATCCGTTTTTCAAATTCTCGAAATGTCATTCAAACCTAATTTTTACATTGTACCGCTCGTTTTTGCGCTCGCGCTTGCAATAAGTTGTGAAGATACTAAAAAGCCGTCCCAAAATGCTTCCATGGGCGAAACGGTAATCGATTCGGCCAAGACCGATTCACCAAACGAAAACGCCGCAAAACTGAAGAAAATCGAATTTCCGAAGTTGACCAGTGAAAATGCGGTGTCATTTCTTACCGAGTACGGTGAGGAAAATCCAGAAACCCAGGTGCGTATTGGTACGCGCTTTGGCGCTATTGAGCTGGAATTATTTGAGGATACGCCCCTGCACCGGGCCAATTTTATCTATTTGGTAAAGCGCGGCTATTTTGATGAGACTTTCTTCAGTCGCGTGGTGCCCAATTTCATTATCCAAGGTGGTAATAGCGATAATTTTTCCACCGCGAGAAAGCGCACCGCGATAGGCAATACCTATGAACTCCCGGCCGAGATAATACCCAGCCGCAACCACGCGTACGGCACGGTGAGCGGCGCGAAGGAGTACCGCGAAAACCCCGATAAGAAAACCCATCCGTTCGAATTTTTCATCTTTTTGGGTCCGCCTACCGCCACGGCCCACCTGGACGGCAACTATACCATTTTCGGAAGGGTTACCAGGGGCATGGATGTGGTCGAGGAAATTTCAGAGTTGCCCGCCGACGATGGCGATTGGCCCCTGCAAAACGTATATATAGATGTTTCCGTATTGGATTAAACCGCAGCGCTAAGGTTCTTCGGTCAATTCGCGCTTGTTGTAAATACTGGGCAAGGATAATTTAAATGTTACCGCCAAAAGTCGAATGGTAATGACTATTGAACCCGCTATAATTACAATTATATCTTCAGAAAGCGTTGTTTTCAATAAGGCAAAATATGCCACGCCCCCAGCAATACAGGCAGTTGCATAAATTTCCTTTCGGAAGATAATGGGAATTTCATTGCACAAGATATCGCGTATTACACCTCCGAAGCAGGCGGTCATGGTACCCAGGGCGATGCAGATTAGCGGCGGAAGGCCGGCGGCAATTCCCTTTTCGACCCCAACCACTGTATAGAGCGCAATCCCGATAGTGTCGAACAGAAAGAGCGATTTGCGCACGTATCCCAATTTTTTCCTGAAAATTATGGCGAATACGGCCGAGGCGGCGATAACGTACACAAAGGTGAGATTACGCATCCACGTGATATTCGCATCGATAAGTACATCTCTCAAGGTGCCGCCTCCCGCTGCCGTTACGAAGGCGATGATGAATATGCCGAAAATGTCCATCCGTTTCTTGAGCGCGGTTAGCACCCCCGAAATAGAGAAGGCAATGGTTCCCAGAATATCTATCAATAAAAATAGGCTCACATGTGTTGGGTATAGTGGTTATAATCTTTCAGGACGGTATCGATAAACTGCTTGTCGTATAATGGGGATGACACGCCTAGTACCTCTTCAACCTTAACCCGCAAGGCATTAAGCGTTTTAAAATCGCGCGAAGCTACGGCCGCAAGGTACGTTTCTTTAATGAGACGTACGTCCTTATCGGTTAAGTTGGTAACCACTGAAAAGGTGGGCTGATATGCTTCGGAAATATCCTCCAAAAGAGTATGGTGAATGGCCACCTTCCGTTTGGTACTTATCACGACCGTGGCAGCGGCAAGGTCGCCAAGCCGTTGCCGCTTTTCGGTAAAAAGGATCGTTAGTATTCCCACCGAGGCAAAGAACAGCCAAATATCGACTAACCGAAGCATCCACAATATCAAGTACTGGCTCCAATGTATGGCCCCGCCCGTAGCCGGCACCACCTTGATCTTCAATACCATCTTTCCTATGGTTCGCCCGTTGAACAGGATGTGCATATATAGCGAATAGAAAAATATCGGTAACAGCAGCAGTTGGTAAAGGCCAAAAACGGTCCAGCTATCGCTAAGGCTATTTCCCACAGCGCCGGTAATAAAGTTAACAATGTAGAGGTATAGGGAAAATAAGGATAAATCGATTAAGATAGCCAAGATACGCTCCCCCACGCTCGCTATTTTATAGTCTAAGTTTACGTTTTGCGTGGTATTGATTTCTAAATTTGCCATATAAATGCAAGTGAGTATCTTTAGCTAAATTTTTAAGATGCGGGAAGCAGCCTTCGTTAGGCAAAATAAGGAAAAATGGATTGCTTTTGAAACGGCCCTTGCGGGAAATTCGAAAATAAATCCAGATGCGTTGGCCAATTATTACATTCAACTTACCAATGATTTGGCCTATGCCCAAACCTACTATCCCGAAAGCAAGACCCTCCAGTACTTGAACGCACTAGCCTCGCAAGCACACCAAACGATTTACGGCAGTAAACGCGAACACAAAAACCGTGTGCTCCAATTTTGGAAATACGAATTTCCGATCTTTTTCAAACAGTACCATAGCACGCTCCTCGTTTCGTTTCTAATCTTTGCGGTTGCCACTTCAATAGGCGTTATTTCTACCCTTCACGACGATTCATTTGTCCGTCTAATCCTGGGCGATGCCTACGTGAACCAAACCCTCGAGAATATTGAGCGGGGCGACCCGACCGCCATTTACAAGAGCGGTGGCGAAATGGGCACTTTTATAGGTATTACGGTAAATAATATTCGGGTGGCGTTTCTCGCGTTCGCATTTGGAATAATCACCTCGGTGGGCACCGCCTACATCTTATTTAGCAACGGTATTATGCTAGGGGCATTTTTTACTTTCTTCTATGACCGGGAACTGCTTTTTGAGGCGTCGAAAACCATTTGGTTGCATGGTACCATTGAAATTTCAGTCATTGTGATAGCCGGTTGCGCCGGTTTGGTTATGGGCAATAGCATCTTATTTCCGGGAACCTATTCCCGGCTCACATCTCTTGTAAAGGGCGCCAAGGATGGATTGAAGATCGTGGTAAGCACTATTCCTTTCTTCATCATCGCAGGATTTATTGAAGGATTTATTACCCGCTATAGCAACATGCCCCTTTGGTTGTCGTTTTCCATCATAGGCAGTTCACTGCTGCTTATTTTCGGCTATTATATTTTTTATCCCATTTACCTAAATCGAAGCTATGGCCCGTAATTATATCGAAATGCGACAGCCCCGTGACATTGGGGATATCATCTCGGTTTATTTTGAATTCTTCAAACTGAATTTGAAAAACTACCTGAATATCTTCGTGACCTACAACGGCCTGTTTATCTTAGGCTTTATTGGCGTTAGTTATTTATTGGTTACTGGCTTTATGGGCACCATCCAAATGAACGAAAATGCCAGTATTATGGGTCAAGGCAGTGATGAGACGTTCGTCTACATCGGGCTTGGTGCGCTGGGATTTTTTATTCTCTTTGTAATGACCGCTATCTTAAATTATAGCCTGGCAGCGTCGTATATGGTTGTGTACGACTCAGAGAAAACCCATAAAATTGAGAAAACTACCGTTTGGGCCCTCATAAAACAGCAGGCGGGCAATATTTTCGTTTTCATTGTCCTGATGATACTTATCTACGTTGGAATTTTCATTCTAGGCGTCATTTTATCTATCGTCCCCTTGGTGGGCACCTTGGCCTTTTATCTCTTGCTTATGGCCTATACCGCCTGGATGGGACTTTCCTTTATGTGCATGTTAATGGAAAAGAAACACGTTACCGATGCCCTTGGTGAGGGGTGGCATTTGTTGTTTAAGTTTTTTTGGAAAAGTGTACTGGTCAATTTGGTCGTTGGAATTTTAGTTGGTCTCCTTCTAATGCTCGTGCTAACGGTACCGGCCGTATTACTGGGTATCTATGCCTATTTTTCGGTCGAATCGGGTGCTGCGTTGGATACCTCTCCGTTTTCAAAGATACTTTGGACCCTGGGGCTCGCTATCCTTATGGTGGTATATTCCCTGAACCAATCCTTGCAACAATTTATCAACGGTGTACTGTATTTTTCGTTGCATGAGGAACTTTACAATGATCACGCCCGGGCTAAAATCGACCAAATTGGAAGCGGTGAATAATACACATCTAAGCGCCTACTTTAATTATCGCCTGAACCATTTAAAATTTCAGCAGGAAAAGCAGCACTTACAAATTGATAGCACCCAGCCTAATGCCCGATATTTTTCCGAAAATTTAAGTGAGAAATACAGCAGCGAGGCGTTTCAGTATGAGCAAGTGGAGGGCGAGGCCGAAAATCTGCTCGCCCGTCTCGTCAGTTGGTTGCTGGACCGCGTTGGCGATTTGTTCGGTTTCGAGGTAGACCCGAGCACGTATGAGCTAGTGCAGTTTGTGGTGTACGGAATCTTCATCATCCTTGCCCTATATTTTATCGTGCGGATACTTACGGGACAACGGGCAACTTCGCTATTTTCGAAGAAAGGAGCACAAATTGCACCGCTGACATTTTCAGAAAAAAATATTGAAACCGTCGATTTGAATGGGTATATACAAGAAGCGTTACGCCAAAATGACTATCGCTTGGCGATTCGCTATATGTACCTCCGTGCACTCAAGCACCTATCGGAATGTAATATTATTGAATGGGACCCCGATAAGACCAATAGCGATTATACTCACGAGATCCAACAAGCTAACGTGAGACAGGAATTCCAGAAAATTTCGTACCTGTATGAGTATGTTTGGTATGGGGAATTTCCGATGGAAAACGAAGGATTTGGACGCGCCAAGACTCATTTCGACAATCTCTCAAAGCAGTTGGAAGATGTTCGATAAAAAATCAAAAAACATTTTGTTGTTGTTCGGGGCGGTATTGCTACTACTCTTTATTTCCCAGGTGAGCAGGCCAACGCCAGTTAACTGGGCGGCGAGCTACACCTCCGAAGATAAAATACCCTTCGGCAGTTATATTCTGCACGAAGAACTTCCTATCCTCTTTCCCGAAGCCAACGTGGTGGAAATACGAAAGGATCCTTTTGAATTTTTAACCGAAGTTACCGATAATCGGCCATCAGCCTACATTTTCATCAACGATGCACTTCAAATTGATGCGAACCAAGTTACGGCACTGCGCGATTATGTAACGGCCGGCAATACGGTGTTTATGTCGGCACGTAGTTTAGGCACCCTCCTCGAAGACTCACTAAAGTTTACCCTACATACACGCTACTCGGTACTCGAAAGCGATCTGGAACCGGCGTTCTTTTCGCTTAGAGAAAAAAGCGATTCCATTTCAAAATTTAAAAAGGGGGTCTACAAAGCTACTTTCAAGAGTGTCGATACCGCCAATACAACGGCTATTGGTTTTTACAAGTCGACTGAAAATCCCATCGATGCACTGAATTTTATCGAAATTGCCCACGGCCAAGGCAAATTTTTACTGCATACCCTGCCCGAGGCATTTTCCAACTATTATCTTTTGGCCGGCAACGCCAGCTACGCCTCAACCGTGTTTTCATATATTGATGCAGATCAGATTTATTTGGACGCCTACTTGAAATCGGGTCGGAAGATCGTCTCCACGCCACTTCGCTTTATCCTAACCCAAGGTGCCTTAAAATGGTCGCTTTATCTATTGCTGTTCGGACTCATCGTGCTTGTTATTTTCAAGGCGAAAAGGGAGCAGCGTATAATCAAGGTAATGGAACCGCTCACCAACAGCTCTATCGATTTTACTAAGGCGGTGGGGCAGCTCTACTACCAGCACAAAGACTCTGGAAATATCATAAATAAGAAGATCTCGTTCGTTTTAGAGGACATTCGGTCCCTATATTATATGAACACCGATCTACTTGACGATGATTTTATACATAAATTGTCACTGAAAAGCGGTGCAAGTTTCAGAACTACCAAAAAACTAGTAGAATGTATAGCGCATTTACAAACAAAAATGGACCACACTGAAAGCGATTTAAACGAACTAAACCAACGCATACAGGATTTTAAAAACTAAATATGGAAGAAAAACGGGAAGAATCAATGGCCTTTAAATCGCGAATCGATTTATCGAAATTGCAAGTCGCGGTCGAACAGATAAAGCTGGAACTGGGTAAGGTGATCGTGGGCCAGCACGATATGTTAGAACTGCTTATCATCTCTATCCTATCTGACGGCCATTCGCTTATTGAAGGGGTCCCAGGCGTGGCCAAGACGGTTACCGCCAAGTTACTCGCCAGAACCATGAGCGTTGGGTTTAGCCGAATCCAGTTTACCCCAGACCTGATGCCCAGCGATATTTTGGGAACCTCGGTTTTCAATGTCAAGAACAGTGAGTTCGAATACAAAAAAGGACCCATATTTTCCAACATCGTATTAATTGACGAAATTAACCGTGCACCGGCGAAGACACAAGCCGCTCTTTTTGAGGTGATGGAAGAACGCCAAATTACCATGGACGGTACGCTCTATGAGATGGAGCCGCCTTTTTTGGTCCTCGCCACCCAAAATCCGATCGAGCAAGAGGGTACCTATGCGCTGCCTGAGGCACAACTGGATCGGTTTCTCTTTAAAATTAACGTGACGTACCCTTCGCTTGCAGACGAAATTACAATTCTTGAGAATGCGCACCATCGCGAGAATAAAATAGCAACCGATATGATTGCTCCCATCCTGACTGCTATGGAAATTGCCCACTACCAAAACACCATTAGAAAAGTTGTTATCGAGCAGCACCTATTAAAGTACATAGCCGAAATGGTAGCGAGTACACGCAATAACGCCCACGTATACCTGGGTGCTTCTCCCCGCGCCTCCTTGGCAATAATGAATGCCGCGAAGGCAAAGGCGGCTATTTCGGGCCGTGACTTCGTTACCCCGGAAGATATTAAGAAAGTCGCACCGGCCGTCCTGCGCCACCGAATTTTGCTCACTCCCGAGCGCGAAATGGAAGGCTTCACCACCGATAAGGTAATCTCGCAATTAATGGAAACCCTGGAAATTCCGCGCTAATCGTGAAACGATTCTTTAAAAGTCTGTACCTCCAAAACCGCTTTTTCGCATTGCTATTTTCGCTCGTGCTAGTCTTTGTAATGGCTTATTTTTTTGAATCGCTCAAGGGTATCGCAACATTGAGTTTTTGGCTTTTGATAGGCACCCTGTTAATTGATATCCTGTTGCTTTACCGAAATCGATTGGGAATACAGGCAAATCGCGAACTTCCCGAAAAACTTTCCAACGGAGATGTTAATGAAATTAAAATTCACGCAACCAACCGATTTTCATTTTCGGTAAACGTATTCCTTATCGACGAGTTACCGGTACAATGGCAGCGACGGGACTTTAAGATTCGATCGAAGCTTTCGCCCGGACAGACAAAAACAATTTTCTATACGGTACGCCCCACGCAGCGCGGCGAATATCACTTCGGAAACCTAAATATTTTCGCCATTTCGCCCTTGGGCCTGGCTTGCAGGAGACAACAATTTTCCGCGGCCGCGATGGTGCCCAACTACCCCTCCTTCCTTCAGCTTAAAAAATACGATTTCCTTGCCTTTACCAGTAGGTTGAAGATGTTTGGACTGAAAAAAATTAGACGCATTGGCCACACCCTCGAATTTGAGCAAATTAAGGAATATGTCGCCGGCGACGACGTGCGAAATATAAATTGGAAGGCAACCGCGAAGCGAAATGAGCTTATGGTGAATCAGTTTCAGGATGAGAAATCGCAACCGGTGTATGCACTCATAGACAAGGGAAGGGTGATGAAAATGCCCTTTAACCAGCTCAGTCTTTTGGATTATGCAATTAACGCGACTCTGGTCCTTTCCAATATCGTGCTGAAAAAGAACGATAAGGCTGGGATGCTAACTTTTTCACGCACGGTGGAAGACCGGGTCGTGGCGCAGCGACGACCAGCACAAATGCAGCTTATTCTTGAAACCCTTTACAATGCAGCTACCGATTTTTCGGAAAGTAATTTCGCCAGACTTTATGTTGATGTGAAGCGAACTATAAAGCATCGCAGCCTGTTACTGTTGTTCACTAACTTTGAAACGTTGGATGCGCTAACTAGACAACTGCCCTACCTGCAGGCACTGAACAAGGCCCACTTATTGGTGGTTATCTTTTTCGAAAATACCGAACTGCGGCAGTTTGCCGAAATTCCGGCGAAATCTATCGAAGAAATTTTCGAGAAAACCATCGCCGAGAAATTTATCCACGAGAAAAAATTAATAGCGGGAGAGCTTCAGAGGCACGGCATACAGTGCATTCTCACCGCACCGGAGAACCTTACCGTAAGTACGATCAACAAGTATTTGGAGATTAAGGCACGAGGACTTTTATAGTTTTCCGAAGCATTTACACAAAAAAACGGTTCGGTAGTTGAAATCGACAGTTGGGTCAAGCAGTTTTTATGATGACCGCTTGGGTAGCCATCTTTGCTGCCTATAAACTCAAAACAACTAATTATGAAATCAATCCTATTCGCCCTCGCCTGCACGCTTTGCATTTTCAACTCAAACGCCCAAAACCCATCGCCCACCCCATCCAATGAAGGCACAACCATAACGGTTACCGTACCCGTACAATCAAATGACGGTACTATTATCGTGGCGTTGTTTGAAGAAGACAACTTTATGAAAAAACCCACACAAGGTAAAGAAAGCGAAATAATAGATGGGCAAGCGAGCGTTACCTTTGAAAATGTGCTGCCAGGAATATATGCCGTTACACTCTTTCACGATAAAAATGGAAACAAGCAAATGGATTTTCAACCCAATGGGATGCCCATTGAAATGTACGGGGTGTCCAATAACGTAATGACCATGGGCCCGCCAAAGTGGGACGATGCCCGGTTTCAAGTTGCCAGTACGCCTCTTTCCTTAGAGATTCGGATGTAAGAACATCCGAAATTTTAAAAATGGGCACTAAGGTTTTTAATAAGCAAAATCTTAATTTTCAGAGTATGGTATAACTTTTTTCAATTACAAACGTATCTTTGTATAAACGAAAGAGCTATGACCATTACCCAATTAAAATACGTCCTCGCCGTAGCGGAACACCAAAATTTTACCAAGGCGGCACAGAAAACCTTTGTTACCCAGCCCACCCTGAGCATGCAAATACAGAAATTGGAAGATGAGCTGGACATACTTATTTTTGACCGTAGCAAAAAGCCCATCGAGCTAACCCCGGTAGGCAAAAAGATAGTAAGTCAGGCGCGTAGTATCGTCAACGAAGCCGAGCGCATGCAGGATGTGGTAGATCAAGAAAAAGGCTTTATTGGGGGCGATTATCGATTGGGCATCATCCCTACCGTAATGCCCACGTTGCTTCCAATGTTCCGTAAAACGGTTTCCAATAAATATCCGAAAATTCACCTGAAAATTGAGGAATTGACTACCGAGGAAATTATCACCAAGCTCCGCGAGGGCCACTTGGACGCCGCGATAGCGGCTACCCCGTTGCAGCAGGAAAAAATCAAGGAGCGCCCTCTATACTATGAACCTTTTGTGGGATATGTACCCGAGAACCATAGACTTTATGAGAAAAATAAGCTGGAAACCGCAGATTTGGATATAGACGATATCCTGCTTTTGGAGGACGGCCACTGTTTCAGGGACGGGGTGATCAACTTGTGCAAGGCGAGCAGGAATCAGCAAGGCGATTCATTTCAACTGGAAAGCGGGAGCTTTGAGACGCTGATTAAACTTTCGCACGAGGGACTTGGAATGACCTTGTTGCCGTACCTACATACCTTGGATGTTTCCGAAGAGAAGAAAAAATACCTCCGCAATTTTAGCGAACCGTCACCCGCTAGGGAGGTTAGCCTTATTTATAGCACAAGCGAACTGAAAATGCAGATCACTAACGCACTTTACGATACCATTTCTAGTATTGTACGCGGTGCCATCGCCTTTCAGGATGTCAAGATCATTAACCCTATCGCCAAATAAACGGTCGGGTAGTTAAGTAAAAATCCCCCGGGTTTGCCGAGGGATTTTTTTATGGATTTAAATATATTAGACATTGATTGAGTTGGGGGTTCTGTGTAATGAGTTTATCTACCCAAAGTTTCAGCTCCTCAATTTCATAGGGAAGCAATCTTTTTAGGGCTTTCTGTAGCTCTTTACAGAACAAGTTCACATCGAAACTGACTTTTGAGAGAACAGCCTTGGTGTAATCAAACATTGCTCTTGCCATAGTTAAACAGAGTTTTAATAAGGTTAAGTAGTCGTGATCTATAGGCAGTTTGATTTCTGATTTCTCTTTAAATATAACAAAAAAATTCAGAAAAAATTCTGCTTGTTGAAAACTAAGGTGTGTTAAAATCTGTTATCGCCGTCCAGCAAATCGCCTAAACCGCCTAGAATACTGCCTTCGCCCTTGTCCTTTCCACCTCCTTGCGGAGCCGATGCCCAGACCCTCTTGGCCAATCTGCTAAAAGGCAATGATTGGACATATACCGTGCCCGGCCCGGTGAGTGTGGCAAAAAATAATCCCTCGCCTCCAAAGAGCGTGTTTTTTATACCGCCCACAAATTCGATATCGTAATCTACTGAGCTATCGAAACCGATAATACATCCTGTATCGACCTTCAATTTCTCTCCCGCGGCAAGCTCTTTAACTGCCGTCGTTCCGCCCGCGTGTACGAAGGCCATGCCGTGGCCTTCCAATTTTTGCATGATAAACCCTTCGCCGCCAAAAAGACCGCGACCCAGTTTTCTCGAGAACTCAATGCCTATGGAAACCCCCTTGGCGGCACAGAGAAACGCATCCTTTTGGCAGATAAACCTACCGCCAAATTTGGTAAGGTCTATCGCGATGATCTTTCCCGGATAAGGAGAGGCAAAGCTAACACGTTTTTTTCCGGGTACCGTGTTATAAAATGCCGTCATAAACAGGCTCTCGCCGGTAAGCAGGCGTTTTCCGGCGCCGAAAATCTTTCCGAGTACGCTCGAATCTTTGGACGAACCATCGCCAAATATCGTTTCCATTTTAATTCCGGTATCCATCATCATAAAGCTTCCCGCCTCGGCAACCACCCCCTCTTGAGGATCTAATTCTATTTCTACATATTGCATTTCCTCACCGTAAATGGTATAGTCTATCTCGTGTGCATTCATATGGCTGTTTTTATAATTTTCATATATAGGTTGATTTACAAGGGACTTTGTTACAATACATTTTGTGTTGCGAAACTAGTGTTTTTGGGACTTGGCCTTAACGGTCCATTCAAAATGGAATACCGAAACCACATCGCCAGCCCGGTCTTTTCCCTCTGCTCGCATCCAGCAAGTTTTCCCCTCACCGGAAAGAATTGCAGCATCGATTGCCTTTCGTATCGCCTCGCCATCGGTACACGTAAAGATAATCTTTCCGATTGCTTTTTTGCTAAACGTGGCCTTGTTATTAGCCACGAGCATAGAAACTGGCTCTCCCCTTTTCTTAATATATGACATCACCAGCGCCCCGGTGCTAAGCTCGGCTGCCATTCCTTGCACTGCCCAAAACATTGAATTAAACGGGTTCTGGTTTATCCACCGAAAAGTAACTGCAGTGGTGGCACGTTGTGCATCTATAGATTTTAACCGCACGCCGCACATAAAGGCAGCAGGCAGTTTTAAGGCGAGGAAAGTGTTTATTTTTCGGGGTGAAAGCGCCATAACAATAGGTTTTCCGACGAAGATACTTTAAAAATTGTAAACCGCCATTTCTTAAAATTTTGTTAAATTGTAGTACTATGCGTTACATAATACCTTTTTTTAAACATATATTTGTATAAGAAATTATTGAACTATGGAAACTACCGTTTCAGAAAACCAAAAACAAGTAGGCGCACTTTTGCACCTCTCCACGTTCGCCAAGTATTTTTTTCCCTTGGCAAATTTTTTCGCGCCCTTGTTGATCTGGACCTTCAATAAGGAGAAACGGTTTATTGACCACCACGGCAGGGAGGCAATAAACTTTCAGCTAAGCGTACTTTTATATGCGCTTTCCATTTGCTTGCTCTGCCTCCCCTTCTTTCTAATTTTCGCGGTCGATTTCATCTCGCTCGTGGACAAACTGGACGAGACCGTAGGGAGCTTACAATACCATCATATTGAAAACCTGACAGGATATTTCATTCTCTTCGGCATCGTGGCCCTGTTGCTGTTCGGCCTCTTTATTTTCGAGCTGTATGCCGTGGTCACGGCCACTATGCACGCCGCCAAGGGAAGGCTATACTCCTATCCGCTTTGCATACCATTCATCAAAACGTCTCAGGATGCCGAAAATCTGCAGCCCGGGAACATAAATCAATCAAAAAATGAGCACACTAGTTAAC
>NZQO01000024.1 GCA_002693605.1 Flavobacteriaceae bacterium
CGTATCTTTATTTCGCTGAAATTTAGCATTCAAATTTAAGTAGGGTTATCCACTTTTCGACTTTCGCCGATAACCGTACACATCGAAAAATAACATATCAGAAAATCATTTTCCCTGAAAATGGCAATCGGCTTTTTAGCCGGATTGTATGGATTTTTGTCACGCTTGCGCGTGACGAAAAGGAATAGCAAGAGGGTAACGGGCTACGCCGCATTACATATTCTATTTTCATTTTAATCTATTGATTTTTAAGCACTTAAAAATAAAGTAGATATAAAAAATCCATCGATTTGCGTCAAATGGTCTTGAAACACCAGTAAACAGGGATGGATTTACGTCAAACCTTTAATAAGCGAAAGGAAATGGATTCATTCATCACTATTAGATTCAAACGGAAAACTGCCAAAAGGTTTCAGGAATTTTCCAAAACGCACTTCAAAACGCACACGGAAGCGATGGAAAACATCCTTGATTTTTTCCTCTACAATGAGATATCACCAAAGGAAAAATTGGGACCAACTGGACGTACAATAGAAGCTAAGTTACTCAAAAGAATAAATGCAGTTATCGCCATAATGCGAGACGTGGAAAAGACCCAAACCAAACCTACGGTCGCAATGTTGCAATCCCTTTTTGTAATGGAAGAACCTAAAAAGAAACCGCTCATTTTGGAAAAAAAATATGCTGAGGAAAAGAAAGAAGTACGCTTTCGCGAAAAGCAAAATACCAACAACGAACTTTAAAAATTTAGCGTATGTACATCACCATCACACCTCAAAAAATGGGCGGTAACTTTTCCAAAAGTTCAGCAGATTTTGTTGGCTATTTAGAGAAGGAAAACCAAGGTTTGGAACAACACGAAATAGAACATTTTTTCAATCAATATGGCGATGAGATTTCCGCTGAAGAAGTAGTCAAAGAAATAGATGGAAATACCGCAAAATTGGAAAAACACGAACCAAGATTCTATTCAATTACCGTGAGTCCTTCAAAATATGAACTGCAAAAACTTCAGAACAGTAGCGAAGATTTAAAAAGATATACTCGCGAGCTGATGAAAGATTATGTAGCTTCATTTAATAGAGAAATTAAAGGGCGACCTGTCAGTATCGACGACATTAAATATTATGCTAAAGTCGAACACCAACGCACATTTAAGGGGACGGATTTTCAGATTAAAGAGAACCAACCCTTTGCCACAAAAATACTTCAGCTAAAAACTGAAATCCGAAATGTGCAAGAAGGGCGAGCTGAGGGGAATATCAAAAAGCTGAACAAGCAAATTGCCAAACTGGAACGCCAAGCACCACACCAGCAAAATGGAAAGCGGATTGTCCAGGGAATGCAAAAAGAGGGAAACCAAAGTCATATCCATATCATCGTGAGCCGAAAGGATGCATCAAACCGATTCAGTTTGTCACCCGGAAGCAAATACAAAGCATCCGATGTGAAGTTGAATGGGGAAACCGTAAAACGTGGTTTCGATAGAGATGCCTTTTTCGCGAAAGCGGAAAAAACGTTTGATAAGGCTTTTGGCTACAAACGCAATTTTGCAGAGACCTATAAAGCACGAAAGGATTTTGTAAAAAGCCCAAATCTATATTTCGCCGCCTTGATGAAATTACCAGCGAACGAAAAGGCTTTAGCGTTTAAAATGATTACCAAATCAGGATTACCGATAGTGCCAAGTATTCCGGTTAGTCAAACACAAATCGCACTTCGGATTTTCAAACGGTTAAGACGGGGCGCAGAAGTGGCCATCAAATCAAGTTCAATAGGAATTTAGGGTATGGAAATAGACAATCTCATAATGATACTTTCAATTATTGGTGTGGCCAGTACTGTTTTTTATGCGATGTTTCGAGTGAGCAAGTATGCGCTTTTCTTGAATTTCATAATGCTTTCGTGCTTGGTTTTCTATTTAACCGAGCAGAACGAATTAGTATCGATACTGCTTTATCTGGTGTGTCCTTTAATGTTAATTAATATAGGACTATATGTTTTTTTGCATAAAACTGAAGCGATGCCGAATGGCGATAGAAAATATCAAGTCAATTTTGCCACAACCAAAGGAAATTTTAAGTTGGATAATATCAAAAGAGGTGCATCCATAATCGGTTCTGCAGGAAGCGGAAAAACCGAAAGTGTAGTATATGGATTTCTAAAACATTTCCGGAAAGAGCGTTTTTGTGGAATCATTCACGACTACAAAGATTTTGAGCTGACCGAAATGGCGTATCTACTTTTTAAGGATAGCGATATCCCGTTTAAGGTCATTTCCTTTGATAAAATTATCCATAGGGTAAATCCTATTGCGCCACGCTATTTAGAGAACGAGGAAAGCGTAAATGAGGTGTCACGGGTATTGATTGAAAACCTTTTGGAACAAAGGGAAAGCGGCACAACCGGAACCACAAAATTCTTTAACGACGCTGCTGAGGGTTTGATTGGTGGATTGATTTGGAAACTGAAAACCGACTATCCCAAATATTGTACGCTACCACATTTGATAGCAATTTATCAAATGCTCGATACAGATAGCCTTATCCAGTTTTTGGAAACAAATACCACATCGAGAGCAATGGCAGATGCTTTTATAAGTGGGAAGGATTCCGATAGACAGACCGCTGGTGTTAAAAGTACTTTGGCAAATGCGCTGAAACGAATTAGTACACAACGAATTTTTATGGCACTATCCGCAGACGAAGTGCCATTGAATATCAATAGCGCGGAAAATCCTGCAATCATTTCGGTAGTGAACAATCCAAAATACGAGACATCCTATTCACCTGTAATTGCCACCATTATTCATACCATTACCAAACAAATGAGTGTGCGTGGTCAAAGACCGTCTTTTTTATTGATGGAAGAGGCACCTACCATTCGATTATTGAATATGCATCGTATTCCGGCAACCTTGCGCAGCTATGATATCGCTACCATTTATGTGATGCAGGATAAAATACAGAACGATATGATGTATGGCGATAAGGCAAGCAAAGCGATTTTGAGCAATCTGTCCTATCAGTTTTTCGGCAAGGTCAACGACCCAGATACTGCCAAATATTACGAGCGCTTTTTTGAAATCATCAAAGACCCAACGAAAAGCATCAGTCGTGGACATAACTTGGATTTTGATACACGAATCACAACAGGCGAAAAGGAAATCCCGAAAATTAGAGCAGATGTGTTCTTTAGATTGAAACAGGGCGAATTTATCACGTATGCAGATGGGAAGGATAAGAAAGTTCAGTTTAGATTATCAAGAATCCAAAGGCAACTTCCTGAAGAATCCAAGCAATTTTCTCAGGCTGATTTAGAAGCTAATTTTGAGCGGGTTTATGAGGAGGTGAAGTCAATTTTTAATTAGCTTAACCTTTTGGTATCCAAAATTCCAAATCAAAATTTCGAAGTCTTTCGATAAATGCTTTCTGCGAAACCATAATATCTTCTATTTTACATACGAGTTTTTTGATATACGTAAGTCTAACCGATTTTCCGTGACCAAAAGACCATCTTTTACCATTGGGTTCTTTTTCAAATTTCATTTTGGGATTGATACAATGGATAATGATATCATTGTCCTTAGCTATGGGCTCTGACCATATACCGTGAATGAAAGAGTTGCGTTCTGATTTTATATAACTTACTTCATTTAAAATTTCAGCCAGAATTTTCTTTTCGTAGTCATATTTTACATTTATCGTTTTAATGAGTTTGATATTCGCATCAAGACTATTCTTTTCAAAAAGATAAGCATTGAGAACATCATCATCTGATATAAATGCCCCGAGCATATCTCGGACAAGTACTTCCATTTTGGCAAATCTATCGGAGAGCAGTCCTATATAGAAATAAAATTCTTTTTCGATGTCTTCATATTCTTTGTAACGTTTTGCCATAATTTAAAAACCAGTTTGTTTTAATTAATAATTTTTCTATTGCGTCTAAGTTCCTTTTATTCATTCCTCTTAATCAGACTTGTCGAAATTAATATTACGAATAGATTTGTATGATTTCCAATAATTTTTATCAGTCATTAACCCTGGAATAACGTCGTCATAGCCAAATTCATATGGATACTCTTCAAGGAGCTCAGTCCTATATTTAGAGATATGGTCCCCGTAAAACTGTGTGATGTTTTTGTGGTTTCTAACAATGTCAAAAATGGATTGAGAAAGCAACTTTGCATAGCGTTCTTCGGACCTGGATTGTTTCGTATGGATAATTTCATTTCTTAGGTTTTCAAGCTCAATAAAAGGCATCCACCAGTCCTCACGAGTTGGGTCAGGAGAATTCAGAATTGGGCGTATCACTTTTTTAAACTTTTCACGTAGTTCAAATTTTCGTTCGATAGCTTCTTTGGAATATATGGTTTTTACACCATTGGCTTCTGTTTGGTATTCCCATCCTGCTGGTATACATATATTAGCAAAAGCTTCCAAGGCTGTATATGCAAATATGACCGCCTGAATAATTATCTCAAAATAGTCGTAATACTCTTTTTGTTTTTCTAAAGAAGGAAAACTGCCGTGCCATTGTTTATGTCGTGGTAAAATGACGTTTTCGTAAAATTCCATAGCCTGGTTCAGGCATCTATCAGCAATATTGGAGTACAATGCTACGTCATTGGGCTGAATTAGCATCGTTTCTAAGTGGTCAAATACTAATACCCAATTGGAATCAAAAATAAATCGATGAGTAAAATTATCCTGATTGAGTATTATGTGGGGTTTTTTGACTCGCCAATCCCTGTCCTTTCTGTAGTCTTTGGTGATTTCTTTACCAACTTCCAATAATGGGTTGAGTACCTTCCAGCTACCATCTGAAAAGGTTAAATACTTTTTGTTGTTCTTTCTTGAATGTGAAGTTTTTATGACTGTTTTCAATTCACTTTCTTTTTCTTGATGTAAATGAGTGATTGTATCAAGGGCAGAAGCCAACATAGTTACATAATCGATTTTCTCAGGTAGAGGATGAAAAAGAAATTTTAAGATATACGTGTTTTCCAGTTCAAAGTGGAGTGAAAATGGCGCCATCTCAATTCCATCTATTTGTGACATACTTTTAAAAATTTCTAGAAATGAATCAAATTTTTCTAAAAAGTCGTTATATGCTTCTGATAATGGAGCTACGTGATTTTCTATAAAAGGTATAGATGCGAAGATTTCGAAAAGTGACGAATTGTAAATCCAATCTCTGTCATCTATATGTGGCTCATCAGATGAAACTACATCCACTGAAATTTCAACAGGAGTTTCTTTTGTTTTTAAATTTTCAATCAAGACTTTATCAGTATAAAGTTTGAATTCTTTTCTATCCGTATGAATTAATATATCCTTTTCAATCTTTGGGAAACTCATATAATGTTGTTTATTTACTACAAAAATAATATATTTGTCGTAAATAAGCAACAAAATGAATTCTAAAAAAACAATTATTCTTCCAAAGTATCAGAAGATTTTTGAAAACATTGGTGAGAATATAAAACTAGCTAGGAAGAGAAGAAAGCTAACAACCGAGCAAGTTTCAGAACGTGCAGGTATTCATAGAGCTACCCTTTATCGTATTGAAAAAGGCGACCCAGCTGTAGCGATTGGTTTGTACTTTAATGTATTTAGGGTACTCAATCTTCAAGATGATTTTCTAAAGTTAGCAGTGGATGATGAATTTGGTAGAAAACTGCAAGACCTTGATTTATTATAAATATTATGGCAACAGGAAAATTTGACATATACGTATTTGCAGATTGGGTAGCTTTAGAGAAACCAACCTTGGTAGGCATACTTTCCGCTCACTTTGCTAAAGGAAAAAAAGCATTTAGTTTTGAGTATGACAAGGATTGGTTAAAAACCGATGCACAACGATTGTTAGACCCGGATATAGAGTTTTATTCGGGGCCACAATATCCAGCTAACAAAGAGAATTTCGGTATTTTTTTAGATAGTATGCCAGATACTTGGGGTAAGACTTTAATGAAACGTAGGGCTGCTCAAGATGCCAGAGCAAAGAATGAAAAGGCACCTACACTTTATGAAATAGATTATTTGCTTGGGGTTTTTGACGAAAGTAGAATGGGAGCTTTGCGTTTTAAAACTGAACTGGAAGGACCTTTTTTAGATAACGATGCTCAAAGCCCAACACCACCGTGGTCTTCGCTTGGAGAATTACAAGAAGCAGCAAAACAATTAGAAAGTGATGACCAAAGTGAGGCAATAAGAAAATGGATTGCTGTATTGATAGCACCAGGTTCATCATTGGGAGGTGCTAGACCAAAGGCAAATATTTTTGACCTTAAGAAGAATCTTTGGATTGCGAAGTTCCCATCAAAGACAGATACCATAGATAAAGCCGCTTGGGAGTTTTTAGCCTATAGACTAGCCACTGCTTCAGGAATACATATGGCAGAATCCAAAATAGAAAAGATAAGCGGTCAGTACCAAACGTTTCTTACCAAACGATTTGATAGAGATGTTGAAAAACGAATTCACTTTGCTTCAGCTATGACGATGACAGGTAATACAGAGGATATTATAAAAGAGTCTGCGCCAAGTTATCTCGAAATTGTAGAATTCATAGAAAATTATGGTGTGGATGTCGAGGCTAATTTACATCAACTTTGGCGACGTATAGTATTTAATATAGCGATATCTAATACAGATGACCATTTGCGAAATCACGGATTTATATTAACCGAAAAAGGTTGGGTTTTATCACCTGCATATGACCTGAATCCTTCAATAGAAAAAGATGGTTTATCTCTAAATATAGATATGGATGATAACGCTTTAAGCTTTGATTTGGCTAAAAGTGTTGGCGATTACTTTAGGTTAAACAATGCGGAAATGGAAACTATTTTAAATGAAGTGTTATCCGTAGTGAAGAATTGGGAAACTGTGGCACAAGAAATAGGAATTAAAAATGCAGAAATTGAATTGATGGCTGGAGCCTTCAGGTGGTAAGAGAAGCAAGAAAATCAGATGAGTTATATAACAATTAAAAACGATGAGCAGAAAAATTATGGATTGGTTCGCAAAACGGACTTAAATCTAAGAGCAAAATATCCCGAACTTCAAACCTTGATTTATCAAACTTCGGACGGCTCTTTCATTATTTATATTAAAAACAGAAAAGTTGATTTGAGTACTATTAAAGAAGAATTTGAAAAATCCGTTAAACCTATTTTTCTTCCAGTTGCAATTTCTACAAGAAAACCTAAAGGGAAAACCAAATTAATTCCATCTTTAGAGGATAGGGATATCCCCAAAGGAATGCAAGGGGTGCTAATGCCAATGTCTCGATGGGCAGATATGTTAATGTCTAAGTTTCCACATATTAATTTTTATAAAATAACGGATGAACAAGGAATTTTAAACATTCATATAGCTAATTACTGGATAGAACTAAACGGTGTCAGAAAAAAACAGTTTTTGACAAGGTTTCAAGAAGGGAATCTCATAGATTTCTTAAAAAGACACCAAAGTGGGCTGGAATTTAGAATACATATAGACGAACTTGAAAGTCCGCCAACTCAGCAGAATGGGTTTTCAAAAGATGAAGCTACTGTTTACTATTGCAATCATATTGTTCGAAACAAGCCTAAATTCATACAACGTGACGAATCAATCTGGTACGATAATATCAATGCTATTTACGAAGGTAATTTTAGAAAAAATGGTCTCTTCTTTCTCAACGAAAATGAGTATGCTTGTTATATTGACTTTAGCGTCTTTCCAAATGTAGATTTGCGCTATTGCATCTTGTTATACCAACGTATATTCTTATCGCCGCCCATAATCAAAAATATGGACGAGTGGTTCAAACAGCTATCCATAAAAAGGTCAGATTTCCTCGAATTAATTCTGCGTGAACGTATCACGTTGATTCTCGTTCAGGATATTTCACGTTATGACAGGAAGTTTCTTGACGAAGTTTTTGCTTTAAAACCCGATGCTATTGTTTCTAGAAGAGCTGTAGCTTGCTTGCAACAATGTGATATAGTTGAAACTGCGGATAAATACCTATTTGGTGATGGGATTTCTATAAAAGAACTAAAATTTATAAGTGAGATAGTTGCGAAAAAAAGCAAAATGGATGCTTCTATCCTTTTTAAAACGTTGACCTGGCCCATTACCGCCAAGCGTGAAAGTTTTGACGTTTTACAATTGGGAGGGATTCTAAGCGCTTCGGTTTATGGTGTAAACAAAATTATTGACAATCCACCTCAGGGAAACATTAGTGAGAGTAGTGAGTTTATGCTCAATGTATTTTCCTATGCGGCGCACCTTTCTAATTCATTGAATGCTACATATTTCCCAGTAAAAGGACAAGATGGATTTACAGATGCTACCTACACAGAAACTATGGGTACTTTATTAAACTTCTATAAACGGGCAACAATCAATTCTCTTAAAGATTTTGTTGATGGTGAACAACAGCTAATAAAGGGGAACACACTTATAGAACCAATAGAGCTTATAAAAATGAATGACTACATACCAATACTGGAATTGGAAGAAGTTCTGAGCAAAGAGATTGTATATCCCAACAGCAAGAGGTTGCTTGAAGTTTTGGCAGGTCTCAATCCCGAAGAACAAAAGCAAAAAGTTGAAGTGTATAATACCGAAGTGCAAAAGTTTCTGAAATCCCAAAGAAAAACAGGCGTCATTATAGATTTAAGTGCGCAAACACTTAATCTAGCTATTGGTGTGGCCAGTGGTGTACCCACTGGGCCAATGTTGTTCGTACTTAAGCTGTTGGGCAAAAAAACCTTAAGAAGTTTAAATCCCGTTCGCCGATTAATGGAAAAAATTGAACTGGCTATGAATCAAGATGAGAAAGACACTAATAATATTCACTACCTCTCTCGTATTAACAGAGTAGCTAAATTGAAAGAGTATTAGGTATGGATAGAGAAGAAAGAATAAAACAATATTTAGCATTTGTAGAAGAAGAAAAGGCGTGTAAATTGTCTGAAAATGCAAAACTAATCCAATCCTTCATTAGCTTTTGTGAAACCATAAACATTAAAGTGAGTCTAAGTGATTTTGACTACCAAATGGGATTAGGTGTTTTATGTAATTGCGAAAATATAGTACTCAAACTTAATGAACATATAAGCGTAGATAAAGAAGGTTTGGTAGATTTTCAAGTTCTCTCAGAATTATTTGAAAAGAAATTGTTTTCTGAAGGTGCACTTTTTGCACCAAACTATATTCTATTTGCTAGCAATTATTTTAGAAGAGGATTTTATTCTGGTAATAATTTCGCACCAAGGTTTATTGAGCATTTTTGGAAACACGATTTTCAGTATAATGACGTGAGTATTGCATTGGATTTAGACAGAGTGCGAATAGACATCGGTGGTCCAGTCCTTATTGAAGAAGATACCTGGTATGGTGGAAAATTCACCAAAGAGATTTCAAAAATAAAAGATGGTGTTTCCAGCTTAAGACCACCACAATATTTAGACGATATAGAACTAGATTTCCTTTTTTCAAAAGCATATGCGTTGGATGTGTATTGGTACACATATGATGAAATCAAAGTTTTCCAAGCATTAGAATTTAAGCAACCAAGTATAACAATTAATATAAATGAAGTAAAATATTTTCCAGTACGCTATGTCCACGCGGAATTTGATATGAATTCAAAAGTATTTCGCCATTTTGATGGGGCACTGCAGCTCTATACCGAAGATGAATATTTCGAAAGAAGAGATAATAACTTTAACACCAAGACTAAAGGTGAATATCAAGTAAAAAGTAAATCAAATAAGCTATTTAAAATCAACGGAGATTTGTCCGTTGAAGACTGGATTAAGTTTACAAGTCATTTCTTTGCGAAAAATCCTCTGATTTTAGAATATTTTGAGGGTAAAGAACCAGATTACTTGATCCCTTACCTTAATGCGTTTAAAAAAAGTAAAGGAATTAAATAACCAAAAAAATATGAAACTGGAAAAAGAAGAAAAAACAAACGAAACTAAAGGAATGCTTTATGAGGCCTATCTGAATAGAGGCTTAAGATTTGATAGACGTCAAAAGCGTGCTTCAAAAATGGAACTTCTCAATCTTATCAATACCGAAAACGGAAAAGGATTTAAGTTTCACGGTAGTGCTGAAAAACAACTTGAAGAATTAAAGGTACGCCTGACTAAAGCTACTCAGCTAATGATTAAGCATCTTGATTTGGATGATGTAAATGAAAAAGCGCTGATTAATTTCTTAGAAGACATTAAGTACTCACATAACTCTGAAGAAATAGTTCAATTAGTGGATGAAGCACTTTATTTTACTCAGGAAAATAAATAAATCCTATATGAAAGAAACCAAAGAAATATTTATTAGTCACTCAGGAAAAGACAAAAAAATAGTTGATGATTTTATTGATTTGCTATTGATAGGTGCATTAGGTATACAAATTGATAAAATATTTTGTACCAGTACAGATGGAATGAAAATAAAATCTGGTGCTGACTGGCGTGACTCAATAATGGGTGCATTGCAACAGGCAAAGGTTAATTTTCTAATTATCTCGCCCAACTACAAGGAAAGTGAAGTTTGTATGAACGAGATGGGTGCTGGTTGGGTAACTTCTGCCGAAGTAATTCCTTTGATTATCGAGCCAATAAATTACAAAACTGTTGGTGTTATTCAAGAGCCTATTCAAATTGAAAAGCTACTCGATGAAAAAAGCCTTGATAGAATCAAGGATATTTTACAAGAACAACTTGAAATACCGAATAGCTTGATAAAGAGCGACCGTTGGACAGCCAAAAAGAAAGAATTCGTTTTAAAGACCAAGAAATACTTGAAAGAGAATCCTTTTGGAGAACCGTTGGACAGAGAGGAATTTAATTCATTAATTAAGGAAAAAGAGGAGCTGGAAACAACTCTCACAAAGCTCATCGAAGAAAAGTCAGAGTTGGAGGACTTAGTGGAAGATTTAAAAAAAGCCAAAGACAAAAATGAGGTGTTGGAAATAGTAAAGAAACATTCTGATACAACTGAATTTGAAGAATTTCAAGAGTTATGTCAAAATGTTGAATATCATTTAGATGATTTCCAACCTATTATTCGAGGAATAATCTTCAAGGCTTTCTCTGGTAAAGAAATAACTATTAATTGGGAACCTTATCGTGAGGATATTGATTTTGCAAATGCTAATGATTATATAGATGGTTATATGGATGCCGATTTTGAAAGTACTCAAGAAATGCAGAAAGTGTCAAAGGCACTATATCAATTAGAGCATTTTATAAATTCTGAATTAGCAGAAGACTTTTATGAACTATATAAAGAAAATTACAAGTCAAAACTTTCACTTTCTAATATGGGATTTTGGGAAGAAGTAATTGATGTAAAGATACTTATATAGTAAAAATGTATAAACATTATGTATAACTTTATGGTGCGGGTTTTATGATTATTGAATCACTAAGACTGATACTCAATACAGGTGCTTAAAAAGGCCCGTTATCCCTCGGACCATTATGAGTAACCTTCCAATGCCCATCTTCTTGAACCAACTTAAATACACCAGGTATAGGGTCGTAAGCCGTGGAATATTTTACCCAAGCAAAATCGCCATCCATAGCCTCATCAATAATCTTGAAATCGGATTCTGAATTTTTATCTTCAGCAAAGATTTCCTGAATACTGGAAAGATTGGCATAACCTTCTGCAGTAGTATGATTTTTTAGCGTTGCCTTATCACCGTGATAAAAGCTTTCGGCGACAACCTTGGCGGTATCAGAAGGGGACATAATTTTGTTCCCGGAACAGGAAATAAAAAACAATAGTAATGAGCAAACGACAATTTTTTTCATAATAGTATTAATTTGGGTTATTGATATATCTATGCGATAGTTTCATTTCTATGTTCCGTTCGCCATCCTTTTCATTCAATTCCAAAATTGCCCTACGGTCATCGGATAACGAAAATTTGGGCAACACATAAACAAAGCGAGCCGTTTCATTTTCCTTAATCTTGGACGGCAGATTATGTTTATATATAGGTTCTTTATAGAGTCGTTGCAACGATTTCCTTTTCCCTTTTTGCCGAGTTTCAATCGAAAGGTTCAAGAAATTCAAATCGTAATCCAACGTAGAATTA
>NZQO01000025.1 GCA_002693605.1 Flavobacteriaceae bacterium
CAGGGTCCCCACGAACCCGATGCTCGGGGTATAGCCAGGAACGAATATACCGTTGTTCTCCGTATAGTTTAGGCGTACGCGCTTGATGGAAGTGGCCAGACCAATTAGGGTGTTGACTGCCTTTTCACCTCCGGTAAGCGTGCCTGAATTTGCCCCTGCGCCCGAGGCATTGCCCCTACCACCGCCGGCAGTTTCCGTGCCCTTGGCATTGAAGGCATTGTTCTTGGTATCATCGCCGCCCTTTACATTCACACCGCCCTTGTCGCCCTTGCCGTTGGAGTCGTCCAAGAGACCAGCGCCGCCAGACTTCACCCCACCTGGGCCTTGACTCGTACCCGGCTTAATCTTTGTGAGACCGACATAGCGGTAGAAATTGTTCATATCCAGTGTAGAGTTGATGGCGTGAGTACTTGCATTCTGGATGGAGTTCCCCAGGTCATACACATTGGTCGTGCCATCGCGCAAGGTAATGGGTATATTATTGAATAGATCACTACCGTCCTGCCATTGGAAATCGCCCGTGTACGAATAGGTCGCCCTAATAAAATTGAGGAACGGCACCTTTGCGAAGGGCAAATCGTAATTTACCTGTAACGATTGGAAATGCTGGTTGGGGTCCCCAACCTCGAAAAACCCATCCCAAACGCCTATGCTATTGTCCACAAATCCTACGTCATCAATGTAGTTGCTAACAATTCGGTTGTTCGATGAGTTAAAATTGAATCGCAACGATTTGGTCAGGTTATAATTGATCGTGTACTGCCAGTCGAAAAGATAGTTTCGCTGAAACAATGTTGGCAGACCAATATTGCCGGGCGCCAAGTTTAGCTCCCTGAATTTCTGTTCGGTGTACTGCCTTATAATATTTGATGTTGCCGAAATATTCGTGGGTACGTAATTAAGGTTCAGGTCCTTCAAAAACTGCCAATACTTGCCGGTAAAAAGCGAATCGTTCTTCTTGAATGGCTCGTATGTCTTGGGTTGGAAATTATAGTTATAGGTAGCCCCCAAGCGCACGTTCTGGTCTAGCGACTCCTCGATCTCAAAATCGTGGTGGTCTACCTGGTTGTACGAATAGGAAAGCGTAAAGTTCTCCACATCGTAAATTTGCGGTTTCCCCTCGCCGGTCCTGTCTTTCCGAACCCCGATAAAGTTGATGCTCTGCCGCTTGGTATAATCGACAGACTGTTCCTTGATTATTTCTCGCTGACCTTCGTCCTCAATATTGTCCAATCGGGCATCGAGCTCAATATCGTCAAATTCGGGATCGTATTGGGGAGTAATTAATTCCTCAGCAATTCCATAGTTGAAGGGTAACTGTATGCCCCACTTCTTCGGAAGCATTTGCCCTAGGTTCAAGTTGGTAACTACGTCGTATTGCTGTAAATCTTCGCGGCTACGCTGGTTAGGACCTTGTTCGATTCCGCCGAAACCAATGGTACTTCTGCGGCCCGTGGCACTAACGGTGGCAAAGTCTGCCAAGTTGGCGTCAACGCTCGCCACTGCTGCCCATCCCCCTTCATTCCGAAGTTCTGAAAGGCGCAATTCGTTAAACCAAACTTCCCCACATACATCGTTCGAGGAAGCGTTTTTGAGCCCTAGCATGATAACCCGCACGTTCCCGAAACTAGGATTACCGCGAATACCTATTCGCTTAATATTTCCGGCATCGCCGCCCTCGGCACCCAAATCTTCTGGTGTAAAGTAATTTACCTCGGTGGGGTTGAAAATATTGTCACCCTTCACGCGGGTCTTCACTTCCTGCAGAAGGTTTAGCGGTAGGTTCAACCGGTTTGCAGCCGGCCAAATATCCTCTGGACTGCTGGTGTTGAACGGCGTAACGGCTAAGGGAATTTCTACCTCATAGAAGTTCTGCGTCAAGTCGTTCCCCAAGCGCATGAACGCCACTAACTCACCATCTGAGAGTGCCGTCTGGTTTTGCAGGGACTCGGCGTGGATAAACATTTCCAGATTTTCGTATTGGCGCATGTCTACACTGAAATTCTTATAGACCGAGCGCCCGTCGTTGGGTTCCAGACCGCACACGCGAAGTGCGAGTGACTGTTCGTTTTGGCGAATAATGTTGTTGTTGTTGTTCAGCTCTTCGCGAACTACCCCGGGAGGCAGCACGTACGGTATGGGCTGGCGGCTGGCGTTCTCCAAAATATTTACGGCCTCTACCTCGAAGACCGTGTCGTCAAGATCTGGATCTTCGCCCGTAATATCTAACGATGGAAGGAAGCGGCGGTAATCACCGCGCACCAATTCCAAAGTACCAAAACGAAGCGTGGTATTTTGGGTGAACTGGGAAAGGTACATTCTCATAAAACGGATAGATCGGAAATCGGCAATTCCGTTAACGGCCTGGTCGGGCTCGCTAATAGGAATCTTGAACTGTACCCAACGCACCGGTATGGTCTGGTTGTTCTGTAATGTAACATCTATGTCTTCGCGAACGTCGGTAATAAACTCGTTAGTCTCCGGCGACATTGCACCAGGACGGATATTTACGTTGTACTCGAAATAACTGTCCACAGTGTTCATGGTGTTATCGCGGTTAATATCCTCTACATCGGGCTGTGGCGAATTCCCCCGGTTGGTGTCAGTAACTTCCACAGGCGAGTTTCCTTCGCTACCATTGTACAAAAGGTACCGGTTGAAGATATCGCCCTCCCCCTGAAGAAAGTACTGGTAGTTATCACGCGACGGGTCGGCTTGCCCTGCGAACGCAGGATATTGAAGCAACTCGCCCGCATCGTTAATGCCGTCGTACCCGATATCTTGGTTAATTCGTTCCTGCCCTTGGGTAGCGAACGTATATACCAATGATTGGTTTGTGGGCACCTTACCCCAAGCGGTGGGGGTGGTATTGCCCACGCCCCCGTCCTCGGGCAGTCCATTTTCATATTGTTTTCGGCCGTCCTTCAGCACATCTTCGGAAATATTACCAAGGTTAAAGGAGAGCACCCCTCCCGGGTTATTGGCATTTTCATCGTAAATAAACGGGTCCATTACCCAGAATTGGATGTATTCCACATTGGCACGCTCAAAATCGGTAGTGGCCAGTTGTCGGGAAATTCCGCCAAATCGCGCTTCGGGATTTGGTAGGGTATTGCCACCGTTGGCAACTGGGTTAAAGTTGTACGGTCCCCGTTCGGTAGGGTAAAACGTTAGGTCTAAGGGAAACAGCGCTTGGGTCTGGCCCTGGACCAAATCTTGATTGGGGAAAATCTCATCGCGAAATACCCTTCTGGTAAAGGGTGAGGACAAGTCGGCATCTGTAATCCCCTCAGGGCGTTGGCTGCTGTAGAAAATGGGATCGATGGTATACCAGTTCAGCAAGGCCCGGTTATAATTATAAGCCAAGTCACCGTTGGCCAATTCGCCGCCCAAGCCAATAGGCGTACTGGAAAGGAACCAACCGGTTGGGTCGCTTACGTCCAAGCCGGTTTGTGAAGCTTCAAAATCGTCTACATATACGGTCGCCCTTCCATCAAAATCGGCCACTTTTGGGGCCCCCGGAACCAAATACGCAAATTCACCCCGCACCGATACGTTCGAGGCAACATCGGTATCAATATTGGGCAACTTATTTACCAAACGGGTTAAAAATGGCACTTCGGTAGAATAGTTTGCGTTAAGGCCTACGATCGTGTTATTTATCGGTTCGGCGTTGTATGAAGATTTCTGCGTTAGGGGCCTTTCGTTCAGGTTCAGAAGGGTGGCGCCCACCAGGAAATTATCGGTAAACTGGTGCTCGACGTTCAAACCGGTAAACCGCTTGGTCTGTTGGCCAAAGAGCGTATTATTTTCCGTAGAGATGTTGATTGGCACATTCGAGTTCTGCAAGGCAGGATCTAGAATCTGCACACGACCCAATTGGTAATTTACGGTATAATCGACCCCCTCTACCAAGGTTCGTCCACCCGCGGTAACCGTAACGGACCCCTGCGGAATGTTGAACGCCCCAATAGGGATACCATCGCCCGCACTCGATTTGTACTTACCATTTAACTGAAACTTGTTCTTTTCGCTCTGTAACTGCTCTGCCTGTATTTTTGTGGTATTATACATGGCGCTAAACACATACTGTTCCTGGTTGGCATTATAGGTGTTTGGTATATCGTAAATCTGGGCCTCCCCATTGGGCGGCGTATCCAATTTCAAACGTTCAAATAAATATCGACCAAAAGGCTCTACACTGGTAAAGATAATTCGCCCGTTTTGCTGGTCAACGGTGATGCCAGGCAGGAAGTCGAAAAAGCCATCTCCGCCTTGCTGGGGGTCGTTATTGAAATTGAGCCTATCCAAATTGAAGACACGCAATAGCGTGGCATCGGCAATATCAATATCGTTAGGGCCCGTGGAATCGGGAAACGGGGTCCCGTTAACCGGATTGATATAATTTAACGGGGCGGGGTCCACGTATAAGATATTCATTGTAAAATCTTCTGGCTCGAGCTGAAAGGCACCGAGCGAATAGATATTTTTCATCATCAAATCCCACACCGGCTCCTCCACGTTGGTAATATTGCTCTTCAGCATTTTTACCACAAGATTCTGGGGTATCCCGCCAGTGGGGTTTCCATTCGGGTTCGGATTTCCGTCGCCAGGTATGGGGCCGCCCGTGGCGTTTACGCCATCGTTTGAAAATTCACCTACCTGATACACTTCACCATTTACGGTATATTGGAATGAAACCCCCAACACTTCATCGTTAGATAACCGCTGGTTCAAAGAAATATATCCCAATTGGGAGTTAAGGTCGTACTCATTGGGCTGCAATCTACGGGCATTTTCAAGCACCGCATAATCGATGCCCTCATTTACCTGAACGCCTCCGAAGCCCAAGGGTACCGTGGCCACGTCGCGAATCTGGTCGTTTAAGATGGATTGGGGCGGAGCGTTGATGCCAAAGGGGTTAAAGTCGTTATTGCTGTTGGTGGGGAATGCCCCTGCGGCGGTATTGATAAAGCCTCCCGGGATAACGGGCAGACCGATGTTGGTAGGATCCGATTCACCCAAGTCCTGAAGCGCCACAATATTTCGAACGTCCTCGGTACGGTTGGTCCGGTTGGTCACCCAAATCTCGATACGGGTAATCTGCACGTTGGAGTTGATGAATGGGTACTGACGCAACACCCTGTCGTAATTGTCACGAAAGTAATGTGCCAGGAAAAAGTGCCTGTTCTCGTCGTAATCCAGCGCAAAAATATCGAAATCGGTTATGGTGGCCCCGCCCTCTGCAACAACGGTGCGAGTTTCTGAATTTTGTTCTGAAAACACCCCCGTAATGGTGGTTTTTCCAAATTGCAGCTGTGTCTTCACACCGAACAGGCTCTGTGCGCCCTGAATTAAGGTACTGTTCAAGGGCATATTAACGTTCCCTACTTCAATTTTTTGAATAATATCATCCTCTGTGGGGGTATACTCCAACTTTATCTGGTTCTGGAAATCGAACGTCGATTGGGTGTCGTAATTGGCGGTAATTTGAAGTCGTTCGCCAACTTTTCCCAAAAGGCTCAGGCTAATGCGCTGGTCAAAATCGAATGAGAGATTGCTTCTGTTACGGGGCGAGAATGCGGGGTTGTCCTGCTTGGTGTATAACAAGCCTAAGTCCAGCTCAACGCTTCCCTGGGGAATGACCTCAATGGCATTTCCGCCGAAAACCGACTCGAAGAAATTGGAGTTCACGTAAAAGGTGGGCAGCAGGTTTTTCTGTGCTTCCTCCGATCCTGCCTTTCGACCATCTGCCGCGTCTATCTTTTCCTTGAAATAAGCCTTCATTTGCTCCTTCAAGATCAAGTCGCGGTACTCTTCAGGCGTTAAGATAACCGGATACCCAATGTTGAAATCGCCCAGGGTACGCGAGTAGTAGTACCTATCGGTTATGGGGTCGTACGTGTATAAATCTTCAATGCTCTGCGGCATGGGAAGCTCCATGCGCCCCTGTACGTAGCCCGTTGCGGTAGAGTCCTGTGCGAACACGGCGGTGTAACTGCTAACAATAAATCCTAAAATGAGTAATAGCCTGAAACGGCCTAAGTTGAAATCGTAATTTTTCGCGCCCAATGGTTACAAATTTTTTAAAGCTTGTTTTATTATTTCCTCTACCGATGCCGCAGGGTTCTCCTTAACGATCTTGTCGCAAACCCGTTCGGCTTGCTTGCGTGCAAACCCTAATGTCTCCAGAGCAGATAACGCTTCATTCTTGTTCGTATTGCTCGAAACCGCAGAAACGTCGTCCAGACCGTACAATTTTAGGATTTTGTCCTTTAAGTCCAAAATTATGCGCTGTGCGGTCTTGGCGCCAATACCCTTGACCGACTGAATGGTGGCCACATCGTCGGCGGCAATGGCATCGCGCACCTGCTCGGGTGAAAGCGACGAGAGCATGGTTCTTGCCGTACCGGCACCTACCCCCGAAACGGAGAGCAGCATCCTGAAAATTTCCCGCTCTGCTTTACTCACGAATCCGTATAGCGTATGCGCGTCTTCGCGTACCTGCAGATGGGTGTATAACTTTAGCTTTTCAGAAGAGGATAGTTGTGAAAACGTATGCAGTGAGATGTTGATAAAATAGCCCACGCCGTTGCAATCAATTACAACATCGGTAGGGTTTTTCTCGACCAATCGTCCCTCGATATGGGTTATCATACGTTACAAAAATGTTAAAGGGCCAAATATAGCATAATTATTCATAGTGCACCGTCTGTAACATGTGAAAATACCCCAGTAAAAACGCCTAGTTTTCGGTTCGGTTTGCACGCTCTTTTTCGCGCTTTTCCTTCTGTTGGGCATCTACCACCGAAACGGCCGCCATGTTAACGATTTCCTCAACGCTAGCGCCCAATTGCAGAATGTGTACCGGCATACGCATACCCAGCATTATAGGACCAATGGACTCGATATTGTTAAGCTCCTTCAGCAGCTTGTAATTGCTGTTGGCCGAGTCGAGATTTGGAAAGATCAACGCGTTCACTTTCTTACCGGCCAGCTTACTGAAAGGAAACTTGCTTTGTAGCATTTCCGGATTCAAGGCAAAATCGGCCTGCAGCTCGCCGTCAACGTGCATATCGGGGGACATACGGTGCAGGTACGCTACTGCATCGCGAACCTTTGAGGCGTGCGCATCTTTTGAAGAGCCAAAATTCGCATACGATATCATGGCGATGACCGGGGTAAGCCCGAACATCTTCATCGTATAATTTGTCATTTGCGCTATCTTAGCGAGTTCCTTTGCCGTGGGATCGATATTTATAGAAGTATCTGAAAAGAACAACGGTCCTCGTTTGGTGAGCATCAAGTTGGTCGTGGCTACCTTATCTACCCCATCAAAACGACCAATTGTTTCCAGCACGGGACGTACCACGGCGGGATAGGCCCGTGAATATCCCGAAATCATGGTATCGGCATCCCCTTCCTTGACCATCATCGCGGCGAAGTAATTGCGCTCGCGCATAAGGCTTTTTGCATCGTACAAACTAATACCGCTGCGGCGGCGGTTCTTCCAGTGCTTTTCGGCATAGAAATTTCGTTTCTCCTCCTGATCATCCGATTTTGGATCAATTATTTCAACCTCAGCGTCGAATTCTAACTGTTGCATTAACTCGGCTATAATTTCCTTTCTTCCAAGCAAAACGGGAATCCCGATTCCTTCCTCGTGGACAATTTGCGCCGCCTTCAAAACGTTCAGATGGTCTGCTTCGGCAAAGACGATTCGCTTGGGGTTGGTGCGGGCCCGATTCAGCAAAAGTCTAATAATTTTGTTGTCGCTGCCCATACGTTCGTAGAGCTCGTCCTCATATTTTTGCCAATCTGTAATATCCTCCTGCGAGACGCCACTTTCCATGGCTGCCCTCGCCACGGCGGGAGGCACCGTTGCTATCAAGCGCGGGTCAAACGGCTTCGGAATAATATAATCCCTGCCGAAGTTGAGCTTGGTCTCGCCATAGGCAATATTTACCTGCTCTGGCACGGGCTCCTTGGCCAGTTCGGCTAACGCCTTAACGGCTGCCATTTTCATCTCCTCGTTAATCTTGGTGGCCCTTACGTCTAGCGCGCCCCTGAAAATGAAAGGAAAGCCAAGCACGTTGTTCACCTGGTTTGGGTGGTCGCTTCGGCCCGTGGCCATGATAATATCCTTGCGGGTACTAATGGCGAGGTTGTAGTCAATCTCCGGATCGGGATTTGCCATGGCGAACACAATCGGGTTGTTGGCCATGCTCTTCAACATCTCGGGAGTTACGATATCGGCCACAGAAAGACCCACGAACACGTCGGCTCCTTCCATCGCCTCTTGCAAGGTATCTATTTTCCGGTGCGAGGCGAACTCGCTTTTCTCTTCGGAAAGATTTTCACGATCTTTCCGAATTACGCCCTTGCTGTCCAACATCACGATATTTTCGGTCTTTGCGCCGAAGGCCTTGTACAGCTTTGTGCAAGAAACGGCGGCAGCTCCCGCCCCACTTATTACTATGGAAACTTCGGTAATTTTCTTGTCGGCCAATTCGAGTGCATTGAGCAGGGCCGCGGCCGAAATGATCGCCGTACCGTGCTGGTCGTCGTGCATTACGGGTATGTCCAGCTCCTGCTTTAGGCGCTTTTCTATTTCAAAGGCCTCGGGCGCCTTGATATCTTCCAGGTTTATGCCCCCAAAGGTTGGCGAAATATTCTTTACGGTTTCGACAAAGGCATCGATGTTCTCGGTGTTTACCTCAATATCAAAAACATCAATATCTGCAAAGATCTTAAATAGCAAGCCCTTGCCCTCCATGACGGGTTTTGATGCCTCGGGACCAATGTTTCCTAGGCCCAGCACGGCAGTTCCGTTAGAGATTACCGCCACGAGATTCCCCTTGTTAGTGTATTTGTACACGTTGTTGGTTTCCTTCTCTATCTCTAGGCAGGGCTCTGCAACCCCAGGCGAGTAGGCTAAGGAAAGATCGCGCTGCGTAGCGTATTTTTTTGAGGGAACTACCTGTATTTTACCGGGTCTGGGCTTGGCGTGGTACACCAAGGCCTCTCGACGTCTACTTTGCTTGCTCATAAGGTTGCCATTTTTGTAGTTCTACAAAGTTACGCTTGTTAACCGAACCGGGAAATTTTGAAACCTTTTTTTCTGAAGGGGCGAAACTGCGATTTCTCGCTACTCTTCCAAAAAACCGATGTTGCGCTTCAGCCCCTCGAACTTGGTTCGCTTCACGGCACTCTTTCGGAACAGTTCCTGAAACACTTCCTTGGTAAGCTCCTGCCATTCGGCTTTAGACTTTGAGAGTAATTCGGGTTTCGGCCGGAACAACGGCTCGCGGTGGGGCTGGCTGAAAC
>NZQO01000026.1 GCA_002693605.1 Flavobacteriaceae bacterium
CCGGCGTTGAGATTGCAAAGAATATGCTAATCGATGTGAACAAGGGCGAACGGGTAAAGGTGAGCGAGATCGAGTTTGCGGGGAACGACGCCTTTACCGATGTCAAATTGCGCCGCGCAATGAAAAACGTGAAGCAGAAAAACTTTCTACGTTTTTACAAAAGATCGAAATACACAGAGAGTGGCTTTGAAGAGGACAAGGCCAACATCATAAAGAAGTATAAGGAAAACGGTTACCGAGACGCCCGTATTGTTAGCGACACGCTGCTTCGGAACGACGATAAAAACGTTGCGCTGCGCCTTCAGATAGAGGAAGGTGACAAATATTATTTCGGCGATATCCGCTTTATTGGAAATAGCGTGTATACCGATGCCCAATTGCGCCAAATATTGGGCATTAAGAAAGGTGAAACCTATAACGCCACACTGTTGCAGGAGCGGGTGGAGGACGTGACCGACCCAGAGGCCCTGGACCTTACCAACCTCTACCAGAACAACGGATACCTTTTCTCGAGCATAAACCCGGTTGAGGTTGCCGTGGAGAACGATACCATCGATTTTGAAATCAGGATTCGGGAAGGCAAGATTGCCTATTTCGACCACGTATCCGTAATCGGCAACGACAAGACCAACGACCATGTGATCTATCGTGAACTGCGCGCCCGTCCAGGACAAAAGTACAGCAAGCGAAACGTGGTACGAACCATTCGCGAGCTGGGTCAGTTGGGCTATTTCGACCCGGAGCAGATTTCACCGAACTTCAAGAACGTCGACCCGAATAACGGAACCCTGGACATGGAATTCTCGGTAGTGGAAAAAGGATCCAGCCAAATTGAACTTCAAGGTGGTTACGGCGGCGGTGGCTTCGTGGGGACCCTCGGGCTTTCGTTCAACAACTTTTCGCTCCGCAATATTTTCAATGGCGAGGCGTACAAGCCGCTGCCTATGGGAGATGGCCAAACATTGAGCCTGCGGGCCCAGGCCAGTAGCTTTTACCAAACTTATAGTATTTCACTTAGCGAACCGTGGTTGGGCGGGAAAAAACCCGTGAGGCTAACCACCTCCTTTAGCCATACCGTCCAGTATTTTTACGATTTCCAAACGCGCGATGCAGATAGGGACCGCCGCTTCCTTATTACGGGAGGATCTGTGGGAATCGCGAAAAAGTTACAGTGGCCCGATGATTATTTCGTACTATCACAGGCCTTGAGCTTCCAACATTTCGACCTTAAAAACTACAATACAGGGCTCTTTACCTTTGGGGACGGATTTTCGAACAACTTCGCCTATACCATTGGCCTGAGCCGTACCAATACCGACATTAACCCCATTTACCCACGGTCTGGGTCTGAGTTCAGCTTTACCGCAAAACTTACGCCACCATACTCTGCCTTCAATAACGTAGATTATGACGAGCTAAAGGACGAGCGCGACGAACTGACCAGTATGCTCGTGCCTAACGGCAATAACGTGGATGTACAAGAGCGCATTTCGGAAATTGACCAGGAGCGCTTTAAATGGCTTGAATACTACAAGCTGAAATTTAAGGGCGCGTGGTACACCTCGCTATATAAGGATCTGGTATTGCGCACCAATGCCGAATTCGGTTTCTTGGGCGCGTACAACAACGATCGCGGCATCCCACCATTCGAGCGCTTTTTCGTTGGCGGCGACGGACTAGGAGCCTTCAGCCTGGACGGCCGGGAAGTGATTCAGCTGCGCGGGTACCCCAACCAATCGCTTTCCGATAACGACGGAAATACCATTTACAATAAATTTTCGTTAGAATTACGATATCCTATAACTTTGAAGCAGCTTGCATCAATATATGTACTGAGTTTTGTGGAAGGTGGCGCCTCTTACGATGGCTTTAGAAACTACAACCCATTTAGCATTAGCAGATCGGCCGGTGCAGGACTGCGCATTTTCATGCCCGCCTTCGGACTTTTGGGTATCGACTTCGGATACGGATTCGATCCCATCTTGGGCGGTTCCCAGAAAAATGGATGGGAAACCCATTTCATTATTGGACAACAATTTTAAACTTGGCACGATATTTTCTTAAACAACCAAACAACTATGAAGACTAAAAAGCTACTTTTCCTTTCGCTCGCAATTGTAGGCTTCCTGTTTACCGCACAAGCACAGCGGGGGGCTCGAATTGGTTATATAGATATGGAGTACATATTAGAGAGCGTACCCGAGTATAAGGAATCGGCCATACAGCTAGAGGGCAAGGTACAACGCTGGAAACAGGACATTGACCGGATGCAGAAGGAAATAGACCAAATGAAACTCAACCTCAGCAACGAGCGCGTTTTATTAACGCAAGAACTGGTTGAAGAGCGCGAAGAGGAAATAAAGATCAAGGAAGACGAGATGATGGACTACCAACAAGATCGTTTTGGCCCAAACGGCGATTTGGCAATACAGCGTCGCCAATTGGTGCAGCCAATCCAAGATCAGGTCTTCAACATTGTCCAGGAAATAGCCGAAAACCAGAAGTATGACTTCATTTTCGACAAATCGGCAGACGTGGTAATGCTCTTTGCCGCCCAGCGCAACGACATAAGTGATATGGTACTGCGCCAGATTAACCGTGCCGCCAAGCGCGAGGAAGCTGTTACCCGCAAGGAGAAACGCGAGGTAGAGCAGCGTGATGCCCTCTCAATGGAAGAAGACAAAGCCGTGACCGAACGGGAGCAAGAAGCCGAGGAGCGAAAGACAGAACGCGAAAAGATAATGGAAGACCGTATGCGAACACGCGATAGCCTTCGCGAGGCTCGCAGACTTGAGGTTGAGGCGCGAAGGCAACGTATCCTTGAGGAACGCCAACGCCGTAAGGATTCCATCCTTGAGGCGCGCAACCAAAACCGAAACGCACCTACAACCGGTGATGGCGATGGCGATGGCGATGGAGGCAACAAATAACGTGAATAATTAAACCAAGTATATAACACTTAAATTAAATACCCTTAACAATGAAAAAATTCAAATTAGTAGCAGTAGCATTGGTACTCTTTATGGGAGCGACAAGCTTTGTAAGTGCACAGACGAAAGTAGCCCATATCAACACCCAGGAATTGGTAGAAGCCATGCCACAAATGAAGGAAGCCCAAAACCAATTGGACAAGCTTCGCACCACGTACGATACCGAAATCAAAAATATGATGAAGGAGTACGACGGAAAGATCAAGCAGTACGATTCTGAAGCAGGAAGCAAAACAGACGAGGAAAACCAGAAGCGCGTTAGCGAGGTTCAGGGAATGCAGAACAACATTGCTAATTATCGCCAAGAGGCTATGAAGCAACTTCAACAAAAGGAAGTCGACTTACTTCAGCCAATCCTTGAAAAGGCGCGTGCGGCCATTCAAAAAGTAGCCCGTGCAAAAGGATACCTATACGTGATGGACTCTACCACAGGTAGCGGTCTTATCTTGGCCGACGGTCCAGACCTTATGGCCGATGTTAAGAAAGAGTTGGGCATATAATCTCAACTCCTTTTCAAAATTTATTGAAACTGTCCGTTAATCAACGGGCAGTTTTTTATTTTTATAGGTATGGATAACAACAGTCCCATTGGGTTTTTCGATTCGGGTGTAGGAGGCACTTCCATTTGGAAGGAAGTACACGCCTTGCTTCCGAAGGAACATACCATTTACCTGGCCGATAGTAAGAACGCTCCCTATGGCAATCGCTCTGCCAGCGAGATTATCGCGCTAAGCATAAAGAACACCGAGAAACTCCTCAAGCTAGACTGCAAGCTAATTGTAGTGGCTTGCAATACGGCTACCACAAATGCCATTGACAAACTACGAAATTCGTACGCGGTACCCATCGTAGGTATTGAACCTGCCATTAAGCCCGCTGCATTAAAGACCAGCACCAAGAGTATTGGTATTTTGGCAACAAAGGGAACGCTGAGCAGTGCACTGTTCCACCAAACGGCGAGTGCCTTTACGAAAGATATTTCGGTGGTGGAAATTGTAGGTGAGGGCTTGGTGCCGCTCATAGAAAAGGGCGAGCTGGACTCTCCCGAAATGATGGAACTGCTCCAGAAATATACCGCACCCATGCTCGCGGCAAATATCGATTATTTGGTATTGGGCTGTAGCCATTACCCCTATTTGCTGCCCGCCCTGCGCACCCTGTTGCCGGCGCACATACAGATTATAGACTCGGGCGGTGCCGTAGCTAGGCAAACCGACCATCTCCTTACCATCAATAACTTAAAGCGCGCCGCACAGACGCCCCCTAACCTATCCTTTTATACGAATACCAATACCGATACACTTCAATTTCTTCTGAAATCGTTTGCGGGTCCGATTTCCGTGGAAACGCTCGATTTCTAGAATTTCCGAAGTTTTGAAGTAAAAGTACTACTAGTTTATGGCAGGACACTTACAATCGTATGCCTTGGGCCGTCCTCCCAGGAAATCGTAGCCGAGTGCCAATTGGTGGTACCCGTTGTCAAATTGAATTCCCCCCAGGGCGTGCGAGTAGGTGTACGACAACATAAAGTTATTATAGTTGGCCCCTATAATTGGCGTTATATACTGCAAGCGCTGCTTGGTTCTCGCCAAATCCTTCATATACGTAGCACTGTCGAGGCCGCGCCGGTAGGAAAGCCCTCCCCAAAGCACGCCAAAATCCATTTCTCGATACGCCTTGAAATTTACGTCGAACGCCTTTTCGCCCGTTTCCTCGCGCATTTGCAGCAAGAAAGACGGCTCGTACGTCCAATAGGCACCAAAGTTGCCAATGGCATAGCTCGCCCCAAGTAGAAACTCCCGTTGCAGGTTACTCTCGAATACTTCCGAATAGATATCGCGATCTTGGCCCATCAAGTTACGCACGGTAAAATGCCCCGAGAAGTTCGCCAAATTGTACGACAATCCTACATTCACGTTATAATACGTATCGCTCTGAACGATTCCGGCGATGATCGGGTCAAATATAGAAGGGTCAAATTGAGTCTCGTCCAATTGATTTTGAATCATCCCAAAGCTTAGCCCGAACGAAAGTTGGTTGAGATTCGCCTCGCGCCGCGAGAAGAGAATGTGGTGCGCATAGGTAACATAGCCGCCTTTTTGCGAGTGGAACCCGTTCCGGTCGCTAAAGAATACGCCCCCCACCCCAGACCATTCGCCAATGCGGGCGTTGGCAGAGAGGGTAATCAAGCTAGGGGCATTTTCCTGGCCAAACCACTGTTGCCGGCCCGTTAATCGAATTTGGTTGTACGCGCCCGCCCCGGCCATCGATGGGTGAAGTAGGTATAGGTTGTCTGACAGGTATTCAGAATAAATTGGAATGCCATCTTGGGCGTAGCTAACGCTGGTAACCAAGAAGAGCAGAATCAATTTTATTTTTTTGAAGATCATCAAGCTATCGTTTTAATGTAAAGTGCCCCCTATATTCCTTGGCGGTGTTGTCTTCGGTATAATTAATTCGGAACCAATAATCGCTGGATGGAAGGTGGTTCCCGTTGTAGGTGCCGTCCCACCCCGGTCCGTTGGGGTCAAGCTCGCGAATTAGCTTCCCAAACCGATCGAAAATATAGATCTGCGCATCGGGCGATAGCACCGAGATATTATCAATATTCCAGGTATCGTTGAAACCATCTCCGTTGGGGGTTACAAATCGGGGGTAATCAATTACCACGATATCGCCCAGGAAAACAGTTCCGCAGCCATTTACATCGGTAATCGTAACCGAATGTGTTCCCGGCAGCACATCGGTAAAAATAGGTTCCTGCTGAAAAATCCCGTTGTCCAGTTGATACAGGTAATCGCCATACCCCTCATTTATCACTTCAATGGTGTGGGTATCGGCAAAGGCATTGGAGGTGACTTCTGCAACAGCATTAAATGGTGGCGACGAGACGGTTACTTCCGTTAATTTCGTACTGAAGCAACCGGTACGATTTTCGGCAACGGTAACCTCATAGACGCCCCCTTTCTCGGCGATTAGCTCGGGTGCGGTCTCGTTCGGAAGCAGCGTCCCATCTAGTCGCCACTCGAAGGCATAGCGTCTTGGATCCAGTCCCGTATCGATTCTGGGGGGCGAAGGGGCGCCCGATTCCTGGGGAATGGGCGTATCGCGAAAATTAACACATAATCTGTAGGAAGGTTCCAACGTAAATTCTGGCAGTAGGTTGATCCCCAATATGACCTCGTTGATCAAGAAGCAGTCGGTACCATTGCGCTGTATGCGCGCAAAGATACTCTCTGGGTTACTAGTATTTATATACGGGCTGGAAAGGGCATTCGTGTTCTGAGATGCATCGTCCACGCTGGGAAAATAGAGAATGGTAAAGTCGTTCGGATCTTGGCCCGCGAGCAACAGGTTGGCCAGTTCCGGATCGCTCAAGTTAACTTGTGCTATACCATCGTTCTCTTCGTAGACATCGCACACTTCAAACAAAACGGGCTGGGGTGCATCCGGAAGCTGGTACGCCGCAGAAGCTTCGTTATTTGTTTCGTCGTTCTCCTCGATAATTCCCATCCCGGAACCATCGTCATCGACAACGGCGCGAATGCTAGCTGAATTGGGCAACCCCTGGGGTACATTCAGGGTAATACTTCCCGTTTCGGAGGCGCTACTCGGCAGGAAATTTCGCGTTTTTGCCTGTGCAATCAGTTGGTTTCCTATGTAAAACGCAATGGGCACCTCACTAGACAACAATCCTAGCGTGCCTTGATTGGTCACTTCATAGTCTATTGTAAGCCCCCGTGTACCGCAGTTCGTGATGTTGGTAAGCTCTATTACGGCATCTACATCAATCTCGCTGTTATATGCGGCCACGATATTGTTGACAATCACGAAGTCCTGACCAGACGTTAAAACGATATTGGCATTGGTGTCGCCAGCGTTGATGTAGGGTTGAATATTGAAGAAATCGAGGTCCATGTTGTACAGCTCATTGCTCCCCGTGTAGGCATTGGTGCCGTTGAAGACATTGTCTGCCGGGTTCAGCGGCGGGTCGCTCAGGACATTTCCGTTAACCTGCAGTTGCTCTGTTACCGCTAACCCCAGATCGCCTTCCCAAGAGAGAAAACCGATTTTCGAATTCTGCGGATCGGTTATGGAAAGAAAGTTGAGGGTAATTTCCAGAGGTCGGTCCTGGTCCACAAATTGAAATCCGTCGAAAATGGATACCTGCCTCTTTATGCTGAAGGCGGGATCTTCATATACAACCACAATGGACCAACCGCCAAAATTAGTCTGGCTATCGCAATAGCCGGTAATATCGATATCAAGTTCAGACACCGTAAATGAGCCGCTGGTGTTGGCGGCCACTAGGGGCGTTACCTCCGCAAAGGCCGAAAAATAAGCCCGCCCATTATTGGACACCATAAATGTTCGCTGGGCGGAAACATCGGCACCGTTCAACTTCACCTGCATATCGCCGGTGCCCGAGCCGGCCCAGTATAAATAGGCGGCAGCCAGGGTAAATTGCGGCTGTAGCGTAAATTGGGCGCTGGAAGTGGTAAGGATCGTACAGGTGTTGAATACACTGTTATCCGATTCGTTTAGCGTGTTGCCAAACACGGAAAAATCGAAAGCACCGTTAAACTGCTTGAACAAGCTTACCGGTTGTTGGGCATAAATGGAAAGAGAGACAAACAACAGGAGAAACGTAATTTTTCTCATAGGCAGGGAAATCTTCAAATCAAGTTAGAGACGAGCGGGTACTAGTTACCGCTAGGCCCTAAAATTAGATAGATTTCGTTGATAGGGCAATTGTCTCAAAATTCCAAATATATTGAATGTTATGGCTTTCTTTTTATAATTTTGCCAAAAAATTATATGTCAGCTTTCAGCATTACCATACAGCCCACGAAAAACGATAGCATCGTAAAATTCGTCGCCAATTCATTCTTGACCCAGGCACGCAGCTTCGAGTTCAAGAATATCGATGAGGCTGCCGCCAGCCCCCTGGCCCAGCAGCTCTTCTACCTGCCCTTCGTAAAAACCGTATATATTTCACAGAATTTCGTGGCCATCGAGAAATTCAATATCGTAGAATGGGATACCGTTCAAGATGAAGTTTCAGAAGCTATTTCAGAATACCTGAACAGCGGCAAGCCAGTAATAACCGATACGGAAACAAAAAAGAAAGTGCCCGTAAGCGTGTATGCCGAAATTACGCCCAATCCCGCGGTCATGAAATTTGTAGCCAACAAGCCCCTGGCCGACGGCACCTTCGAATTTAAGAACATTGACGAGGCGCAGCACGCGCCAATGGCCAAGCAACTATTCACGTTTCCCTTTGTCAAGGAAGTTTTCATTAGTGCCAATTACGTGTCGGTCATGAAGTACAATATGGTGGAGTGGCAAGAGATTTCTATGGAACTCAGGGAATTTATCCGCACCTACATTGAAGAGGGCAAGACCATATTGGAAGATGCCCTGTTGCAGGGTGAAAATGCCTCGCAAAGTACCTCAGCCACCACGCAGGCAAATTTCTCGGACATCGAGCAGGAAATTGCCTCTATTCTCGACGAGTACGTAAAGCCGGCAGTGGCGGGCGACGGTGGCCACATTGCACTAGATTCATACAACCCAGAAACGAAAACGGTAAAGGTAATCCTACAGGGCGCTTGTAGCGGTTGCCCCTCTTCTACCGTTACGCTCAAGAACGGCATACAGACTATGTTGCAGGAAATGCTACACGGCAAGGTGACCACCGTCGAGGCGATAAACGGATAACGTTTCCGAAGGATTTAACTTGATTTTCAGATTTTTCGGTTTTTAAAATTGTATCTTCTTGGCAGAACAAAAACTAATTAAAAACCAGAAGAATATGGCAGTTTTAAAAGTAATTGAAATCATGGCGAATTCGACCGAAAGTTGGGAAGACGCCACCAGAAAAGCCGTTAAGCAAGCAGGAAAGAGCGTTAAAAATATTCGGTCTGCCTATGTACGCGAGCAAAGCGTTATCGTTAACGGCGACAATGTTACAGAATTTAGGGTTAACGTTAAAATTTCATTTGAAGTAAACTAAACCCGAATCGCCCTGGCGAGAAGAATACGCTTTTGTGTTTCAAAAGCGTATTTTTGTTTTCCAAAAAGTCTCAAAATGCGTCTCATCGTCGTTATAATAGCCCTTGCATTACTAAGTTGCAATTCAGAAAATAAAGAACCAGTGGAAACCCACCAATTTACCAACGAGCTTATCAACGAAACCAGTCCGTACTTGCTCCAGCACGCCCATAACCCGGTAAACTGGAAGCCTTGGAACGACAACACCTTACAAGAGGCGAAGCGCGAGAACAAGCTCATGATCGTGAGCATAGGTTATGCAGCCTGCCATTGGTGCCATGTGATGGAGCGTGAAAGCTTTGAGGACAGCACGGTGGCCTCTGTAATGAACCGCGATTTTATTTCGGTAAAGGTAGACCGCGAGGAGCGACCCGATGTAGACCAAGTGTATATCAATGCGGTGCAGCTAATGACTGGCGGTGCCGGCTGGCCCCTTAACGTTATTACTCTCCCTGACGGACGCCCAGTTTGGGGTGGCACCTACTTCAAGAAGGACGATTGGATGGCCCGTATCCAGCAAATCCAGGAATTGTACGAGAGCGAGCCCGAGCGGCTCGAGGGTTATGCCTCCACATCTCAAGAGGGAATACGCAGCATGGATTTAATAGAGCGCCAGCAGGGCGACGTCGATTTTTCCAGCTACGACACCAACACGCTCGTGGAGACGTGGAAAAAAAGCCTCGATATCACCTTTGGCGGCTACAACCGGGCCCCTAAATTCATGATGCCCAATAATTGGGAATTCCTCCTGCGCTATGCCGTTCAGAGCGAAGATTCCGAATTGCTGCGCCAGGTAAACAATACCTTAACCAAAATGGCCTATGGTGGCATATACGATCCCGTTGCAGGCGGCTTTTCACGCTATAGTGTGGATGAAAAATGGCACGTGCCCCATTTCGAGAAAATGCTGTACGACAATGCCCAACTTGTAAGCCTCTATAGCAACGCTTATTTAGTTACCAAAAATCCGCTGTATGAAGAAGTGGTAGCCGAAACTTTGTCGTTCATTGCCACCGATATGACCACGGCGGAAGGCGCATTCTACTCCTCGCTCGATGCGGACAGCGAGACCGCCGAGGGCGCTCTGGAAGAGGGAGCGTATTACGTCTTCGGAAAAGAGGAACTGCAGAACTTGCTGGGCCCCGATTTTGAAATTTTTCAAACTTACTATAACATAAACCCGTACGGTTTGTGGGAGGACGGGCGTTACGTGTTGATTCGCAATAAGAGCGATGCCGAAATACAGGCTGTTCATAACATTTCGGCAACCGAGCTAAAACAAAAGAAGAAGCGGTGGAAGCAATTGCTCGCCCAGCACCGCAGCAAGCGCGCGAAGCCGCGGCTGGACGATAAGACCTTAACCTCCTGGAATGGATTGATGATTTCCGGATACGTGGATGCCTACAGGGCATTTCAAAAAAAGGACTATTTGGAGGCAGCCAAGAAAAACGCGAATTTTATTGTTGACAATCAGCTGCGCACCGATGGGACGTTATGGCATACCTATAAAAATGGGAAGAGCAGTATTAATGGCTACCTAGAAGACTACGCCTCGGTCGTGGAAGGATTTATAGCATTGTACGAGGTTACGCTAGACAGCAAATGGCTGGACAAGGCAAAAGAGCTGACCGATGTGGCATTCACCCATTTTTACGATCCATCGTCGGGAATGTTCCACTTTACATCTTCTGCAGATACCAAACTGATTGCGCGCAACGTAGAGTACCGGGACAATGTTATTCCGGCGTCGAACTCCATCTTCGCTAAAAACCTGTTCAAACTGGGACATTATTACGACGTTCCAAAATATGGCGAAACGGCGCGCCAAATGCTGAAGAATGTCCTGCCTGAAACCGAACATTACCCCATGGGCTTCTCCAACTGGCTGGACCTACTTTTAAACTACAAATCTAAATTTTACGAGGTGGTCGTTGTGGGCCCCGAGGCTACCGGGACCGTGGCGCAACTAACGCAGCACTACCTGCCCAACATTTTACTTGCCGGCAGCACCGGCAATAGTGTTCAATATTTGACCGAGGGACGCTACGTACAGAACAGGACGCTCATTTACGTGTGTATGAACAACACGTGTAAATTACCAATATCAGAAACAAAAAAAGCTATAGAATCAATTAAAATTTCAATGTAAACTATGGATAAATTCGGAAATCTTGAAACCTATGTAGAAGAATACGGACAAAAACTAATCGATTTTCTGCCAGATCTATTGGCCGCGATACTGATATTGCTCGTCGGTCTATGGATTATCAGGATTATAAATCGGTTCGTCAATAAATTTTTCAAGAAGAAAGAATACGACATTACCCTCGAAAATTTCGCCCAGAGCATTATTGACTGGGGACTTAAAATTCTACTATTTGTGCTGGTGGTGACGCAGTTGGGCGTAGAATCGGCGTCGCTCGTGGCAATCATCGGTGCGGCAGGTCTCGCCATTGGCCTGGCACTGCAGGGGTCGTTGGCCAACTTTGCCGGTGGTGTCCTCATATTGCTCATAAAACCCTTTCGGGTGGGCGATTTTATTTCGGCCCAAAGCGTAGACGGAACGGTAAAGGAAATTTCGATCTTCAATACAAAACTTACCACATTTGGCAACCAACTGGCCATTATTCCCAACGGAAAGCTAAGCAACGACACCATAATAAACTATACCGAAGAAGGCATACGGAGGGAAGCAATGACCTTTGGCATAAGTTATGACAGCAATATAAAGGAAGCCAAGGAAATTCTCCTAGGCTTAACCAACGAGCAAGAAACAGTACTGCAACTGGAAGACAAGGCACCTATGGTCGTGGTGAGCGAACTTGCCGATAGCTCGGTAAACCTCTCGCTCAGGTACTGGGCCAAGAACGAAGATTTCTGGAATTTAAGATGGACCATTTTAGAGGAAGGCAAACGTCGATTGGAGGCCGCGGGCATCGTTATTCCGTTCCCCCAAAGAGATGTGCACTTGGTTCAGAATAATTAGAACCATTTTAACAGTTTTAATAGAATTGTTTGGCTATATTCGCGAACTTGTTCATTAAAAAATAAATTGCATGAAATCATTACACTTGTTTTCGCTGTTGTTCTTCACAACGCTTTTAACTACTTTCTCACAAGCACAGTCTATTGACGATCGCCCTGTGCTAGAGGAGTTTATCTCTACACAAAAGGCCGCCGCGGCGCCCGATGCTAGTTACGCCGGCTCGCCCTATGCCGATCCTATTTTCCAGAAGGGAAATGTTTTCAAGAATGGAAAACTGCTTGCCAGCAACGTTGGGCTGCGCTACAATGCACTGCGCGACGAAATGGAACTGAAGCAAATTAACTCTTCAGATATGCAAACCAAGGTTTTGGTACGTGCTGAAGACATCTACGTGCGTATTGGCAACGATACCTTCGTGTTCTTGCCCAATACCGGCGAGGACAACATAGGCGGCTACTTTATGGTGTTGCACGAAGGTTCTAAAATGAACGTTTATAAGAAGCTGAAAAAGGAATTTATCGAGGGCAAAAAGTCTATCAATACCATGACGCGAGACGTACCCCCTTCCTATAAAGATGACGAGGTTCTTTTTGTGAGTTACGCAGATGGCTCGTTGGAAGAGGTGCCTGGCAGCCGAAACAAGAAGTTGTCGTTATTCAATTCTGGCAAAAAGGAATTGAAGCAACACATACGTGACAACCGATTAAACATCAACAAGGAATACAACTTCCTTAAACTCGTAAAACACTACAACGAGCTATAAAATTCTCAATCTATTGGCGCCGAGTTTAATTTTGGCAATATATTTGCAAGGCAATAGATAAATTTAGAATTATGAAAAAAATAATATTTACTGGATTAATCCTAGCCTTTGCCGCACAGCTTAACCTAGTGCAGGCACAAGTATGGGACAGGCAGTTTACCGCAGAGTTATTTAGGTTAGACGAGGAGATAAAGCGAAACGAGCTGGGCGTCGATTTTGAAGACCCCACTATGTATACCGGCTCCCCCTACAGCCACCCATCCTATTTAATGGGAAAAATCTATAAGGACAATGAGTTGCTGGCAGATGACGTAGCCTTGCGTTACAACGTTATGGCAGATGAGCTTGAGGTAAAGCGCACGCTAGCATCGCCTATGAGTGATGCGCGCATGCTTACGAAATCACCAGATATCTATGTAAAAATTGCAGAGGATATCTTCGTGTTCGTTCCTTATAAAGGGGGCGTAGAAGGCGGCGGTTACTTTGAAGTGCTGTATGAAGGGACGAATATCGATTTGTTCAAAAAGCACATGAAGGACTTCACCCCGGCAAAACCGGCAACCACCTCAATTACAAGGCCGGTTCCCGCAAAGTTTGCCGACGAGCCCGTGTACTATTTGGTAACCAAGGCCGGAAAGTTTTATGAAATGCCAAACTCACGAAGCAAAAAGCTGAAGGTCTTCGGAAGCAATAAGGACCTAATCAAGGACTACGTAAAGGATAATGGGCTAGACCTTAACAACCAGGCCGATCTAGAGCGAACGGTACGGTACTACGACAATGAATTATCGAAAGATTCCGAATAGGAATTTAGTTGATTAATTAGTACGGGCGTTGCAGGTTGCAACGCCTTTTTTTATGGTCACTTTTCCCGTTTCTCCAATTCCTGTGGAAAAACGGAAGGATAGATAGGTACCCAGGCGCTTGTAAAACTGTTTGGAGAATGATTCGGCACTGTTAAAGCCGCAATTGGGTGGTATCGCCTTTATGGTATATTTCAGAAGCTGTGGATTCTGCTTCAGCTCTTTTACGATATGGTTTATATGAAGGCAATTAATATAATTTGATACACTTCGGAAAACCGCTACTTCGAAATAAAATCTTTTAAGTAGAATGGCTCGAAATAGGCGACATTTACGGTGTTGTCTATTTTGAATAGTGCGTGTGCCAAAGGAACCATTTGTGTGGCAGAGGGCATTGCGCCGGTGTAGAAATGGGCGTTGCCGTGCGAACAGATGGTTTGATATTTGGCGGCGCCACTTCCCAAGAACAAGGTACGGCCCTTGTCTAAATATTCTTGGTACAAATCGGCCTCCAGCACCTCGGCCCGTACCTCTCGAATTTCTTCCCCCTGGGAATTATATACCGCCGAATACACCTCCATCCTCCGGGCGTCGAGCATTGGGATTATAAAATCGTGCCCCGAAGAGCCTTGCGCCGCCAGCGATTGCAGAGTGGGTATGGCCAATAGCGGTATGTCCAGCGCAAAACAGAGCCCCTTGGCGGCCGAGACACCTATTCTTAGACCAGTATACGAGCCTGGGCCCTTACTAACGGCAATGGCATTAAGCTTGGGCTTTGGCACTTGCGCCTCGGCCAGAACTTCCTCGATAAATACGTGTAAGCGCTCGGCATGGGAATACTCCTTGCTATTATCTTCCCGTAACGCAATAACGCTTCCGTTTAACGAAAGCGCTACTGAGCAATTTGTAGTTGCCGTCTCTATACAGAGTATATAGGTCATATTACTGATCTTCTAGCTGCTCTTCAGATTCAATTACTACTTTATCTCCTGGTTTCAGGGATTTGGTAACCGTATTGTACGGTCCCGTAATCACCACATCGCCTGTGGAAATACCTTTAGTAATCTCGATGTTTGAATCGTCCTGGATACCCGTCTGAACCACCTGAAGGACGGCCTCATCGCCACGCTTTAGGAATACCGCCTCAAAGCGCTCATCGGTCGTGGGGTTTTTCGCGGGACGTTTTGTTCCTGTAGTGTCACTCTTAATTACTATGGCGCTAATGGGAACCCCGACCACGTTTTTCTTCTTATTAGTTACAATATCGACGGTGGCGGTCATACCGGGTCGGAATGGCGAGAAATGGGCCGGCTTACCGGCTGTTAGATCGGCATACGATTCGGGCAAGATTCGCACCTTTACCTTAAAGTTCGTCACTTGGTCTGCAGATGCCGCACTCTCGGCCGAGTTGGCTATTTCGGTAACAATTCCCTTAAATTCACGATCCAGATACGCATCTACCTCAACACGGGTAGAATCGCCCAAAGTAACCTTCACGATATCGTTCTCGTTCACATCTACCTCTACTTCCATATTCGAAAGGTCGGCTACCCGCATAATTTCGGTCCCGGTCATTTGGGCGGTCCCCACAACGCGCTCGCCCAATTCGGCTGGCAATGAGGATATAGTTCCACTCATGGGCGCGTAAATGGTAGTCCTGGAGAGGTTGTCCCGCGACTGTTTTACGTTGGCTCCGGCGCTCTGCACATTGTAATATGCGGCCTTCACACTAGCCTGTGCGGTCTCGTATTCTGCCACAGAGGCGTCCCACTCGGCCTTCGAGATGACGCCCTTTTCGAAAAGCGATTTATTGCGGTTGTAGCTTGCCTCGGCATTTTTTAAATTCGCCTCGGCTTGGGTTAACAGAGCCCGAACATTCTGGAGCCCGGCCTGTGAACGGCTCAAATCTGCCTGTATCAAATCTGGATTTATACGCACCAAGAGGTCGCCCTTTTCAACTTGCTGACCTTCCTTCACGGGGAGTTCTATAATTTCCCCCGATACTTCGGAAGATAGGCTAACTTCCACTTCGGGCTGAATTTTACCCGTGGCGGCTACCGTTTCCACGATATCGATGGGCTGTATCTCGGTTACCTGAACTTCTTTTCCGTCTGTGTTGTTCCCAAACCAGCCGGCTTTTTTACCCACTACCAGAAGGATGAGCAGCACCACAGCGGCTACGATTATCCAGACAATTGTTTTTTTCTTCATAGTTAAAACTTTAAATCGGCAGGAGCGACGCCAAAGTATAGCTCCAGTACTTTTAATTTGAAAATGAAATCGTATTTGGTTCTGTTTACTTCAATTTTTGCATTGTCGTACTGCAATTTTGATTGGCTAAAATCGAACGCATTGGTAAGTCCCACATCGTAGCGGTCTCTCGCATAATCGTAAGCCAATTCTTGAGATTCCATTGCCACGATAGCTGCCTCATAGGCCTTTAGCGAGCCCTTGGCGTCGACATAGGCTTGGTACACATTGCTCTCGAGGTCCAATTTGGCCTGCTCAAGCTGGTATTCATTACGGCGAAGGTTCACCTTGCTACGCATTACGTTGCTGCGCACGTTGAATCCGTTCATGATTGGCACGTTTAACTGCAGTCCATAACCAATACCGTCATTCTGCCATAGTTGGTCGGTAAAGCTCCTATCCAAAAAATCGTTGTCCGCATAACGCGTGTTATAGCTAAAGAAGGCGGTAATGGTTGGGTAATAGGCGCCTCGTGCCAACTGAAGGTCCTTAACGGCGAGTTCCACATTCTGCTCGGCTATTTTTACCTCATTTCGGTTTTCCTGAGCGGCATCGATTACCTCACTCACAGGCGTTGAGAGCAATTCGTCGCCAACGATATCGTAGCCTTCATCGGCGATATCGAATGATGCGTAGTCGTCTATCAATAAAAGTTGGGCTAAGCTGATGAGCGATATGGTTACTGCATTTTCTGCTTCGGCGATACGCTGTTTTTCTACGGCGTTGGTGGCCTTGATCTCAAGCAAGTCGCCC
>NZQO01000027.1 GCA_002693605.1 Flavobacteriaceae bacterium
TAACGTGTCGCCTTCATTGGCACGGCGTCGTAACTCGCGGCGATATTCATCTAGCTGCTTTGGGGTTGGAGTCGCGCGAATAAGCCCTTTTTGCTTTCCTGGGCGGGGTGGGTTGTGCGGGGGAACTGGGGTCATGTTATTCGCTTTATGTAACAAAATGTAACTTTATTGTATCTTTATGTAAATTTACCCGCAATAAGCGACTTCTCCCACCTAACTAAAAGGGATTGCCCATCTAAGCAGGGGGTGCTATAACTGTCCGGGTTCTGACTAGAAGCCGGACAGTAGGAAAAACAAGGGAAGGAAAAAGCCATGAATAACGCGGCATCGGGTAACGTGGTCACACTGCACCCAACCACTGAAAGCCGGACAGTTCGCACGCGCTCGGATAACGATGAAGCGCGTGGTCGGAAATACCTGACGCGGGATGAGGTTCACCAGCTTATTGCAGCGGCAAAGAAGGGACGCCATGGCCAGCGTGATGCGCTGATGATTCGCCTGGCGTTTGAGCATGGGTTGCGCATTAGCGAGCTGGTGGCGCTTAAGTGGCAACACTTTGACCTAAACAGCGGCCACACCGTCACGGTACAGCGCGCAAAAGGGTCATTGGATGGCACGCATCCGCTTCAAGGGGAGACGATCCGGGCGCTTAAGCGATACCGGGAGGCGGCAGGCCGTCTAAATGGCTTCGTGTTCGTCAATGAGCGTGGTGCGCCGGTCAGTATCGACGGCTTTAGGAAGATGTTTCACCGAATCAGCGAGAAGACGCTAGGGATGAAGTGGAACCCTCACGCTTTACGCCATGCCTGCGGGGTTCACTTGATTAACAACGGGACGGACATTCGCACGGTGCAGCAATACATGGGGCACGCCAATATTCAAAACACCGTGCTGTACACGGCGCTTTCCGGCAAGCAGTTCGAGCGGCTGGCCTTCTGATTAAGAACCTGCCAACCCCATAAGAATGCGTTATTTCTTTTTAGCCGGTTCCTTATTGTCCATATCTTCCAGTGCAATCTGGTCACTCGGACAGAGGTCGATGGCATCGGAGTGTGTGGTTGCAGTCCAGCTATCGCTATTCGCTTCAACCATGCCGTTTTCACGGCTTATTTTGCGCGTATCTTCATCAGCGGACTGATACTTTGAGAAGCTGTCGATACGCCCGGCATTCTCGCCTAATGCCTTTGTAAACTCACTGCCCCGTTCCTTCTCAATGTCGAGAATCTCTTTGAATCCGCTATCGAGATTGCGATATTGCCTCATAGCCTTGAGGTGCTTAGCTGTTCCTTCCAAAACTCTCTCGTCATCATCGTAATGGCTCACTTCATCCCCTCCTCTTGTAGATATGACTTCCAATATGCCGATAAAACTATCTCTACGCCATACTCGGTAAAGCCGATATACCGTTATCTTAGGGAAAAAGAAAATGATAACGGTATACTTTCAAGCAACGAAAATGCCCTCCAAGCCCAAGGCGAGTTAGTGCTTCGTGCGGGCCTCAAAACGCGCCAGCAGGTCGCTGAAATCCTTGGGGGGCTGGCGGTGGGTTTCGGTGCTTTGCGCAGGTTCCTGGGTAGATGGGAGGGGCGTTGTCTCGCCTTCGGCGGCTGGCGCTGGCAATCGCAGCAGCGCTTGCTCTAGTTGCTCGATGCGTTCACTCATGCGCTCTATTACTGCTGTTTGCTTACGCATTTCATCAAGCAACGCCTGCGTGACAAGCGTGTCACTCGCTGGGTCATCGCGTGTCGAATCCGTGTCACTAGCGGTTAGCTTGCCGGGTGGCTCCCCGTAGCAACGGATCAAATCAGCAAGGTCTAGCACGCGCTTACCATCGCCACGAAAGCCGCATGACAACTGGCCTGACTCGATGTGCCGGTAAAGCGTCTTACGCTGTTTACCGTACAATTTAGCGGCTTCAGTGATAGTAAACTGCATGGCGTGTCACCGCGTAGTCATGGCGTGTCAGTGCATTGTGTGTCACTCGTGACAGCGCGGCAACACTCAATCAAACGTAAAGCCCAGCGGTTTAACGTTGCGCCTCGTCTTCTCTGCCACCTGCTGACGCTCCATAGCATGGGCACGCTGGATAACCTGGGGAGCAATCATTTCCGGCTGACGCTGACGCACTGGCAGCTCTACGGGGTCGCGTGGCTCATGCACCAGCACGGCGGCAATATCAGCGGCATCGTCAAAGGCGCGTGATAGCGCCCGGCGTACCGTCTGCCGTGTTGCAAGTGATGTCAGTTCAAAATCCAGTCCCAACAGGTGGCCATACTGCCCACGTATCAACGTAAAACGATACTGGTCAACGTCCAGTCCCGCCACCAGGGCGCGCACGATCCGGCCTTCATCGGTCGCCAGGGTTTCCAGCGTGGCCACGGCAGCACCATTGCTGTCCACTTCCAGGCGTGTCAGTAGCAAAGCAGGAGGCGACTCAGTAATAGTGCGACGGTCGTTTTCCAGGTATCCCAGCGTTTCGCGCAAGCGTAGTGATTCACAAAAGCGGTCGCTGTTCAGCTCGCGGCGGGTCGATTCGATGGCATGGCGGGGAACGTTAAAACGATGAGTAAGCATGGGTGTTTATCCGGTGGTCATAGTGTCCACATTTTACCATTCAGAGGTAGTCAAAACGATGTAAAACCGCGTAACCATGCGGATTACAGCCACAAAGAAGCCCGCTCAGTGGCGGGCTTTCTAAGGTTCTTATAACTACCATTATATGTATATTGGGGGCTTACTTAGCGCGGCCAACAACTAACTATAACTGCTATTCTATCTAGTTAGCGGGCCTGCCTTAGGTGTCTAAACAACTAACTATAATCCCTATTATATCTAGTTGTGGTCTACCGCTAGCTCTTCAACGGCCATGGCCACCAGGCGTTGGTAGTCGTCATTCCTGCCGTTTGTTTGGGCACCTAACGTGCCACGCATGATGATATGCGGGATCCGCTCAAGCTGAGGCAAGAGCAGCCCGGTAAGGGTGCGCAGCTCAATATCGCGGCGCGCATCGTTGGGGGCGCGGGCAATACTGGTCACGAATGCCGTGGGCACATCCAGTGCAATGTAACCGCCTTTGCAGCGCCACGTTGCCAATTCACCATACGCGCGCTTTAGCTTAGCAATGCTGTCAGTAATCCGCTTTAGCCGGGCCTCATCGGCAGCGTCTAGCAATTCATCCATCCAGGCTATAAGCGAATCGCGGGCGTTACCCTGCTGGTCTACGGGATAATCAGCCACCTCAGCAGCAGCCAGCTTTGCCGCTCCCTGTAGATGCAACGGTTGCACCTCGGCATAGATGCCAGCAGCTTCAAGCGCGGCTTTAATGTCGGCAGCGTCTACGCTGTCATCAGTCTGAATAACATGTCTACGGTTCATTGCATGGCCTCCTTGCGAGCTAGCTGAAGTGCTAAGCCCATAACGGCGGGGGGGATGCGCTCTTGCCGATACGGTGCCAGCACGGCCACCAGGGCGGCTAATGTCGCGGCGTTCATTGCCGGTAATGTATACTTGCTTTGCATCGTGTTTGCCCTCAAACGTTGGCACGTTGTCATGCCCCCGGCTGTTGGTAGCAGCGCGGGGGCGCTCTCAATTTTTACGCGGCTTTATCGCCCGCTTCATCTAGCGCAAGCTGTGCGTCTTCACTGCCCAGCGCGGCTTCGGTCATTGTTTCTTCTAACAGCAATTTGCCTGCCACGCTTAAACCATCGTGCTCGATTCGGCACAGTTCTGCCAGAAGCACTGATAGTCGTTCAAAGCGGTCCTGCTGCTGTTCTACATGCTGCTCTAGCATTACTGCTCCCTGCTATTTTTCGACGCCGCCACGGCGCTTTTGTAGATACTCACTAATCGCGTCACGCACCTGGTCGGCAAGCCGGATATCTTCGCCCGTTTCCCTCCGGTGCTGACGTGCTAGCTCGTTCAGCTCCTCAAGATGTTTCGGGGGGATACGTGCCGTGATATGCGCTTTGCGCTCGTTTGCCATGCTCGCTTTTCCTTTAGTGTGTTCGCAGAACACAATATAGACAAAAAACAATTAGGCAGCAAGCAATCTAAAGTCTATTTCATGCTTTGCAATATCACGCTGTGAGGCGTTCTAAGCGTCAGCGGTGCTAGCGGGGTAATCAGGCCAGGGGTAGGTCGAGAACGTGGCAGGCGCGGAAAAACTAGCAGCGTGGGCGGGCACTTCCAGGCCGTGGGCGGCGCTAAATGCAACATAATAGTTGTTATGATGAATTTGAGCACCAGCGCTGAAAGCCACGCCACACGGGCGTTTCAGCGGGTTTCCCGTTTCGCGATTTCCCGTTTGTCCTGGGGTTTTTGAGGAGCATGCGAGCGCGAAAAGGCAAATAGGCTAACCTCATCATAACGGTAATTGTGATGCGGTTGGCGTGGCCAGTGAGTTCAGCGCCCCTTAGCTTCCAGGTAGGCGTTTCTGCCTGGTGACTTACTCTGTATGCTCTTCAAATGGAGCTGCTTTACCTTCGCTATCAAGTCCACGCGTTCAGTGGTTTCGTGATAGAAACAAGTAACATAGAAATTTCCTTGCTTATCAAAGCCCCATGAGCCGCCGTCAGATGAATCAGTAAGACACGAACGGATGGTATCACCATCAATTTCAAGCCAAGTGCTCAAGGCGTATTCATGCCGGTAAAAATAGCATTTTCCCCGCTGGTGCCATGCACCATGATGCTCCTGCGCGGGATAGGCTTCCAACGCTTTATGAATCCATCCAGCTTGAATGTGGCACGGCGGTTCTTCACTTCTCAACTGCTGTATTTGCCTCTGAGTCAGCATCGCGGTGCGTCTCCTTGTTTGGGTTTTCTATGCCGCGTCACTGGCTACACTTGGGGCGTTATAGTTATACACGCCACTGTTGCAAGTGTAGCCAGCTAAAGCCGACAACCACGCGGGTTCCAGGCTGTTTTGTAGTTCGACACTTTTAGCAAGGTGTCGAGCGCTTAAACGGGTCGCAAACGTCGCTACGTGCTCATCAATTTGATAAGTATATGCACGCTCTCCACGCTCTTCGTCTCGCGTCCATGTTTGCTCGCTTTTGCCTGACAGCAGCCCCCAGCCGTGAAGTAAATCGCGTGCCCAACGTGTGAAGCTCTGGCTAGACGCCTTTTTGCTAGGAGGCTTAGAAATATCGCCGTACGCAACATGGATGCGTCGCCGGAAGGCATCGGCCACCTTGCGTGCTTTGGCAGCGGTCACGATGATTTCCCCACTGTCCGTTTCTAGCGCCTTCAAAATATCGAGCATTAACCGCGCCTGGGCGTTCTTGTGCTTCAAGTACACAAAGCCCGGCGCTGGGTCGTCGCTTGCTTCCAGGTCGGCTCCTTGGGCGCTGGCCAGCAGCAGGCTTAACCGGCGTGTGCGCTTGGTGAGGTTGTCGTATAGCGCTTCTTCAACCAGCGTAACTGGAAGGCTGCCATCGTCCTCGCAATCGTCGTGGGTAAGCGCTAGCGCTTGCTCAATGCGGTTACGTTCCAGCTTCGCTTGATCCTCCGGCACGGCGCGGGCGGTGCGCTCAAATTGGGCGGCTTCTAGCTCCCCCATGTGGTCAGCGGTGGCGATATGCTCAATGCGGGCGGTGCGTACTGCCTCTCTTGCCAACTTGCGGTCATCAACGCCTTTGGCATCGTTGGAGTAAGCCAGCGTGGTGACTACGCCAATGTTGCCAAGATGCCCGATCAGGGCGTGAAGCGGGTTCGCGTCGTACAGGTTGCGCTGCCACTCAGCCGCCACCATGCCGCGTAATTCGGGTGCGTTGTTCAGCAGGTCGAGGGCGTGGGCGTGATGGGCAATATCCCCTTGAATGTCTTTTAAGCCGATTCGCTGGCGCTGGGGGCGACAAAGGTTAGCCCCCACAATAAAGCGAACCAGGCCGCTAGCAGCGGCGCGGAAACGTCGGGCAAGCTGCCATAGGCCAGCAGCGTCCAGACTGCCCGCGCGGGCGAATACGAAAATATGAGGGGTGATACTGGTCACGCTAACGCCAACGCTTAGCGCGGGCGAATAGATAATGAGCTGCCAACGCTTAGCCTGGTCATTGGGGTTTGCCCGGAATGCTGCCTGCTCTTTGCCGTCTGCGTTACTGCCGTGGATGCACAGCGCGCCCCCGGTGGCCATGGGGGCGTACAGGGCGTGCAACCGTTCGGCCTGCTCTCGGCTGTCGGTGGGCAGTACAACACGCTCCCCGGCTTGCAGCAGGCGAATAATCTCAGCATGGCAGGGCGTTGAGGCGGTGTTTTTGCCGTCATGCTCAACGATCAGTTCCGGGTAGACCGCTGCCATCGGGTCGGGGTGCTTTTGCTCGGTGCAAGCCACCACGCGGCAGCCCATGAGTTCAGCCAGCACCTTGGCGCACGGCGTACCGTCACCATCGAGCATAAGCGTTTGCACACCAGCGCCCGCTAGGCGGGTTAGCGTGCTGATAATTTCATGCCGCTGGCGGCTACCGAGGATGCTGCCGTCCGTATCGCGACTGAAAAGCAGCCCAGCCACGGCGGCGGCTTCGTCGATCACGATAACGCCGCGTTCGTACTCGATACGCTCCAAAAATCCCGCTAGCTTTGGGCTATTCAGGCTGTGAAGCGTGGTCGATACTGTGTGTGAAGCGTCCAGCGTGGGGGCGTTGTCGCTGTAGTGAGTCGCGCTAAAGACCTCTGCGTTTGCCCACGTAAGAGCGCGTAGCACCGTGACGGTGAGCACCGGGCGCCCTTCGGCCTGGGCTTGGTGCACGACGCGCCCACCCAGCTCTTTTGTCTTGCCTGCGCCTAGCTTTGCCAGCGTAAAAAGGCTTTCCCGGCTGGTGCTGAACACGTCTGCAACGTCTGCAAAGCGGTCGAACGTCTGCGTGGGACGGGCGTCACTGTGCAGCGGTTGGGCGTTGTGCTTGATGTGGTTCATCCAGACCTGGACCGCATAATCCAGCGTTGCGCCTACTTCGCTAGCGGCGGCTTCCAGCCCGCTAGCCGTGGCCGTGGCACGGTGGCGATAGCACGCGCTGATAATGTCGCGGGTGTCCGGCTCAGGGGCTAGCACTAGCGTTTCAGGGGCGGCTTGCTGAGCCTCTTGGGGTGCTTCGGCAGTAATGCGAAAAGTGCGCCCGCCGTGGGCTAGCGAGAAAATACGACAGCCCTTTTCATCGGCATAGATCAAGCCTTGACTGTTGTTCGCGTTATCGTTGAAGGGGTCTTGTGGGTCACGGCAGTGTTTGCCGTTGTACTGTAACGGGTTAGCTAAAATGTCCCCAGCAAGGATGGTTTGACCGGTGCCGAGAATCAGGGGCGCGTCAGGGGTTAGCACTAGGCGGTCAAGCGATAGCCAGCGACGGCGCTGGGGCTCTCGCTGTGCGGGCGGTAGTGCATCTAGCAGTGTTTTCCGCTGACGGTGTACCGATGCCACGGCCTTGGCCTTGCTAGCGCGCTTAGCGTTGTTCACGGCGGTTTGCTGGGCGTCTGTTAGCGCTTTAATGCGTACCGGATTTAGCGGCTCGGCGTCATCATTGACGACTTTAATAACCGTGGGCGCTGTGCGTGAAAGCGGTGCTTCCACCAGCGGCGCGGCGGCGTAGTCCAGTCGTTCCGGTTGCCATACGCTGGCATCCACCAGGCAGCGCTCCAGGGCGGCGGGGTTATCGCCCTTGCTCAGCTCATGGTAGCCATGGCCAGTCATCCAAAGAGCGTCATAAAGCTGCCGTCCGATAGTGGGAATAGCGCCAGCGTCGCCAACAATCACGTAGCAATGCAGCCCGCCTTGTGAGGTTTTCCCGGTGGCCGGGTCGAAAATGGCGGCAGAACTTGAGCGCGTCCATACCTGCGGCGCTGCGTCCAGTTCAGGCATCGCACTAGCCAGCGCTTGGCGTAGTGCCGGAATGCTATCGGCGTCGTGTTTCCCGTCAAAATCGAGGAACAGCACGCCGGGGCCGGTGGGCCATGTGAAATTATCGCGTGAACGACTGATTTCGCCGGGGCGTAGGTAGTTGCGTGGCCCGATATTGGCGGTTAAGCGGTCAGTGACGCCATACGCTACGGCTTGTGTAGGTGCTAAATGGTTAAGAAAATGCGCCAGCCCTTGGGCACCGTTCACGTCGATACGCTGTGCCGTACCACGCGCTAGCGAGGCCGATTCTTTACCAACGCCGCCATCGTCGCGCTTGAAAATGCGCTTTGTCAGCGGGTCACGCGAACTGAAAAGCGTGAATTGAAGGGTCGTTCTGACTGTACTCACTGCTAATCCCTAGCAGTGCTTCAGCCCCGGTATTACTTGCAAAGTAATACTCTGAGCGACTAAACTTGAAGTTAGCAAAGCAGCGTGTTTCATCGAAACTTCGCTGCTTTTGCTGTAAAATGACTTCAACGTTTACGCGCTGGGGTCATCAGCACACTGCAAATTGTGTAGCAGCACTGGGAAGCTTTGGTCGGTGTACCCAGTGACTGCGATGAAAAAGACAGATTCTTTCTGTGCAATTAAGCCTAGAGCTGGTAACTCTGGGCTTTTTTGTGTCTGCACGTCCTGAATCTTACCTGCCGAGCCTTGTTGCTGCCCAGCAAAAAGCATTTTACATGATTCGTTCATACTGTTGTGAGGGCTATAGAAAAATCCTCTACACAGCA
>NZQO01000028.1 GCA_002693605.1 Flavobacteriaceae bacterium
AGGAAAACGCGGAATCATATTTGGGGCACTGGACGAAAACTCCATTGCCTGGAAAACGGCAGAACGCGTTCACGAAGAAGGCGGTACGTTCGTGCTAACCAACGCGCCCATCGCAATGAGAATGGGCCAAATTAACGAACTTGCCAAGAAGACAAATTCTGAAATAATCCCGGCCGATGCCACCAACATGGACGATCTGGAAAACCTAGTTTCCAAGGCCACCGAAATTCTTGGCGGTAAGCTGGACTTCGTCCTGCATTCCATTGGCATGTCAGTAAACGTTCGGAAAGGGAAGCACTACACCGATCAAAATTATGACTGGACCCATAAAGGTTGGGACGTTTCGGCGGTTTCCTTTCATAAAACCATGAACGTGTTGTACAACAAGAAAGCAATGAACGAGTGGGGGAGCATCGTGGCCCTTACCTATATGGCGGCGCAGCGTGTCTTTCCCGATTATAACGATATGGCCGATAACAAGGCGTACCTTGAGTCGATAGCACGCAGTTTCGGGTATTTCTTCGGAAGGGACCAGAAAGTGCGCGTCAATACCATTTCGCAGTCGCCCACCCCAACCACGGCGGGTCAGGGCGTCAAGGGCTTTGACGGTTTCATCAACTATGCCGAAAAAATGTCGCCCCTGGGCAATGCGACCGCCTTGGATTGTGCCAATTACACGGTTGCCATGTTCAGCGATTTGACCAAGCGGGTAACGCTACAGAATTTATACAACGATGGGGGGTTCTCGAATATGGGGGTGAGTGATGCCGCTATGGAGGCCTTCGTCGATTCCGAATAAAAATAGTTTTATGCTTGCTTCTGAAAAAACCCGGCCTTCTGTGCCGGGTTTTTACATTCTATGTTTAACATTATTCTTGACGCCTTGTCGAATAATGTTTGATGGTATTGCTTTTTTTGATACTTTTAAGCTAATATTAACTAAACTATTGAATTCATTATGAAAAAAATTACATCGTTGCTGTGCGTTGCATTTGGTCTAGTATTGACCGTGCACGCACAAGATGGAGTGTCGCCCAAGGCAATTGAGGCAGGCTCCATTCACAAGAATGCTACCACGACTTCCCATAATTTTACCTCACAGGGAAGTAACACACAGGAATCTACTGTTCCTGCCATTTTACAAGGTCTTGTTGATTACTCCACTACCCCCTACAACGGAACGGTACAGAGAAACAGCGGTTCCAATCTTATTTATGAAACCGGACCCTATTTTAATGTGGCCGGTAACCCGGATATTAGTTTATTGGAAGACCAAACCTTGGGTATGAATACGCTTGGGGGCGGCATGCAAATTGGCAGTAACAATCGCATGGCAGAAGACATTGTATTGGATGATGAATACGAGATTACGCAAATCGATTTCTTCGGTTACCAAACTGGTGCGCCTACTTCTCCGGCCTCTATCAACGAGATCAATTTACAGGTATGGGACGGTGACCCGAGCGATCCGGGCAGTACCGTAATTTGGGGTGATGAAAGTACCAACGTGTTTGGTGATGCCGTATGGAGTAATGCATACAGAGAATCTGAGACCAACCCTGGTACCAGCCGTGCTATCCAGCGGGTAACTGTAAATCCAACGGGCCTTACCTTGCCCGCTGGAACCTATTGGTTCGACTGGTCAATGGCCGGTACTGCGGCCTCAGGCCCATGGCAACCACCGGTTGTGATTTTAGGCGAAATTTCCACTGGAAATGGACAGCAGTCCATAGCGGGTGCGTGGCAACCTTTTTTAGATACCGGAACCTCTACTCAACTTGGGGCACCGGTGCAGGTTTATGGCAATCTTGTAACTAGTGGCGGCGTCGCCTGTAGCCAGGGTAACCCACCCAATACTCCAGAGGCTGCCATTGGCTCCTCAATAGATAGTCCTTTCAATGCCGCGGTTGACGTTATCGTTGCCGATGGCGAACGTTTTACGTTAGACCAAGTAACAGCTAACTTCCTTACATTGGCAAGTAGCACAGAACCAACATTGGCGAATGTGCGCTATTATACAGATAACGCTGGTTTCCCAGGTACCGAGATAGGATCGGAACTGGGTATCCCTGTGACCGTTCTAAGCACATCACCGTGGGTCAACCCGGCTGCCAACGTTCACGAAATTGAATTTGACGTAACACCTTTTGCCTTTAATGGCGACTTCGGTTCTGAAACTACCTATTGGGTAGAGGTTACAGTAGGAAACGCGGCTAATTCCGGTTCAATTTTCTGGGAAGCGGTTAATGAAACCACTGCTCCCCTAGTTGGCGAGCCTATGGTTCAGTTCAACGGTACTGCCTGGGGATATCCCGATTACGACGCTGATGGAACTCCAGATGACAATATCGAGGGTGTTTACTCCCTTTCAGGACAGTGCGAGGCGTTACCAGACAACGATATTTGTGCAGATGCCTTCTCTATTGAGTGCGGCGAAACACTTGCCGGAGATACCTCCAACGGTAATACCGATGGGAATGCAGATGGTTCTCCAGATGAGTGGTTTTCCTTCACTGGTTCTGGTTCACCTCAATTGGTAACCGTATCATTGTGCGGATCTTCATTCGATACGATTTTGACCGCCTATGATGACTGTTCGCTTGCGAACGTAGTAGCATCAAACGACGATTCCTGTGGAACGCAGTCTGAAATTTCCTTCCTTTCTGATGGGACCACTACTTATTACTTTGCAGTGGATGGATTTAACGGTGCCACTGGTGCTTTTGATATTGCCATTACTTGCGAAGATCCTGCAGAAAATGACCTTTGCGAGGATGCAATTGCGATTTCTTGTGGAGAATCTGTAAGCGGTAGTACGTTAAACGCTACTTCCGATGCTAGCGCGCCATCATGTGCGGGTGAAGACCCAACCATCGGCGTATGGTACAAGTATGAGGACACCAGCGGTCTAGTTACCGATATCACTCTTTCATTGTGTTCAGATGATACCGATTTCGATACCAAGATTTCAGTATATTCTGGCGATTGCGGTACCCTTACTTGTGTTGCGGCAAACGATGACGGACCAAATTGTACCAACTTCCGTTCAGAGGTAGATTTCCAAAGCGATGGAAACACTACGTTCTACGTATTGGTACACGGTTACGAGAGCCCATTCGGCGGAATTGACCAAGGTAACTTTACCTTAGATATGACTTGCACAATCGTACCACCACCGAACGATTTGATCGCCAACTCTATTGACGTTGACGAAATAGGATTCCCTTACACCGATCCAGGAGTACAAACTCCGGGTGCAACTACCGAAAACGGCAACCCATCTGGTTGTAACATTGACGGCGCAAACGGCGTATGGTACAACTTCGTAGCGGAAGGTGACGGAGAGGCTACGGCTACGATCGTATCTCCAGAAGGCTTAAGTTTCGTATCTTTCTATGAGGCTCCTAACGAAAGCGCTACAGAGAATGACCTAGTATTGGTTGACCAAAATAGCAACCAATGTGTTCCCGGTACTGAAACTACCATCAACACGACTGCTGGTCAAGCATACTATGTGTTTGTTGTGAACACAGGAGGAAAAACCGACATTACCATTGACGGTGTTAACCTTGGTGTAGCTAATAATACTATCGATGGGTTCACCTATTACCCGAACCCAGCGAGCAGTACGTTAAGCCTAAACTCTGTAGAAACTATAGAGGCTGTAACAATTTACAATATGTTGGGTCAGTCAGTAATTAACCAAGGCATCGAGGCTACTAGCTCTCAAGTAGATGTTTCTGGTCTTAGTACTGGTACTTACGTAATGAAAGTAATCGTTAACGGTCAAGTAGGAACCTACCAGATTATTAAGGAGTAGTTCTAACAATCAAATTAAATTTGTGGCCACCCCGATTTTTTCGGGGTGGTTTTTTTTATTTTTGTTTGATGCAACTACGCTATTCATTTATCGTCCCGGTTTACAACCGACCCCAGGAAATTGTCGAATTATTGGATAGCCTAGACAAAAGTGTATTTCCGCATCCTTTTGAAATAGTCGTTGTAGAAGACGGCTCCTCACTTACAGCTGAAGAACAAATTAACGCGTTCCGGCCACGCCTAGATATTTCTTATTACTATAAGGAGAATACCGGTCCGGGTCATTCAAGAAATTATGGAATGCAGCGCGCCAAGGGCACCTACTTTATCATATTGGATTCAGACTGTCTCGTGCCTGCTAACTATCTTGAAACCGTGTCGAGTTTTTTGAACCAGAATTACGTGGACTGTTACGGTGGGGCAGATGCAGCGCACCCTAGTTTTTCAAAATTGCAAAAAGCAATAAACTATGTTATGACCTCCTTTTTAACCACCGGCGGAATTAGGGGAAATAAGAACGCCATTCAGGACTTTGAACCGCGTAGCTTCAACATGGGAATCTCCAAGGAAGCCTTTGAGAAAACCGGAGGGTTCGGAAAGATACACCCAGGGGAAGACCCCGATTTGTCACAACGCATAAAAAAGGAAGGATTCCAGACTGCCTTTATTCCCGATGCTTATGTGTACCATAAACGACGTATCACTTGGAAGGGCTTTTACACCCAAGTTAGAAAATTCGGACTGGTGAGGCCCATCTTAAATTCGTGGCACCCGAGTGCCTCAAAACCTACATTTTGGTTACCTAGCGTATTTGTTGGAGGGTCGCTGCTATCGTTGGTCCTGGCAATTACCCTATCCCCCTTGTGGGCGGTACCGTTATGCCTGTATGTTTTACTGATAGGCGTAGATTCGGCACTCAAAAATAGTAGCGCAACAATTGGTTTTTATGCAATGGGGGCCGTTTTTATCCAATTTTATGGATATGGAATTGCCTTTATGGAAAGTACCTACCACATTCGCTGGCTGAAGAAAGACCCTAAAAAGAAATTTCCCCAATTGTTTTTTTGAGTAATTTTAGGCTAAAATCTACCACGTATGGTCAAGGGCTTAAAGCGCTTTTTCAAAAAAACTAAGTTGAAGGTCTTCCTGCTATTCCTTTTTATAGCCATGTTCTTTTGGTTCTTAACTAAATTCTCGAGGGAATATACCGTAACCATCGAGGCCCAGCTTACCTATGTCAATTTTCCGAAGAATACGGTGCCCGCCGCCGAAAATCCGCAGAGTCTCGTATTCGACAGTAACCTGAACGGTTTCGAATTTTTGTATTACCAGCTTAAAAAGCCGGTCATTCCCATAGACGTGAAGAAATTCTATGTACAGGAGCGGGAGGTCGCCCTTATTTCGCAGCAAGAATTGTTGCGGCTTATTACCGCTCACCTCAAATTGAAAACCGATATAAAAAATCTCTCACCCCAGTCGATAGAACTCGATCTTGACGGGTACGTCACGAAACGGGTTCCGGTACGGGCCGAGAAGGATATAACCTTTCAACAAGGGTTCCGGGCAATTGATAGTCTTCTTATAGAACCAGACTCTGTTGAGGTTTCGGGGCCCAGTTTAGCGCTCGAGCAAATACATGCTGTAAACACCCAAAAATGGGTGTTGGAGAATATTAACGGAACAACTTCCGAGAAAGTAACGCTGCAACGGCCCGAGGTAGACGAAGTGGCCCTTTCTGAGGAGAAGGTCAGCCTTACCTTACGGGTAGATGAGTTTACCCAAAAGAGCAGTGCAGTACCTATAGAATTGCTCGGGGTACCTGCGCATCTCAAGATCAAATTGATACCCGAGACAATTACGCTCATCTATAATGTATCGATCCATCATTTTCAGGATGTTTCGGCAAGCGATTTCAAAGTGGTATGCAGGTATGAAGATCGTAACGAGGAAGGCAGTTTTATGGTGCCACAGCTAACAGCCGCGCCTAAGACCGTACAGGATATCGAAATGGATACCCGAAAAATTGACTATTTAATTTTCAAATGAAGGTAGTAGGGCTTACGGGTGGCATAGGAAGTGGTAAATCTACCGTGGCGGAAATGTTCGCGACATTGGGTGTGCCCATTTATATAGCCGATGTTGAAGCCAAGCACCTTTCAAATACAGATAAAGAGCTAAAGGCCGAAGTGGTAGAACTTCTTGGCGAAAGGTCATACCGGGACAACGAGATGGACCGGGCTTATGTGGCTGATATCGTATTTGAAGACTCCCAGAAGCTACGGCAGCTAAACGCGATAATCCACCCAAGGGTGGCTCGCCATTTTAAAGAATGGAAATTGAATCAGAAGGGACTATACTGTATCAAGGAAGCCGCCATATTATTCGAAAATGGATCGTACAAGAACTGTGATGCGATCATCTTGGTTACCGCACCAGAAAGAATTAGAATTGAACGCGTTGTGGCTAGGGACAATACCTCGCCTGACGCGGTTAAAAGACGAATGGATAACCAGTGGACCGAATCAAGAAAAAGAGAGCTCGCCCATTATCTAATTGAAAATATCGACTTAGAAAAAACGCGAGACGAGGTCTTGTGCCTACACAAAAAATTGCTCGAAAAGTACCGCAAATCCTGAAAAAATCCATTTTGTTAACATTTGGTTAAACCACCGTAGCCCTAAATGTTAAAATCTTACTTTTGGGGGATATGAACAAAAAGCTGTTTGCGTTACTTATAGCATTGATGACGCTCTCCTTGCTGGGGATAATTTTCGTTCAAGGATACTGGATCTCCAATTCCTACCAAACCACCGAAGAGCAATTTACCTTTAACGTAAAACAGAGCTTGGTCGCTGTTTCAGAAAAGGTAAAGAACAGCGAGATAGAATATTACTTCAACATATATAGCGATCTGGCCGATAGCAGTATCACTTCCTATAACGAAAAATTTAGTGAGCTAATTTACCGGACTACCGATAACGAAAAGAATGAAACCTTCATCTTTTCAGACGGTATTCTCGAGCAAGATTACAAACTCTCCTCGGGTTTTTTCGATACCGGGGTAGACAGTATTCCTTTCAAAAAACTGACCAATAAGCGCAGCAAGACGGTGTTGTCGCCGGGTCTTGATGGCGTGGCCAGTACCCGGTCGTACATCGAGACGTTTGGTCGGCTGAAGGATTTCGAGCGCCGTCAGTTTGAGAACGCCTTTTTGGAAATCTCAGCCAAGAACCCCATCCATAAAAGGGTAAACGAGGAGGAAATCACGGCTATGCTGGAGCAGGAGCTAGCGGCCCGCGATATCAAGTCGGATTTCGAATTTGCCATTTACAGTAACAAATTGGCCACGAATGTTAGGTCGCGAAACTTCAAGCTGGACCCAGAATCTACGTACGTTACCCCTTTATTCGTCAACGAAAATCTAAAATCGCAATACCAATTGTACGTCAATTTTTCAGAAAAGGAAAAGGTCGTGCTCAACTCGATTTTGGGAATGGCCATTTTATCGCTTGTATTTACCGCGGTAATCGTACTGGCATATTCAAGCGCGCTCTCCCAGATTTTTAAGCAGCGCCAGATTTCACAAATTAAGTCCGATTTCATCAATAACATGACGCACGAATTCAAGACGCCTATTGCTACCATCAATTTGGCGTTGGATGCGCTGAAGAACCCCAAGGTAAAAGACAACCAAGAGTTCTTGGATAGGTACCTAAAGATGATTCGCGATGAAAACAGGCGCATGCACGCACAGGTAGAAAATGTGCTGCGCATTAGCAAATTGGAGAAAAACGAGCTCGATTTGCCGAAGGAACGGCTTAAACTGCACGACCTTGTAGACGAGGCGATCAATCACGTTAGCCTGATCGTGGAAAACCGCGGCGGCTATGTTACTACCCACTTTGGGGCGTTAAAGTCGTCCATTTTGGCAAACGAGTCGCACTTTACGAATGTAATCGTGAACATGCTGGACAATGCCATAAAATATAGCGAGGACGAGCCTAAGATCGATATCTACACCGAGAATGTGAAGAACAGCATCATTCTCAAGATACGCGACCAAGGGGTGGGGATGAGCAAATCGGTTCAGAAAAAAATATTCGAGAAATTTTACCGGGAGCATACCGGCGATATTCACAACGTTAAAGGCCACGGCCTTGGCCTAGCTTACGTAAAGCGCATCCTGGATGACCACGATGCCGAGATTTACGTGGAAAGCGAGAAAGACAAGGGCAGTACATTTATTATAAAACTACACTTAATATCTTAACATTATGGAAACTGAAAACAAGAAAATTCTATTGGTTGAGGACGATCCGAACTTCGGGACCGTCTTAAAAGATTATCTGGCGATGAACGATTATGAAGTGGTTCATGCCAAGAACGGGATGGAAGGTTTCGAAAAGTTCAAAAAAGACGATTTCGATCTTTGCATACTCGACGTAATGATGCCCTATAAAGATGGGTTTACCCTGGCCAAGGAAATTAGGGAGAAAAACGAGGATATTCCTATAATCTTTCTTACCGCAAAGGCAATGAAGGAAGATGTCTTAAAAGGTTATAAGGTTGGCGCAGACGATTACCTGAATAAGCCCTTTGACAGCGAGGTGCTACTTATGAAGATAAAGGCCATCATACAGCGCAAGACCACCGATTCTATTGCCGATAGCAAGCAATTTGAATTTGAGGTAGGCAACTTCCACCTCAACTCCAAACTCCGCTTTTTAACTTATAAGAAGGAAGACCCAATAAAATTATCGCCCAAGGAAAACGAGCTGCTTAGGCTCCTTGCGCTGCACAAGAACGATTTGATGCCTCGCGAATTGGCACTTACCAAGATTTGGAGAGACGATAACTATTTTACCTCCAGAAGTATGGACGTGTACATTGCCAAACTTCGGAAGTACCTGAGCAAGGATGATGGTGTGGAAATTATAAACATCCACGGCGAAGGATTCCGCCTTGTGGTAAAGGACGAGGTAGACAACTAACAGTTTGCAACAGAGATAGCTAAGTGTATTAAACGCCCTGCTATAGGGCGTTTTTTGCTTTTATTTCTGAAATAACTTCTGAAAATTCCGCATCATAATCAAACCAGGTTATCGCTTCATTTTTCCTGAACCAGGTACCCTGTCTCTTGGCAAACCTGCGCGTATTTTTCTTTATTTCTGAAATAGCTTGTTCCCTGCTAATTTCCCCATCAAAGTAGGAGAAAAGTTCTTTATAGCCTACGGTTTGCAGCGCATTCAGGTGTCGGTGCGGGTAGAGTGTGTGCGCTTCATCTTCCAATCCGTCGGCAATCATCTGGTCCACTCGCGTATTGATACGATCGTAGATTATTTCTCGAGGTGCGGTCAGGCCAACGTAAACCGTTTTGAAATTCCGTTTGCTTGAATTTTTGTTGAGAAAAGAGGAATAGGGATGCCCCGTGGCCCGGTAAATCTCGAGCGCACGAATTAGCCGGTGCGGGTTGTGAATATCGACCTTTTGATAGTAATCTGGATCGACTTTTCGTAATTCTTGCTGAAGCACTGTCACACCGTGATGTTCAAGTTCGGTGTTAAGTTGCTCCCGAATCACGGGCGGTACCGCAGGAAAGGTGTCTAATCCTTTTGCAACGGCATCTACATAGAGGCCTGAACCGCCAACCATTACCAGTACTTGGTGTTTTTGGAATAAATTATCGAGCAGTTCAATTACGTCCCGTTCAAAATCGCCTACCGAATAACTTTCGAATATACTCTTGTGCTGTACAAAATGATGGGTTGCTGCCTCCAATTCGGTACGAGAAGGCACGGCGGTGCCAATTTCCATTTCCTTGTAAAACTGGCGTGAATCGGCAGCTATAATTTCGGTGCCGAAAGCGGTTGCAAGCTTGATGGAGAGAGATGTCTTCCCAATAGCAGTGGGTCCTACCACGCAAATAAGTACTGGGGTGTCGGCATCTTGCATTAGGCCGATTTTTCAGGATGTAGGTCCTCACCGCACTTGTGGCAGAATTTTGCATCATCGCGATGCTTGGTAGTATTGCAATTGGTGCAGGATTGAGAATTTACGTGCACGTGATCTTCCTTGCTTCGGCTATATTCGGCGCTAACGATACCCGTAGGCACGGCAATTATCCCGTATCCCATAATCATGATGATTGTGGCCAAGAATTGGCCCAATGGCGTTACCGGGGCAATATCGCCAAAACCGACTGTTGTTAAGGTTACAATGCACCAATATACGCTTACCGGGATGCTCTTAAAACCGCTTTCCTCACCTTCTATCAGATACATTAGTGTTCCGGCAATTACGGCTACGATGAGAACCGCGAACAAGAATACAAAGATCTTGGCCCGACTTTCGATTAACGCCTTCCGGAGCTTGTTGGACTCGCCGATGTAACGGGTAATTTTCAATATCCTGAACACACGCAAGAGGCGCAAGGCACGAACCGTGAGCAAATAGTTGCTCCCCACCAATATAAAGGAAAGATAAAGCGGTATTGTTGAAAGAAAATCGATAATGCCGTAGAAACTAAAGATGTAGCTCGAAGGCTTTTTTACCGTAATGATGCGTGCTATATACTCAAGGGTGAAAAAGATGGTGATAACCCATTCGCCATAATACAGATAATCATATGTCCATGAGGGCAGTCCGCGCACACTTTCGATCATCACAAATAGCACGCTTAGCAAGATCAGAAAGAGCAATACCACGTCAAACAGTTTCCCCTTTTGAGTATCTGCCTCGTAAATAATTTGATGTAGTTCGCTTTTCCAGCGTTTTTCCTTGGGTGTCGTCAAAAGTGGGTGGCTTTTATGAACATAAAAATAAGCAACTTTGGTTAGATTGTTGCTTCGTGAGGTAGTTTTACAACTTTTAGCACCTTGTGCTTTCGCAAATAACTCTGTATAATATGTTGGGCGTCCCTGTTATTGGCCATTGGGGTTATGATTGAACGTACGGTGTCAATATGGGTTATTTGGTGATTCAAGTTGAAATATCCGAACCCCTTGTAGGAGCCACCCTCGATTAGA
>NZQO01000029.1 GCA_002693605.1 Flavobacteriaceae bacterium
AGGCCATTGCCACGGGCTTCGTCGATCTGGAACGATTGGCGTATCTAGTGTCTAACCAATGTACCGTACGCGAAGCCGATTGCCTCGCCGTGCTCAACGCGCTCCAGCACAATGTGATGGACGAGCTGGCACAGGGGCGGGTCGTGCAGCTGGGTACGCTGGGCAATTTCCAGATTGGCGTGCGCTCTGAGGGCGCCACCGAGAGCGACCTGTTAAACCAGTCGCACGTACGGTCGGCACACGTCAACTTCCGGCCCGGAAAACGGTTCCGGAAATTGTTGAGAACGTTGAACTATCGTCTCACGGGCAGCTAGTAATTGCGTGCACATAGTTCTTAACGTAAGTCCCGGGAACCTTGGTTCCTGGGATTTTTATTTTTTACCCCAAGCCATTGGACCAAAAACAACTACAGCTTTTCAAAAAAGCGCAGGGCGATTCGGGAAAATCGCATAGGAAAACCGAAAAATCGCTTAGGGATTCGGAAAAATGCCTTAGCAGTTCCGAAAAAGTACCCAAAATCTCCATTTTTTACCCCTTACCTCTTTCTTTACGCCCCTTAAAAGACCCTTCGGGGCGCTCTTCCGCAGCCTGTTCTGGTATTATTTTTCAACCAGTTATCAACAGCTTACTTTCACAGTAGGGATGCCGGTCGCGGGCGGGCACAAAAAAGCCCAAAAAAATCGGGCAGCTAGTAATTGCGCGTCTTTCTGGGCAGTTCTTAGTGTAAGTCCCGGTCGTTTAATACCGAAAGCTAAGGGTAAATGTACAGTTTGCCGGGCCATTTTGCAACCCAAATTTCAAAAATTATCGCCCCCTCGCACCCCATGGGGAATGCACGGCGTATTCCCGCTACTATCCAAGGGCCGTACCGATTGCCAAATTTCCTATCTTTAGCGGTACGCAACCCATATACCTATGTTCCCATACAAAGTGAGTCCGCGTGTCGCCACCATCACCGGGGGGACGCGAAAATACTACGCCACGGCCCTCAAGCAAGGGGGCATCGAGGGCGACGCCCTTGTGGCCCTGCTGAGCCAGCGCACCCGCCTGGCCGAGGCCGACACCCTAAAGTTGCTCCTGTACCTATCGGAGCTGGTGGCTGAGCGCATGCTGGAGGGCAGCACGGTAACCCTGCCCAACCTGGGCATCTTGCGGCCCACGCTGTCGAGCCGGGGGGTGGCGCGGCCGTCCGATTTCCGCACCAAGGACATAACCCGGGTAAACGTCAATTTCCTGCCCAACAGGAAGCTCAAGGCCCGGCTGCAACTGGCCCACTTCAGGCGGGTAGACTAAGGCGCTGGACGGTCTCGGTTGCGGGGCACTGTGTTATCGGGCAGTTGAGCTGCCCGATGCGGGCCGCAATTAAGCGCGAAAAAGGGTGGGTATGAGCAACGGGAATGGTATCTTTGCGGCTGATTAAATTCGACCTCCCATGAAACGTGTCCTCATCGTATTTGGAACCCGGCCCGAGGCCATTAAGATGGCGCCCCTGGTGCATGAATTCCGGAAACACCCCACCCAGTTCGAGACGGCGGTGTGCGTTACCGCCCAGCACCGCGAGATGCTGGACCAAGTGCTGGACTTTTTCAAGATCGTGCCCGAATACGACCTGGACGTGATGACCCCCGGGCAGAACCTGTACGGCCTTACCGCCACCATCCTACAGGCCATGAGGCCGGTACTCGAGGAATTTGCGCCCGAGTACGTGTTCGTGCACGGCGATACCACCACTACCATGGCCGCGGCCATGGCGGCCTTTTACAGCGGGGCCAAGGTGTGCCACGTAGAGGCGGGGCTACGCACCCACAACAAGTGGTCGCCCTTTCCCGAGGAGATGAACCGGCAGCTTACCGGCCGTCTGGCCGATGTGCATTTTGCCCCAACCGAGACGTCCAGGCAAAATCTATTGAAGGAAAACGTGCCCGCAGGGGCGATTGTCGTTACCGGTAATACCGTGATCGATGCGCTGCTGCAGAGCGTCAAGACCGTTACCCAAGAACCCAGCGCGGCCATGCAGGCGCTCGACGCCCACATGCAGGGCGCCGAGGTTATCTTGGTTACCGGGCACCGCCGCGAGAACCACGGGCAGGGCTTTTTGAATATCTGCCAGGCGCTTAAGGAACTGGCACGCAGGCACCCCAACGTTCGCATTATCTATCCCGTACACCTTAACCCGAAGGTGCTGGGCCCGGTGCACGAGCAATTGGGCGGGGTGCCCAACATACAGCTGATCGAGCCGCTGGCGTACCCCGATTTTATATGGCTCATGCACCGCAGCAAACTCATCATTACCGATAGCGGCGGCGTACAGGAAGAGGCGCCCAGTTTGGGCAAGCCGGTATTGGTATTACGAGACACCACCGAGCGCCCCGAGGCAGTCGTCGCCGGGACCGTGCTATTGGTGGGTACCGATACGCAAAAGATTATAGACGAAACCCATGCCCTGCTTACCGATACCGAGCGCTATGAGCGGATGAGTGCCCTGCACAACCCCTATGGCGATGGGAAGGCGTGTGGGAGGATTGTGGGGTTTTTGAACTAAAGGCTCTATTTAATATTGTTTACTAAAAAAAAGCATCTCTATGTGCCATGAAAATAGCGGCAATACTTTCATATATTAATATAGCTATTAATATAGCGATAGGTCTTTTTTTAACCCCATATATTATCAGAATGTTGGGGGATGAAGAGTATGGTCTATATACACTTATAGGTGCATTTGTCGGTTATCTTTCTGTATTAGATTTAGGACTCAATAATGCAATAGTTAGATATGTAGCGCAATATAGAGCTCAAAAAGATCGACAAGGTGAAGAGAATTTTTTAGCTATTAGCCTCATTATTTACTGTGGTATCGCTGTTATTCTAATTTTTATGGGAGGTGTGTTTTATTTAAATATAGAGTCGCTTTTTGGAGAAACCTTATTAACCTCGCAATTGGAGAAGGCTAAAACAATGATGATAATTTTAATTATTAATATTGGATTTACCTTGCCCGGAGGAGCTTTCACAGGAATATGTACAGGCTACAAAGCATTTGTATTTCCGAGATGGATATCAATTATAAAATACCTAGTAAGGGCAATTATGATTGTGTGGATTCTAAAAAATGGTTCAGATGCCTTAGGAATTGTCCTACTCGATAGTATTTTAAATATTACATTTATTTGTTTTACAATATGGTACGTATTTCAACGGCTAAAAATTCGAATAGCCTTAAATAAGTTTGATTGGAAATTTATACGGGAAATTTTTGGGTACTCTCTTTGGATATTCATTTTTGGATTAGTGTATGAAATACAATGGAGAACTGGTCAAGTCATTATCGGAACCCATATGAGTACCGTTGCTGTTGCAATATTTGGAATAGGAGTGCTTTTAGGTATATACTATACCACATTTGGAAATATTATTAATAGATTATTACTACCTACAGCTGTCGATCATATATTTCAAGAAAAAGAACCTGTTGAATTAACTAATTATATGATACAGTTTGGGAGAATATCCCTAATGCTTTTACTGTTTATATTCCTTGGTTTTTTAATTTTAGGACGGGAGTTTATCATTTTGTGGATAGGGGAAAACTATATTGATTCTTATTACATCGCTGCAACTATAATGTTCATTTATATATTACCGATAGCTCAAGGATATGCCCACAGTTTGTTAGAAGCAAAAAAATTATTGAGGTTTAAAACGATCTCTTTCCTAATCGCTACGATTATCGGTTTGAGTTTAGGTGGAATTCTATCTTATTATTATGGAGTATTAGGAATGATTACCGGAATAGCTATTCCTATGTTCTTACTACAATGGGTGGTTATGAATTTCTTCTATTATAAACGTCTAAACCTGAACATACTCCTATTTTTTAAAAATACATTCGGAATTTGGTTTGTAAGTGGTATTGTTATGTTCTTCGCTTTAATGTGGTTTGAGCACCGGAACATCAGTTGGGTTAGTTTTATTATTAAGTGCGCGATTTATAGTATACTTTTTATAGTTGGGATGTTGATAATTATGAACTCTAGTGAGAAAAGTATGTTGAAAAAAATCTTTATTAGAAAATGAGAATAGTACATTGTATTGATGAAATGAAGATGGGAGGTGCTCAAACCCATTTACTTACAATCATTGAGGAACTTCAGCGGCAGCATCCAAGAGACGAACATATTCTTTTTATATTATTTGGCGAGAATGAATTTGAGGTACAGACGCAGCTATTAGGAATTAAAGTAGAAATGTTAAATTTATCCGGCTATTTTCAAAATAGTCACTTTATCGAGGCAATTAGGTTTGTTAGACGAAAGTTAAAAGTCCTTAATCCTGATGTGCTCGAAACACATTTAACATGGTCACGACTATTGGTTAATACAGCGGGCGTCTTTTTAGGCATAAAAAAGCAGATTGGTTTTGAGCACGGTGATCTTTATATGAATTCGAAAAAAATAAGATTGGCTAATTTCATTAGCCAATTTTTATTTAATGAGATTGTTGTTTGTAGCAATTCATTAAAAACGTGGGTTAAAAAAACACATGGCATTTTCGATTTTAAACTTACCGTTTTATATAATTGTGTGGATTTAAAAAAATTCAAACCAACGACCGAAAAAGACCTACAGAAATATTTAAATATCAAGCAAACACTACCAACTTTTATGTTTATAGCCGTCGGCTCTATGGGAAATGGTGTCAATAAAAGGTTGGATATAAGTATCAAGGCGGTGGGGGAACTAGATAAACGTGGATTTGATGTAGGTTTAGTGATTTGTGGAGACGGTGAACAACGAAGAATGCTGGAAAGTTTAGCCAACTCTATCGATCTAGAAAACCGCATTTACTTTCTTGGCAATCGGAAGGATGTCCATCAAATATTACCAAGATCTTTTGCATTTGTCCATAGTGCTCCTTTCGAACCTTTTGGAATTGTTTGTATAGAAGCCATGGCATGTGGGTTACCGGTTATCCTACCGAATAGTGGGGGTATTCAATATATAATTGATAATAATAAACAAGGATTGATATATAACTCATTGGATTTTAATGATTTGGCAAATAAGATGGAATATCTAATTACTAATGATGTTAGTTATTGTCGATTTCTAAAAGCGACAACCTTAAAAGTAAAGGAGTATAGCGTGGATACGTATGTTAAAGAATTATATTCTCTCTATGAAAAATAAGAAAGTTTTAATAATCACCCCATTTTTTGCTCCAGAAAGTCATGCCGCCGTTTTTAGAGCTCATAAATTCGTAAAATATTTAAAAAAGGAAGGCTGGGAGCCTATTGTATTGACCGTAGATACTAATTATCTTTATAATGAAGATTCGTCTTTACTGGAAGAGCTCGGTGATACTCCCATATACCGTACAAGATATATAGAACCATCACTGAGAGGTCTGTATATGCGGTTGACAGGGAAAGACAGAACGTACAAAACGATCAAAGTACATAATTCTTTTTCGGGCTCTTCTCCATCCTCAGAAAATAAAGCTAAAGCTCCTAAATCATGGAAATATTTATATAACTATTTGTTGGCACATCATCTTAATAATCCTGATCGGTTTTGGACTTGGAAGCGGGGTGCTATTAAGAAAGCGCGATGCCTTATAAGAGAAAATGATGTACAATTTGTCTACACTTCATGTTTGCCTTTTACCACCAATGAGATTGGGATAGCTTTAAAAAAAACTGAAAATATCTATTGGATTGCTGATTTCAGAGATCCTATTACGTACGCACAACGCATGCATTCCAAAATTGGTCGAGTGTTTTTAAATCAAAAAAAAATTCAAGATGAGACCTTCCTTTATGCTGATAAGGTTACAGTTTTATCCTCTTCCTACAAATTGATTTTTAATGATCAATACGAAGGTAAATTCGATAATAAGATAATCTTTATCCCAACTGGCATTGATGATGAATATCTACCTACTCATAATAGGATTAATAACGAAATTATTTTCGTAGGGGAATATTTGAAAGAATATAAAGATGATTTTTTCAAGATTTTCAAAAGGGTTATAGCTCTTTTGCCAGAGCATAAGGTGCCTATACTTAAAATTATAGGTAATACGAGTATCAACGAAAAAGTAGTACTACCATTGCTAAAAGATTTGAATTTATTGAACCGTGTTGAGCTTGTTGACCATATGCCTCAAAAAGATCTTTATCTAGAATTAAGTAAAGCTAAATATGTTCTTATACTCGCAGGACACTTTAATCATTGGTGGTGCAACTTTGCTAAATTGGTTGATTATATTGCACTACAGAAGTTAGTTGTTGCTTTAGTTCCAACAATAAGTGAGGCGAGGAGTGAACTTGAAAAAACAAAAAGAGGTATATTTTTAGAGGATAATTTTGAACAAAATATAGAGATTTTATATAGATTATTCTCATCAAGAGGCGACATGGAAACACCTGCTAATGACTATTACAAGAGATATTTCGCTTCTACACAGACAAAAGAGTTCGTTAAGGTTTTGGAAAAATTGGAGAAGTTATGAATTCAATTTCTATTGTCATCGCTACCTTAAATCGCACATCATTTTTGCTGCAAACTTTACAAGATTTGATTGTACAAGAATATGAGCCAGGTTTCGAAATCATTATTGTAGATCAATCGGAAAAAGAGGATACAGCAATTATTTCATTTGTAAAGTTGTATCAATTTATTAAGTATCATTTTATTACTCATTTTAAAGGATTGCCTGAAGCACGTAATTTTGGAGTTAAAACAGCAGCTAATGATTATATTCTATTTGTCGATGATGATATTCGCTGTGAAAAAGACTTGCTTACTGAACATGCTAAATTTTTAGTAGATGAAAAAATAAGTGTTGTTGCGGGGGGAATTACCGAAAAATACGATGATAATAAAATTGAACCTGTAGGGTCTTTTAATAATATTATTGCGGAGCCCTCTCGTGGTTTTCATATTAATTTAAAAAAAATAGTGGACCACGCGGGTGGTGGGAATTTTTCTGTAAAGCGAAATTCGTTTCATGAAATAGGTGGAATAGACGAGCATCTCACAGAAGGCGCTGCGTTATATGAGGAAACAGATTTTTGTTTACGAATGAAAAAAGCTGGATATATAGTCTTTTATAACTATGAGGCCCACGTGACACATTTGGCAGCAGCTACTGGTGGATGTCGGGTTGCAGAAATAGACCAATATATATATTCCCTTGCTAGAAATAGGTCGATCATCATTGAGCGACACTTGCCTTGGTACTTTAAACTTACTGCCTATTTATATTTATCAAAACTGGTTCTCGCCTACCTTATTAAGCATAAGTCGCTTAATATTTGGAAACAGTATTTGAAAGGGAAACGGGAGGGTAAACTAATAGGCACTTTAGAAGTAAAAAATGAACAGCTTAACTAAGACTCTTGTATTATTTTCATACGATTTCCCACCTTCTACTGGTGGAATTGCACGTCTTTGCAAGGAAATAGTAAGTCATTCTATCCAATATTATCACCACATAGAAGTGATAACAATAAAAAAAGACGGGCCCGCAAAAACTTTTATCGAAAATGATAATATTTCTGTGACATATTTGCCTCCTCAAAGAGGTTTAACCGAATGGGCAGCATTAAAAAAATTGCGATCCTTCAGAGCTAAAGATCAGATTGATGTACTTTGTGGTCTATGGCATCCAGAAGGGGCTCTGGCTCTACTTGCAGGGATGGAGAATATCTTCGTATTAGCACACGGGGCCGAATTGTTGGCAGGTAATAACTATTTTCGTAAATATTTGTGGCATCCACTTTACGCGAAATGGGTGTTGGGAAAAGCAGATAAAATTATTGCCAATAGCAATTATACTCGTCAATTAGTTACGGAGATTAATGAAAGAGCAAAGGTGAGAGCATTGCCTTTAGGTGTCGATACCGAATTTTTTAGACCTACAACTAACCAAGAAAAAAAAACAGGAAATTTTATGATCGTGACGGTATCACGAATTCTTCACTTTAAAGGCCATGATTTTGTACTAAAAGCTCTGGAGCAATTACCAAATAATATTAAACAAAAAATCGAGTGGCATATTGCTGGTAGGGGACCTTATTTGAAAGAACTAAAAAATTTAGTATCTCAAAGTACCGTGAAAGATCAAGTTGTTTTTCATGATTTTGTCCCAGATAAAATTTTACCCTCATTTTACAATATGGCGGATGTATTTATCCTAGCGACACGAATGGCAACGGTTTCGAATCAGGTAGAAGGTTTTGGTTTGGTTTTTTTGGAGGCACAAGCCTCTGGAATACCGGTTATAGGCACACGTACAGGGGGCATCCCTGATGCAATAGAAGATGAAAATGGGGGATGGTTAATAGATCAAGATAATTCTAAACAATTACAGGATATTTTGGAAAGATTAATAATCAATCCTGATATACAGAAAAATGAAGGTAGAAATGCTAGAATTAGAGTAGAAGAGTCTTATACTTGGCAAAGCTACGTAACCGAACTTCAGAAAATTATTAATGATACCAATAGAGTTATATAATACTATTTATTTCGTAGCTATAAGTGTTATCACCATCTTCACTATTTTACCCTTGTTGGATCATAGGCTACTTTCCTACTTTCCAAAAATAAATTTAAAAATAGGTGCAATAATTCTCTTATGCACTGTCATTCTTTTTATCGGTCTCAGAGATCCGATGGGACATTGGAGGTATTTTGGCGATACCAGTGCATATACACGGACCTATTTCGATATTAAACACGGTTATCGAACCGAATTTAACAAAGATCCTGGATTTTTTCTGTACATGAGAATTATAGCGAATGTTTTTCCCATAACGTTTTTCTATATACTTTCGGCCTGCTTTTATGTACTACTTCCACATATTACTTTCAGGAAATGGTTTGGAGAATATTCGTTTTTTGGATTAGTCGCTTTGGTGGTCAGTATGTCTTTCTGGCCCTTCGGAATAAATACTTTACGGAGTGGATTGGCCGCAGCAATTTTTATTTTTGCCTTACAATTTCAAAAAAAAAAATGGTTAAAATGGATTTTTTTAATACTATCTGTTACTTTCCATAAGGGTATGTTATTGCCTTTTTTTGCATATATCCTGGCTCATTATTTGAAAAACACAAAAAGATTAGTTCAATTATGGATGCTTGCAATACCTCTTTCGTATTACTTTGGTAATGTCCTTGAAGAATATTTTAAGAATATGCTTACGATGTCTAGTTTTCTTCAGGATAGTCGTGCAGATACCTATTTTGAGGAAAATCCCTATTTAGAGATCAAATTTCGATGGGATTTTATTGTTTACAGCTCTATTCCAATCGCATTTGGATTATGGTATATTTATAAGAATCTTTTCAAGGAAAATTTGTATACAAGACTTGTAAATACATATATAATTGTAAATACGGTTTGGTTGATTTTAATGCGTGTTGCTTATACAGACCGTATTGCATATCTTTCTTGGTTTCTAATCCCAATATTATTGGTATACCCATTATTGCGCGATGAAGTGCGCATTGGCTCAAAGACAAAGTTCTTATTTATCATTCTCATTTTAAATCTAAGCTTCACGATATTTATGAATATTAATTAAAACTTTCGAATGTTTAGTATTGTTCTCCCCCTTTATAATAAAGAATATTATATCTTAAAGACTGTAAAAAGTGTTTTAAATCAATCTTATGAGGAGTTTGAATTAATTATTATCAACGATGGGTCTACCGATTCAAGTCTCGAAAAATTAGATTCAATTAAAGATAAGAGAATACGCTTAATCAATCAATCAAATCAGGGCGTGTCAATTTCTCGGAATCAAGGTATTAAAGAATCAAAATGTGAATATATTGCTTTTATTGACGCAGACGACATTTGGGATTCTAATTATTTATTAGAAATGAAGCAGCTGATATTCGAGTATCCCAAAGCAAAAATTTATGGTGCGAATTTTTACTTTGTAGATGGGAATAAAATAAAGACAGCAAATTCGGGTTTAAAACGAGGGTATACAGACAATTATTTTAGACTCGTAAGAAATAGTGTAGTCCTACATACATCATCAACAATCGTAAATAGCAAAGCTCTTCAAACGGTAGGTTTCTTTAATAGTTCAATAAAGAGAGGAGAAGATTTAGACTTGTTTGTTAGGTTAATTAGAAAATTCGAATTAGCATATTTACCTGAAGCAAAAAATAAATATTTTCTAAATACTGAAAACTCTAGCAATCAGTTCGTTCCTCTACCTGAAGAGAGTTTTGCTTACCACGCAAAATTTACGGAGGACAGCAATTACTATGAAAAGCTATATTTAGTAACTCTAATATGGAAAAAATTTTTTAAATATCTCCTCATTGATAAAAAGGTCCAATATGCATTTAGTTTACTATATAAGCAGAAATCAATAATGTTTAATTTTTTTTCTCTTTTATTTAATCATTGAATCTTAACTTAACCATTTTAAAAGTATATGACGAATAAATAGTTTGATTTATCTCAGCATTAATTTTCATATTCTTCAGTTATTATATTAATAAATGACCTGTAATTTTAATATAATTTTTTTCCACTATGCTCTCGTGAAATCTTTTTCAAATTTTGCTCCTTATTATTATGATGAAGAATTTTAAAATTGCAATTTTTTATTCTGGAAACGGGCCTACACATTCAGGAAACTGGACCGGACCGTGGGTTGAATATTGTAAAAGACATTCTTTGGTCTATCAAATTGTCGATCCAACGGATCTTAACATAATCCAAAAAGCTAAAACATTTGATGTATGCTTATGGCATTTCAGCGGCTATAATTATACTGAAATGCAATTGGCTCCAAGCATACTTCATTCGCTGGAGCATATTGGAAAATTGGTATTTCCAAATTTTAATGATTCTTGGCATTTTGATGATAAAATCGCCCAGATGTATTTACTTCAAAATATTGACGCTCCGATACCACAATCATATGTGTTTTACTCGAATTCTAATATACAAGACTTTGTAAGGGGAAACCCTGAATTTCCTCTGATAGCTAAGCTTAAAAATGGTTCTGGCTCGCATAACGTTAAGATGATACAATCATCTAAACAATTATTCGACTATTCGAAAACTATGTTTTCAAAAGGATTTTCGAGCTCACCGAGCTTGATTTATAAATCTACGTCTAATATTCGATCTGCAAAGTCATTAAAAACTATGGTGAACAGGGCAAAACGAATTCCAGAATTTTTACGTACACGCAGGAAGGCGTTGCAATTTCCCAAGGAGAAGGGGTATGTGTATCTACAGGAGTTTATACCCAATGACGGTTTCGATTTAAAAGTGGTAGTGGTGGGAGATAAGCTTAGTTTTATCGGTAGATCGACCAGAAAAGGAGAATTTCGTGCATCGGGAGGCGGTTCACTCTTCTACGATAAAAAATTTATTTCTAAAGAACTTATTTCGGTTGCCTTTGAAGTTAGCGATCGGTTAGGCGTTCAATGTATGGGGTATGATTTTGTAATAGATAACAGAAATAACAAACCAATCATTATAGAGATGAGTTATGGTTTTTCGCATTCTGCTCTATTAGATGCTCAAGGATATTTTGACCGAAAGGGAAATTGGCATAATGAACCTTTAAATGCACCCGAAGAAGTTTTACAGAATTTAATTAAAAAACGTGCCCAAACTTAATCTCCTCCGTATCACCACCGTCCCCATGTCGCTAGACAAATTATTGGAGGGGCAACTGCGGTTTATGCAGCAGCATTTTGAGGTGACGGCTATGAGCGCAGACCCAGAGGGATTGAAGCGAGTGGGAGAGAAGGAAGGTGTGCCGGTTTACAGTTTACCCTTAACCCGAAAAATTACACCCCTACGCGATGCAATGGCGGTGTGGCGGTTATATCGTTACCTCAAAAAAACAAAGCCTACCATTGTACATACGCATACCCCCAAGGCGGGCATTGTCGGGATGCTGGCCGCGAAATTGGCGGGCGTGCCGCTACGCCTGCATACCGTGGCTGGCTTGCCGCTCATGGAAGCCAATGGCCCAAAGCGCAGCTTGTTAAATTCCGTCGAGAAAGCCACCTATGGCTACGCCACCCACGTATATCCCAATAGCAAGGGGCTGTACGATTATATTGTTTCCGAAGGATTGGTTCCACCCTCAAAACTAGCAATTATTGGGGCGGGCAGTAGCAACGGCATCGACACCTCACATTTTGATCCCGCGTTATTTGCTACGGAAGAAAAACGGCACCTTCGCCATACCTTACAGATCGACCCTAACAGTTTCGTATACGTATTCGTGGGCCGTTTGGTGGGCGACAAGGGGATCAACGAATTGGTACGGGCGTTCAAAAACCTTTCCGGGCAGTCAGACGGGGTGCCGCCAACCTTGCTGTTAGTAGGGCCCTTAGAACCCGAACTCGACCCCCTGCGTCCCGATACGCTAAGGGAAATAGACAATCATCCCCACATTGTATCGGTAGGGTACCAAGACGATGTTCGGCCCTATTTTGCCATCGCCAATGCGTTGGTGTTTCCCAGCTATCGGGAGGGCTTTCCCAATGTGGTGCTGCAGGCCGGCGCAATGGGCCTGCCCGCTATCGTAACCGATATAAACGGGTGCAACGAAATCGTGGAAGATGGGCGTAACGGGCTGCTGGTCCAGCCAAAGGATGCCATATCCTTATACGACGCCATGCGGCGACTCGTGCACGACCGTGCCCTGTACGCCGACTTGGCCGCACACGCCCGACCGCAAATTACAGGTAGGTTCGAGCGTGCCCAGGTTTGGGAGGCGTTATTGGCAGAGTATCAACGGCTCCTGCGGGAGAAGGGTCTCTCGACCTAGTGACGGCTCTGTGGTTCCTTTAAAGGGACACTTTAAATTCCCCCCTCGAGGGGGGTAGGGGGGTGTTGCCCGAACATAGATTTATATGTTCTTTTTTGCCCCTCCAAAAAAGAACCAAAAAAAGAGGCCTTTTTCCTAGGAATTTGCGCGTTGCGCAACCGGCTCGAAAACTCCGCGAGCGCGCGGCGCTCTGTATCTCGGAGCTTTTCTCACCTATTCTTGGAAAAAGGGTGTTTCGGATACTATAAAGTAGATTTGGCTTTTACACCTATGTAATTTTTTAAGAGACAATTTCAATCTACCGCCTCAATGGGACATTAAATGGATTCCCCCCCTTGAGGGGGGTTGGGGGGTGTTGCTCCGAACCTAGAGTTGTATGTTCTTTGTTGCCCCTCCAAAAAAGAACCAAAAAAAGAGGCCTTTTTCCCAGGAATTTGCGCGTTTTGCAACCGGCTCGAAAACTTCGCGAGCGCATAGCGCTCTGTATTTCGAAGCTTTCCTTCGCCTCTTCTTGGAAAAAGGGACTTTCGGATACGTTGAAATAACGTGGGCTTTAACACCCCTGTGGTCCCCTCAAGGGGACAATTTTATTCTATCGTCTCAAAGGAAAAATCATCGGGATTCCCCCCTCGAGGGGGGTTGGGGGGTGTTGCTCCGAATATAGATTTATATGTTCTTTTTTGCTCCTCCAAAAAAGAACCAAAAAAAGAGGCCTTTTTCCCAGGAATTTGCGCGTTGCGCAACCGGCTCGAAAACTCCGCGAGCGCGCAGCTCTCTGTATCTCGGAGCTTTTCTCACCTATTCTTGGAAAAAGGGTGTTTCGGATACTGTAAAGTAGATTTGGCTTTTACACCCCTGTGGTCCCCTCAAGGGGACATTTAGGGGATTCCCCCCTCGAGGGGGGTTGGGGGGTGTTACGGAGACTCAAAATCCTCTTTCGCTTTTACACCCCTGTAGTCCCCTCAAGGGGACAATTTTATTTTATCGTCTCAAAGTAAAATCATCGGGAATTCCCCCTAGAGGGGGGTTGGGGGGGTGGTAGGGAACAAAAGAACGGCCGAGTCAAATCTTTTGCGTTATTTTGCAATTCATGTACCGCACCTTTGTAAAACCCATATGCGATAGGATGTTCGCACTGCTGGCTCTGTTGTTGCTGAGTCCGCTGCTCCTGCTTACCGCACTCGCGCTATGGGGGGTGCAGGGCGGCAATCCGTTCTTTACCCAAGTGCGCCCCGGCAAGCGCGGCCGGCTATTTACCATCTTGAAGTTTAGGACAATGACCAACGAGCGCGATGCAAATGGGGAACTCTTGGCAGATGCGGAACGGCTCACCCCCGTGGGGAACTTGGTACGGAAGAGCTCAATAGACGAGCTGCCACAGCTCATAAATGTGCTTATGGGCCAAATGAGCCTTGTGGGCCCCCGACCGCTATTGCCGGAGTACCTGCCGCTTTACTCGCCCCAGCAACGGCTGCGGCACGACGTGCTGCCCGGCATTACGGGCTGGGCGCAGGTACATGGGCGCAATGCCGTTAGCTGGGAAGAAAAATTGACGATGGATGTATGGTATGTGCACCACCAAAGCTTGGCGCTCGACCTACAAATACTCCTGTTAACGGTAAAAAAGGTATTTTTACGCGAGGACATCAACACCGAAGGCGCGGCAACTACGCATCGGTTTAAAGGTAGCAAGAAATCATGAAAGAAAAGATTGCACTCTATGGAGCAGGTGGCCACGCATATGCTATTGTCGAATTAATTCGCAGCGGTATGCAATTTGAGCCCAGTGTCATTTTTGACGATGCTCCCAAACAGAAAGAGATTTTAGGGGTGCCGGTTCGTTCGTTCTCGGCCGCTGAAAGTCCTTTAAACAACTTGTGTATTAGCATAGGAAATCCTGAAATTCGGAAAAGAATCTCCAGCCGTTTTCAAGTAGTCTATCCTACCTTTATTCATAACTCTACAGTATTATATCCTTCTGTTAAAATAGGTATGGGGGCCCAAATATTACCGGGAAGTATCTTGGATGCTGACGTCGTTATTGGTGATCACTGTATTGTCAACAATAATGCCACCATATCGCATAACGTACGTGTCGGAGACTATTGCCACGTCTCAATCAATGCCGCAATTTCTGGTGGGGTGTCAATAGGTGAGGGGACCTTGTTAGGTGCTGGTTGCGTAGTGTTGCCTGAAATTTCAATCGGAAAATGGGCAATTGTAGGCGCAGGTGCAATTGTGACAAAGGATGTACCAGATTTTGCGGTAGTTTATGGAAATCCAGCCAAAATAATTCGATATCAGGACAAGGGATAAACTTATCTTATCCTATTTTTTTCGGTATGGAATGCACTTTAAAATAATTCATTTTATTTTTTTATTTTCCCTATTGCACATTTTTGGAAAATATTTTAAGTTTGGGTCTCCCCCTCCAAATCTCTTTATTCCAGAACAGTAGCAACCTTCCCCGTTCGCCCCGAACGGAGGATGCGGGTATCGTAACACAATTTTCTAAAACCAGTGTACCGCATGAAAACAACCGTACATTCCGTTCGCCCGTTCCTGTCCCTCCTAGTGTTCCTACTCGTCCTGCACGCTGCCTGGGGGCAGCAAACCCCGCCCGACGACCTGCTCGCCTTCGAGTTTTCGGGCTTGACGGGAAGTGAGGCAACCGCTCCGGCAACCGCTATTGCTGTGGGCATATCCCCAAGCGTTATAGCAAGGGGCCCTTCCAATACGCCCGGCAACAAGGCCGGGCGGTTCAATGCCACCAATTGGCCCACGGGCCAAACTGCCGACCCGAACAACTACTTCGAGGTTACGGTAGCGCCTACTATCGGTTACCGTTTTGGGCTTTCTTCTATCTATGTACAGTTACAGCGCTCAGGCACCGGGCCAAGGATGCTTTCGGTACGGAGCAGCCTTGATAATTTCACGGCCGATATCGACTCGCCCAAGGTGATTGCCGAAACTACCGCCACGCAGGCATTTACCTTCACGCTGTCGCAACCCGTCACCGAGAGTGCGGTTACCTATCGTTTTTACTTCTACAATGCCCTCGGTTCGGTGGGCAGTGGCGGTATTGGGAACGGGACGGGCAACGACCTTGTCTTTAGCGGGTCCATCGAACAGGTCTCGGGCAACACCCCGCCAAGCATAAGTAACATAGTACGGGCGCCTTCCGGCGCGGTGACCTCGAGCGATGCGGTCTCGGTCTCGGCGCAGCTTACCGATAGCGATGGCATTCTACAGGCGCAACTGCACTGGGGCACGGCCCCGGGCGTATATGCCCATACCATCGCACTGGCAGCCAGTGGGGGTGATGTGTTTACAACCGCTACCCCCATTCCGCCCCAAGCAAGTGGTACTTCGGTCTTCTATAGTATAGAGGCAACCGACGGCCATACGCCGGCGGCCACGGCAAGCAGTCCCGAACATGGGTACGCGGTAACCGACCCCACGGGTGCACCCAGTGCCATCGTTACCGAAATGTCGCAGGGGCACGGCGGGCGCAAGGAATGGGTCGAATTGTTGGTGGTAACCGACCAGCTGAACATGCAGGGATGGCAGGTAGGCGATAACGACAATGGGGTGTTCAACCCGTTTCTCACCTTTTCGAATGATGCCCAATGGGCCGCAGTGGCTGCGGGCACCTTGATTACGGTCTATAACAGCAATGAGCCGGACGATGTCATTGTACCCGACCTGGACTTCGGCGACCTGTCGGTGGTTATTCCTTCCGATAATGGCCAATATTTCGATCCGGGCGGCTGGGGCAACTTTTCGAATTCGGAAGGCGACGATGCCGCCGCCATTCGAAATGCCGTTGGCAGTATTGTCCACGATATGGCTGGCGATCATCCCACGGCTATTATAACGGCCCCCATAACCGCAAGGACGAAGTATTATATCGGGCCCGATAACGCCGCTTCCAATTTAGTGAACCCGACCCATTGGGTGGAGGCAGCCGCGGCGGACGGCACCCCAAGCCAGCCCAATGGTGGTTTCAATACCGTGTTCGTAAATTCGCTTCGCGGCACGACTACCTACTATTACGACGGAAATACCTGGTTCCCTTCACATCCCAGTGGTACGGCAACCTTGGCTGATGATATTTTGGTGATGGGGGGCAGCGCGCAGCTGACCTCCGAAACCCAGGCCCGCAGGGCGTTGGTTGAGAGCGGGGCCACCTTGGAGGTCCACCATATCCTTACCGTGGGGAGGGGCATCTATAACGGCGGGACGTTGGTCTTTGGCAGCTCGGCCACGCAGCAGGGCGAACTGGGCGCTTTACCGGGCGATGCCGTACTCGTGGGCGAGGTGACCGTACAACGGTATTTGGGTGCGCATAGGGCGTACCGCCTACTAAGCAGTCCGGTAACCACCACCCAAAGCATCCGCGATGCATGGCAGGAGGGGGTGAACAATCCCACGACCACGACCATGTTTAATCCCAACCCCGGGTTCGGGACGCATATTACCGGGTCGCTAACCGGTGCCAACGGCTTTGATGCCTCCGGCTCGGGCAACGTCTCGCTCTATTCGGTCGATGTGCCCAACCAGGTTTTTGTTCCCGCCACCAATACCGATACCCAAACCTTAGTGGGCGGAATGCCGCACTTACTGTTCGTGCGCGGCGATCGGAGTATCGACCTGACCACCAATCAGGCGCCGCCCACCGAAACCGTATTGCGTGCCACGGGAACGCTCCCTACCGGGAATGTGACACAGCTGTTCGAGGTAACTGCGCCCGGCGATTTTATCGTATTCGGAAATCCGTACCAATGTGCCGTAAACGTGAATGCCGTCTTAGCTGGGAATGCCGATGTGAATACGAACTTTTACTATGTGTACGATCCTACCCTGGGCGCGCAGGGGAGTTATACCACGGTCGACCTTACCACGCAAACCGCAACGGGCGGTTCGCTTGCCAACCAATACTTGCAACCGTGGCAGGTAGGGCAGGTGGCGACCGTGAACGCGGGCACGGTAGCGGTGGAATTTCAGCAGGCACACAAGGCACCCGGAAACCATACGCCCACGCTACTTCCGGAGGAAACAAATGGTACCGATGAATATGTGTTGGACGTTCGGCTGTTTACGAAGGAAAATTTCCTGGCAGGAAAGCCGCTGCACG
>NZQO01000030.1 GCA_002693605.1 Flavobacteriaceae bacterium
ATTGCCGAAAGACGGAGCACGCCCACGGAACTATGTGCCCAAGTTACCATGCCACCAAGAATGAAAAAGATACTACCCGGGCCCGAGCGAATGCGCTGCGGGAAGTACTCAGCAATTCAAACGCCGAAAATAAGTTCGATTCGCAAAGTTTGAAGGAGGTGTTCAACTTGTGCATAGGCTGCAAGGCTTGTGCGAGCGAGTGCCCCAGCAATGTGGATATGGCTACCGCAAAAATGGAGTTCTTGTACAACTATCGCAAGGCAAACGGCTTTAACTTTTCAGAATACCTTTTCGCCCATAGTAGTTGGCTCAATAAGTGGGGGGCAAAGGTCCCCGCGCTAGTTAACTATCTCTATCAAAATTTGGTTACCGCCAGATTAATAAAGAACCTAAGCGGAATTTCCCCAGAGCGAACATTACCAAGCCTTTCAACTATAAAGTTAAATAGTAAATCATATAGTGTTGAAAATAAACTTGATAGGTTAAAAACAATTTATTTATTCGTTGATGAATTTAGCGAGTATCTTGAAGCGCAAATTGCCCAGGATGCGATCGATTTATTGATCGGTCTCGGGTATGAGGTGGTGGTGATAGACCACCTGGACAGTGCCCGGGCGTTACTGAGCAAGGGGTACCTGAGAGAGGCCAAGAAACACGTGAATCGTAACATTGCCTATTTAAAATCAAAAATTTCAGAAGAAACCCCCTTATTGGGTCTTGAACCCAGTGCTATATTGGGGTTTCGGGACGAATATCTCCGATTGGCAAGCGATCGAGAAACGGCCGAGAAGGTTGCTAAAAACTGCTTGCTTATCGAGGAATTCATAGCTGCCCAGTATTTAGAGGGAAATATAAACGCATCGCACTTCACTTCGGAAGCAAAGAATCTCAAAATCCACGTCCACTGCCACCAAAAAGCACTCTCCAACCAGAAGGCGACATTCGATATGCTCAATATCCCCACAAATTATAAGCCCACGATAATGACCACGGGATGCTGTGGCATGGCCGGAAGTTTTGGCTACGAGGCCGAACATTACGAGGTAAGTATGGCCATTGGCGAGCTGAAATTATTTCCGGCAGTGCGCAAAATTGCTGCCGAAAACATAATCGTTGCCAACGGTACAAGTTGTAGACAGCAAATTAAGGACGGAACCAATAGAATGGCCTTGCATCCCGTAACAATTTTAAGGAGGGCCATGGTACAAACTGCGGCGCAAAGCGCCCCTGCTCTATGAGCGTGTCGCGGCTTCATTAGCTTTTGCGCAAGAATTAGTGGTTCCAAAATAGCCCTCGGGAAACAATCTTCTTTATTTTTAAGTTTCGGTAGGATAAATTACATTTGTTGAAAACCCACACATGGCAGGAAATTCCTTCGGGACCCTTTTTAAACTTACAACGTTTGGCGAATCGCACGGCAAGGCAATTGGTGGAATTATTGATGGGTGCCCGGCGGGTATTACAATAGACCTTGAGGCCATTGAAAACGATATGCAACGCAGAAAGCCGGGTCAATCGGCCATCGTCACTCAACGCAAGGAGCCCGATTCGGTTCAATTTTTCAGCGGAATTTTTGAGGGAAAAACTACCGGAACGCCCATCGGTTTCGTCATCGAGAATACGAATCAGAAATCGAATGACTATTCGCACATAAAGGACACCTATCGTCCCTCGCACGCCGATTACACATACGACAAGAAATACGGAAACCGCGACTACCGGGGTGGAGGCCGCTCTTCCGCCCGCGAAACGGCGTGTCGCGTTGCCGCCGGTGCTATTGCTAAGCAATTGCTTAAGAATGTGCGCATAACCGCCTACGTCTCGTCGGTTGGAGAACTAGAACTAAAGCGACATTTTTCGGAAGTTGATTTTTCGGAAATTGAAAGAAATCCGGTGCGTTGCCCAGATGCCAAGCTGGCCAGTGAAATGGAAAACTACATAAAATCTGTGCGGAAGGATGGCGATACTGTTGGCGGCAAGGTAACCTGCGTTATCGAGAACCTTCCCCTCGGGCTCGGAGAACCGGTTTTCGATAAGTTCCACGCACAATTGGGCAAGGCAATGCTTTCCATAAACGCCGTAAAGGGCTTCGAGTACGGTAGTGGGTTTGGCGGCACCCGTATGCGTGGCAGCGAGCACAACGATACCTTTAACACTGATGGAAGTACCCAGACTAATTATAGCGGGGGCGTACAAGGCGGAATTACCAACGGCGAGACCGTTTACTTTTGCGTGGCCTTTAAGCCCGTCGCCACTATTATGCAAAAACAACCTACGATAACCAATCAGGGCGAAGCGGTAACAATGGAGGGGAAGGGCAGGCACGACCCGTGCGTCGTCCCTAGGGCCGTACCCATCGTAGAGGCGATGGCAGCTTTGGTAGTCGCAGATTTTTGGTTGCTCAATAAAGTTTCTAAAATATAATCTCAATCAACTATATGAAAAAATTAGCGTTACACTGGCAAATATTACTGGGAATGGCCCTTGGGGTCGTTTTCGCGCTTATATTAACCAATTTTACTTGGGGCGACACCTTTATTGCCGATTGGATAAAGCCCTTCGGAACCATCTTCATCAATGCCTTAAAGCTTATTGCCGTTCCGTTAATCTTGGCTTCGCTCATAAAGGGCGTGTCAGACTTAAAAGATATCAGCAGCCTTTCAAAAATGGGACTTCGCACCATTACCACCTACGTAATCACGACGGTTATAGCGGTTTCCATTGGCCTGGGTGTGGTGAATCTCATCAAACCCGGAAGCACCATTGGGGAAGATACTCGAAACGAACTCGTGGAAGCCTATGGCGGAGAAGCTGAAATGAAACGACAGGACGCGCAGAAGCAAAAGGACGCCGGCCCGTTACAGGCGCTGGTAGATTTGGTTCCTGAGAACATAATTGGAGCATCGGCCGATAACCGGAATATGCTACAGGTGATTTTCTTCGCTATTTTCTTCGGAATTGGTCTGATATTAATCCCCGAAAAAACCGCCCAACCGGTTAAGGATTTCTTTGATGGCTTCAATGAGGTAATTCTCAAAATGATCGATTTGATAATGCTCGCGGCGCCCTATGGGGTATTTGCCCTATTGGCGGCACTCGTGGTGGAAGCTCCTAGTGCAGACTTGTTTGCGGCGCTTGGAATGTACGCGCTTTCTGTATTACTCGGTCTTGCAATGATGATCGGTGTCTATGTGTTACTCGTGTGGATTTTCACTAAGCGATCTCCAGCACAGTTTCTCAACGGAATTGGTCCTGCACAATTATTGGCATTTTCAACGAGCTCTAGTGCTGCAACCTTACCTGTAACTATGGAACGGGTAGAAGAACATTTGGGTGTGAAACGAGAAGTAACAAGTTTTGTACTTCCCATCGGCGCCACAATTAATATGGATGGAACGAGTCTCTATCAAGCCGTGGCCGCAGTATTTATCGCACAGGCATTCGGTATGGATTTAAGTTTGGGCGCGCAGCTTGGCATTATCGCTACCGCCACGCTCGCCTCTATTGGATCGGCAGCGGTACCTGGGGCCGGGATGGTTATGCTGGTTATAGTACTTGCCCAAGCAGGAATTCCGGAGGCGGGGCTTGCATTGATCTTTGCCGTAGATCGCCCGCTGGATATGTGCCGTACCACCGTAAACGTTACTGGCGATGCGGCTGTATCAATGATGGTGGCAAAAGCACAGGGAAAACTCGGTACTCCCCACGTGAAGGATTGGGACGATAATTATCAGAAATAAATTCTGGCGAAAATCATAAAGTTTCAAAACCCTTCCCATTGGAAGGGTTTTTTTTATTACCCGTGTACTACGAATGCGATTTTTTTCTATATTTAATCCTCTCCAATTAATTGCGGCGCCCCCATCTACCGGTGCAGATTTTTTTAAAATTAGTGATAGGTAACCGAAGGCTATGATTTTTCAGATTAAAGATTATAGTGATGAAGCGACTTCTTTGTACTGTGTTCGTGGCCGTAATGGAATTGGTCCACGCGCAGGTGGGTATCGGCACGGTAACCCCTGCAGCATCCTCAATGCTTGAAATAAGCAGCACATCAGATGGTGGAAATACCTACAAGGGGCTTATGCCTCCTCGGGTGCCCACCTCGTTAGCCCGCGACGCGATTAATCCGGGCTATTCCGACTTCGGATTGTTAGTTTTTGTAGAAGAAACGGGCGCACTCCAAATCTGGGATGGAGATACCTGGGAAAATATCACCACCGTTACCGTAGCACGACCCGAGTTATGGATAAATGAAATCCATTACGACAATACGGGCACCGATGTTGGTGAAGCTATTGAAATTGCCGGCGCCGCTGGCACCAATCTCGCAGATTATCAATTACTTCTATATAGCGGCGCAAACGGTCGAATTTATGATACCCGGACTCTTACCGGAACTCTGGTCAATCAAACGAACGGTATTGGGTTCTCAGTGGTCAATTTTCCTACAGATGGTATTCAGAATGGCGCTCCAGACGGTATGGCTTTGGTGAAGAGTTCCACCAACCAAGTAATTCAGTTTTTGAGCTACGAAGGGGTCTTTACGGCCACCGAAGGTCCTGCCAACGGACAATCGTCAACAAACATTGGGGTTAGTCAAGGCACGAATACACCAGTTGGCACTTCATTGCAACTTAGCGGGCTCGGGAGGGAGTATAACAATTTTTATTGGAGCGTAGGAAACGCCGAAACCTTCGGTTCGGTTAACAATGGGCAGACCATACAGTAAACTCCGGTAACCTTTTCGCCAAATCGCTTTGCATTCGTGAGAGATTCCGCTATTTTAGTGAATAGCTAAAAAATCCACTCTATGAATATTTGCTTCATAATGTATCCGTGGGAAGAGATAGACCCGGAGAACGACTCGACCTTGGCCTTGATTCAGGAATTTGCCAAAAGGGGTCACGGCATTGCCGTAACCACACCTGCCAACCTGACCATACGTGATAGCGTGGCATTTGCCTTCTCCAAATGTCTGAAACGGCGTGAAATTATTTCAAAAACATTGAAGTCGTTTCACGGCAAGGCCGAATTTTATGACGAAATGCTACCGCTGGCCGGGTTCGATGCTATAATCCTACGAAGCAATCCGCCGTTAGATATGATAATGCTGAATTTTCTGGATTCCGTTAAGGACGATGTCTTCATAATGAATGACTTGGACGGAATTAGAAGAGCAAACAATAAATTGTATACTGCTGTCTTCGAGGATGATCACAACGAGTTGATACCGCGCACCCACGTTACCAAGAACAAGGAGTATCTCAAGAAAGTTATCAAGGAAGGGCCCGATAAGATGATACTAAAACCACTAAACGGCTATGGTGGTTCGGGGGTTATTCTAATTGAAAAAAGCGCCATGTCGAGTATCAATTCGCTGTTGGATTTTTACATAGATAATAAGGACGGGACCTCAAACTACGTGATTCTACAAGAATATATCGAAGGGGCAGACAAAGGAGATGTGCGCATTTTACTGTTGAACGGCTTACCCATTGGGGCGATGCGCCGCGTGCCGGGCGATGAGGACCACCGCAGTAACGTGAGTGCCGGAGGCTCGGTACAAAAGCACGTCCTTTCGCAACAGGAAAAGGAACTTTGCCGCCGAATTGGACCTAAGCTGGTCAAGGATGGGCTCTATTTCGTAGGAATAGACGTTATAGGCGGAAAATTGGTAGAAGTAAACGTGATGTCTCCTGGCGGAATTACCTATATGAACAAAGTGTATAAAACCAAGATTCAGGAAAAAGTAATCGATTTCGTAGAGGACAAGGTACTAGAACGTGTCAACGCCTTTGAGCGTAGGCAGAAGCTTCGAAAGCACGTAGATGAGGCATAATCTGAACGTAACGCTAAAACTGCTGTCGTAGATGGAAAAGCTCACCATTGCAGAAATAATCAAGCACATAAAATCGCGCAGGACCTTCCACGCGGTAGCATCCGATTATTCGTTTACGCTGAAAATTGAGCGATATGAGCCGTACGTATGCGCGGCCATACATGACGGGCATCAATTTAGGAGGGAATTGTGGGACAACTGCTTGCATTCCGAATACGATCGTTGGTACGAGGAAGACCCCTGTACTAAGGAATTTGTAAAATCGCACCCCATCGTTCTCGCTGGTTGCGACAGCCGGTTTGAATACGACTTAAACCGGGACCCCGGCCAAGCCGTTTTTGAGGAAGCTTGGGGCAAACAACTGTGGAAAACGCCTTTATCGACTTCCGCAAAGCGGAAGAGCCTTCAAAAACATGCGGCGTTCTATGAAATTACGCACACCCTCGTGGCAGAATTGGAGGAAATTTTTGGAGCCGCGGTAATCTACGATATGCATAGTTATAATTGGCGAAGGTGGGATAGGGAAGTGCCCGTAATAAACTTGGGAACGAAAAATATAGACAACGACCGGTTTGGATCGATGGTCGAAAATTGGCGGAGCGAACTTGCCCAACTCAAGTTGCCAAAGGTAACAGAGATCACCTCAAATATAAACGACACCTTTTACGGCAACGGATATTTCCTGAAATATAATACCGAGAACTTCAAGAATACGTTAGTTTTGGCAACTGAAGTTAAAAAAATTTACTGCGACGAGCATCGGCAAATTCTCTTCCCGGAGGTGATTTACGCCCTAGAAAGACAATTGGCTGAAAAGATAACAGCGCACGCGGGACTTTTCAGAAAAACATATATCGAATAACATGTCATTTCCGCAGCATAAAATTTCCGTTTATCCCAATCTGTTCAAAATTGACAGCCAGCTCAACAAGCTCGTGAATCGCATTGAGTTGCTGAACTACGTGAACCCTATCAATATCGAACAGGAAAAGCGCAATTTCTTTTCCTCGAAGTACAATGTGAATCCCTCGTTCCATTACCGGAAGATCGATTTTGATGCCCACAAGCTACAGCAAGAACTATTCTCGCAGGATATTGATAGTATTGAAGACGAAGCCACGCGAGCATTTTACCGAGATGTGATCTACGACTACTCTGGCCTTGTGCAATGCGTAGAGACCGTGGGACAAGGCAATAAGTTCTATTTTAATAGTTTGAAGTCGTTTGGGACCCCTACCGAGCGTGATGTAGAGAACGCTCGATTCATCCTGCACTTTCAAGAGGAAGAATTTGACGAGGAACTATTTCCGGTTTTCAATGCCACGGAAGCGGCCGATTATTTTAGGGAATTTGTGAAACGATACGATTTTCCCTTCAACATAAAATTTTCTACCAAGATCTCGGCTGCCGCGATGGTTATCAATAATAAGCAAACCTTAATACTGAAGAAAAACCATAGGTTTAGCCCAAACCAACTGAAGGTTCTCGCCAATCACGAGATTGGCGTTCACTTGGTTACCACGTTCAATAGCTTGCGGCAACCGCTCACTATTTTCCACACTGGTTTTCCCGAAAACGTGGAAACACAGGAGGGCCTTGCGGTTTTCAGCGAATATATGGG
>NZQO01000031.1 GCA_002693605.1 Flavobacteriaceae bacterium
CAACCGCAGGGTTATTGGGTCAGTTAAGACAAGCCACCAACGATGATTTGGTAGTACTCACTGCATCCTCTGTGCTTGGTACCCTTGCCGATCCTGGAAACCCGTTGAGTGTTATCGGTGTAGCCGTTCCACTTAGCGACAACTTGGTGCTAACCGAGGCCGAGCAAGCTAAGGTAGCAGCCGCAACCACGGCCTATAATGGTACCATACGTGCCTTGGCCGATGCAAACGACCTGGCATTCTTTGACGCTCGTGCTGCCTTGGCTAGAGTTGCCAATACCGGTGTAGTGTTCGATGGGGGTGTGCTTAGTGATACCTTCGGTACAGGCGGGGCGTTTTCGTTGGATGGGGTGCATCCCTCACCACGTGGGTATGCGTACGCGGCCAACCTGATGATCGATGCCATCAACGCTAAGTACAATGCGACCATTCCTAAGGTGAATATCGGTAACTACGGAACTATTACCGCCACCAATAACTAACCGCAGTAATTTTCTGTACAATTTTGAAACCGCCCCAATTATCGGGGCGGTTTTTTTATCTTTATGGAAAAAAGATGAAGACCATTCTAAAAATCTTGCTCACGGCGCTCGTCGTAGTTGCCCTTGCGAAATTATTGCCCGGGGTATCTGTAGACGGCTACGGCTCGGCTATAATCGTGGCCATCGTCATCGCGCTGCTGCGATTTATCGTAAAACCCATTTTAGTGGTCCTGACCCTTCCCATTACCATCCTGACGCTCGGGTTATTTCTGCTCGTCATCAACGCACTGATCATCCTGATGGCCGATTACTTCATTGGAGACTTTGAGGTAGGCAATTTTTGGTGGGCCCTGCTCTTTAGCCTTCTGCTCTCACTTTTCCAATCCATACTGCATTCGCTGGTAACGGACGAAAAATAAGTAATTGAAATACAGTTTGTACTATTTGCCGACTTGGTTAAAATGTCGTACTTTTGCATCCTCAAAATTACAGGGTAAAACGAGAGACGATGAACATAACAAAACAAGACATTGATAATTTGAACGCTGTGGTAACAGTGGAAATTTCCAAAGAGGACTACGCTCCCAAGGTGGAACAAATTTTGAAAAATTATCGCAAAAACGCTAACATTCCCGGATTCAGAAAAGGGCACGTGCCAATGGGGATGGTGAAAAAGCAATACGGGACGGCCGTTCTCGTAGAGGAGGTGAACAAGCTACTTCAAGATAGCCTCCACAAGTTTATGACCGAGGAGAAACTAGACGTTCTGGGCAACCCGATTCCGAAGAACGAATCGGAAATCGATTGGAATTCAGACGATTTCTCCTTTCAGTTCGAATTGGGCCTCGCGCCCGAATTTGAGGTTGACCTTTCCGGAAAGAAAGCCGTAACGCAGTATAAGGTCGTTGCAGACAATACTATGCTCGACAACCAGGTGAAGACCATACGCAAGCAGTACGGAAAGCTGGTTTCAAAAGATGTTGTGGAAAAGGGTGACGAAATTACGGGCACATTTACTTCCGAAGAAAAGGAAATCGAAAAGAAAACGACCTTCTCGACCGATTTGATAAAAGGCAAAAAACAACTGGATAGCCTATTGGGCGCTAAGGTAGGCGATACCGTAACCCTTCAGACCAAAGGACTCTTCAAGGATGAGCACGAAAACCAAAAGCAGCTGGGCGTGGCGCATGACGACGCGCACGGGCTAGACATCACGGTATCGCTGAAGATAGACGAGGTAAATACCCGCGAAATGGCCGAGCTGAACCAGGAGTTGTTCGATAAACTTTTCGGCGAGGGCGTTGTGAGCAGTGAGGAAGAACTTCGCGGTAAGATAAAGGACGATGCCGAGCAGCAATTTGAGCAACAGAGCGACCAGAAAATGTTGAACGATGTTGTAGATTCACTCATAGAAAATACCTCGTTCAATTTGCCTTCGGAATTTTTGGCAAGATGGATACAGGTTTCAAGTGAAAAGCCGATGACCGAGGAAGAGGCCAAGGCCGAGTACGATCGCAGTGAAAAAGGGCTTCGCTATCAGCTAATTGAAGGAAAGCTAAGGTCGCAGCACAACCTTCAGGTAACCTTCGACGAGCTGAAGGAATACGCCAAGAACATGATCAAGGCACAAATGGCCCAGTTCGGCAACACGAATCCTAGCGATGAGGAATTGGACGGTATTGCCGCCCGTATTCTTTCCAACGAAGAAGAAGTAAAGCGCCTTAGCGAACAGCTTAATACACAGAAGATGTTACAGTTTTTCAAGGAAAATGTTAAGCTTAAGACAAAAGAGGTTACCTACGATGAATTCGTAAAGGAAGCCTACGCCTAAACCATGAAAAAATAGGTATCTTTAGGCGTTGAATGCAGGTTCAGCGCCTATTTTATTTAAAAAAGATTTTACCATTTTATGAACTACGGAAAAGAATTTAAAGATTTTGCCATTAAGGATCGGGGCGTTAGCAGCACATATTACGATAAGATTATGAGCAGCATGTACCCCGTGGGTCTCACCCCGAATATTATCGAGGAACGCCAGATGAACGCGGTAGCGATGGATGTTTTTTCACGCTTGATGATGGACCGTATAATCTTCCTTGGTACGGGCATCAATGACCAGGTGGCAAACATCGTACAGGCCCAGTTATTGTTTCTGGAAAGTACCGATGCCTCTAAGGATATTCAAATTTATATAAATTCCCCTGGGGGCAGCGTTTACGCCGGGCTCGGTATATACGATACTATGCAATTTATAAAGCCAGACGTCGCTACCATCTGTACCGGAATGGCCGCTTCAATGGGCGCCGTGTTGCTATGTGCCGGCGAGAAGGGCAAGCGCAGCGGGTTAACCCATTCCCGTGTTATGATTCACCAGCCCCTTGGCGGGGCACAGGGTCAGGCAAGCGATATCGAGATTACCGCCCGCGAAATCATTACCCTGAAAGAGGAATTGTACAAAATTATTGCCAAGCACACCGGGCAGCCTTACGAAAAGGTATATGACGATAGCGATCGCGATTACTGGATGAAGGCCGAAAAGGCCAAGGAATACGGTATGATCGATGAGATATTAACAAGAGGATAATTTTCAAGGAGATAAGAAAAGATATTATGGCGAAAGAAGATTTGGAATGCTCGTTTTGCGGTCGGAAAAAGGCCGAGACCAATTTGCTCATTGCGGGGCTGGACGCACATATTTGCGACCGCTGTATCGAGCAGGCACACGGTATTGTAGTAGAGGAGGCATTTCATTCCAGCAATAGTGAGATTTCCAAGGAGCTCATGCTCAAGAAGCCCAAATCGATAAAGGGGTTTCTGGACGATTACGTCATTGGGCAAGAGCATACCAAGAAGGTCATGTCGGTAGCGGTGTACAACCACTACAAGCGGTTATTGCAGCCCAAGAGCGACGACGATATTGAAATTCAGAAAAGTAATATTATAATGGTGGGCCATACCGGTACCGGTAAGACTCTGGTCGCCAAGACTATTGCCCGCATGCTCAATGTGCCTTTGGCTATTGTAGACGCCACGGTGCTTACCGAGGCGGGCTACGTGGGCGAGGACGTGGAAAGTATTTTGACGCGATTGCTTCAAGCGGCCGACTATAATTTGGAAAAGGCACAAAATGGAATCGTCTTCATTGACGAAATAGACAAGATTGCCAGAAAGAGCGACAACCCCTCCATTACGCGCGACGTGAGCGGGGAAGGCGTACAGCAGGCGCTCCTGAAGCTCCTCGAGGGCACCACGGTTAACGTGCCGCCCAAGGGTGGGCGCAAGCATCCCGACCAGAAATTTATCGAGGTGAACACCGAGAATATCTTGTTTATTGCGGGAGGAGCTTTTGACGGTATTGAGAAAACTATTTCGAAACGTTTGAACATGCAAGCCGTAGGTTTCAGCGCCTCCAAAAAGGAAGACTCCCTAGAGCGCGATAATTTATTGAAGTACATTATTCCGAAAGATTTGAAGGACTTCGGTCTCATTCCTGAAATTATTGGGCGCCTTCCCGTACTTACCTATATGAATCCGTTGGATAAGGGAACGCTCCGGGCTATTTTGACCGAGCCTAAAAATGCCATTATCAAGCAATACCAAAAGTTGTTCGAAATGGACAATATTGAGCTGGTAGTGACCGAGGAAGCGCTCGATTTTATCGTAGACCAGGCCATCGAGTACAAACTCGGTGCACGTGGATTACGCTCACTCTGCGAGGCGGTACTCACCGATGCTATGTACGAACTGCCCGGTGGCGAGGACACTTCCCTGCACGTTACGAGAGAGTATGCCGAGGAAAAGTTGAACAAATCGACCATCAAGAAATTGAAGGCCGTTTCCTAATTCGTCCTGTTTTAGAAAAATTAAAAAACCCCGGCAGCGCCGGGGTTTTTCTATCTAACTAAACGAACTGCCTATGGCTGGGCTAGCACCGTTTTTTCTAATGTATACAGTATTCTCTGCTGCATCAGCTCCTTCTTGCTTTTAAGAGTATAACCCGCAACCTCGTAGTTGTCGTCCGGTATTTTTTCCGAAGAGGCACAAGAGGTAAGCGTATAACACACAATGGCACAAATCGCCCCAATTACTGTTTTTTTCATTTCCCCAAAAATGAATGGTTCTGCTACAAATTTAGTTAGTAAGAAAAGTACTACCAAAAGTTTTAGCTGAAGCGAAAGGAAATCCGTTAAAATGCAGAAAGCACCGAAAAATCTGCAAAGAAAGTTTAGAATCGTATTTTCGAAGTTGGAAAAATTATCGATTCATCAATAGCAGTTCCTCCACGTACCCCCTGGTATTGCTAAGTCGCGGTACCTTGTGCTGGCCTCCTAGCTTGTTCTTTTCCTTCAGCCAATCGTAAAAGAGGTGCGTTCTGGCGCGGTGGATGGTCGGAGCCTTTAGCGTCGTGTCGTTGAAGCGCTTTGCCTCGTAATCGCTGTTTACTTCCTGCAGTGCCTTGTCGAATAACTTCGAAAAAAACTCGAAGTCATCGGGTGGGGTCTTGAACTCGATAATCCATTCATGCGAGCCTTTCTCCTTGCCATCCATAAAGATTGGGGCGGCCGTGTAATCAACAATTTCGGCTTGGGTCAATTCGGTAGCCTTTCGCAGGGCCGATTCGGCGTTTTCAATAATCAGTTCCTCGCCAAAGGCGTTGATATGGTGTTTGGTGCGGCCCGTCACGCGTATGCGATAGGGACTTATGGAAGTAAAGCGAACGGTATCGCCAATCTTGTAGCGCCACAATCCCGCATTCGTGGTTATTACGATCGCGTAGTTGGTATTTAATGCAACCTCGCTCAATGGGATAACTTTTTCGTCCCCGGTGCCATAACTGCTCATTTCTATAAACTCGTAGAAAATTCCATAATCTAGCATGAGCAGCAAGTCGTTGCTGTCGTTTTGATCTTGTATGGCGAAAAATCCTTCCGAGGCATTGTAAATTTCGTAATAGCGAAAGTCGTCACGCGGTAGTAATTTGCGATATTGGTCGCGATAGGGTTCAAAACTGACGCCCCCGTGAAAGTACACTTCCAGATGGGGCCATATGTTAAACAGGTTCTCCTTCCCCGTAGTTTCCACTACGGTGTTTAAGAGTACGAGCATCCATGATGGAACCCCCGCCAAGCTCGTAACGTTCTCCTTAATGGTCTCGTTTACGATGGCCTGTAGTTTTGTCTCCCAATCGCCCATAAGGGAGATCTCATTGCTAGGAGTACTGCTGAATTCTGCCCAAAAAGGCATATTGTCTATCAATATGGCAGAGAGATCGCCGTATACCGTGCCATTGTTCTTGTACAGCTCCTTGCTGCCTCCCAACCGCAACCCCTTGCCCACGAATAATTGGGAATTCGGATTGTTGTTGAGGTACATGCACAGCAGGTCCTTGCTTGCGGCGTAATGGCAGTTCTCGAGTGATTCCTCACTTACCGGAATAAACTTGCTTTTCGCATTCGTGGTGCCGCTGCTCTTGGCAAACCACTTAATGGGTTTGGGCCAGAAGATGTTGGTCTCGCCCCTGCGCGCACGCTCGATTAGGGCCTCATTTTCCTCGTACGTGGTAATGGGAACCCGGTTCGCATATTCGGCATAGGAGTTAATCGAGGCAAAATCGTACTGCTGCCCAATTTCCGTTCCCTTCGCCTTCTGAAGCAAGGTTAACAACAGTTCCTGTTGGACTTCTACGGGATATTTCAGAAACAGATCGATCTGGTGTATCCGTTTCTTCAAAAACCAAGAGGCGATGGAATTTACAATGGGGATTGGCATAGAATTATTCTATCTTTAAAGCATAAAAATAGGAAAATTATACCAATGACCTACGAAGGTGTTTTAACAAAAATGAAGACCGAAATGGGGTCTCCCGTTCAATATTATTTGGTCTTTGAAAACGATTTCCTCCACATGAACCAGTTGCTGGACAAAACGGTGGGAATTACCTTCCTGAAGTACCAATGCCTCCACTGCGGTTTAGAAAAGAAAATATTCAGACAGGGGTTTTGTTATGACTGTTTCTATGAAATTCCGCAGGCGGCCGATTGGATTATGAAACCCGAGCTCAGCAAGGCTCATCTCGATATCGAGGAACGCGACCTGGCATACGAGCAGAGCGTACAATTGCGGCCACATGTTGTCTACCTTGCCAACAGTAGTAACGTGAAGGTAGGAGTTACCCGAAAAACACAGATTCCCACTCGCTGGATAGACCAAGGAGCGCATGAGGCCATTGCGATTGTGGAAGTGCCCAATAGATACCTGGCCGGAATTGCCGAAATGGCCCTGAAGGAGCACGTGAGCGACAAGACCAATTGGCGAACCATGCTCAAGAATGAAATTGAAGACGAAAATCTGGTTTCATGGCGAGATAAACTTAAGCCCTATTTGCCAGACGAAGTGCAACCTTACTTCTTAGGTTCGAGTACCGAGACTCAGATCGATTTTCCAGTATTGCAGTACCCGAACAAACTCCGTACGCTTAACCTCGAGAAAGCCCCATATTACGAGGGAATTTTAAAGGGAATTAAAGGCCAATACCTACTTTTTGAGGATAATACGGTCTTCAACGTACGGGCAAACGAAGGGTGCGTGGTTTCAGTTTCGGTGCGGTAATAACCATTTTTCTGCGGTTAGTTCAAACTGTCTTTCTTCTTTCTATTTCCGAAGAGACCCCCAAAAATATCTCGCACTATTTGCGTAGTCTGCTGGGTCTGGTTCGGTTTTGTTTGACCACCGGCTGTGTCCTTGGCGGTAGTACTATTGGTAATGATATCCTTTAATATATCGGTGCCCTTATCTTTTAATTCTTGTTTTTGCTTCTCGATAAGTCGTTGGGTGAGCTCCGTCACGGCCGCCTGTGTGTTGACCGATATGGCGGGACTGTTCAAGGTACCCGCTATGGTAATGGGTAGGGCGACCGTTACGGTCTGGGCCTCGGCGGGATTCAATTTAGACAGCAGCTTGGAAACATCGTTGCCTAAATAGCGCCCCGGCACATCTAATACGGCCTTGTAATCGATGCGACCGTCAAGACCGTGGTTGCCGTCCACCTGTATATTAATCCCCTTCACGTCGAATTCGAAGGGTTGCACTTCAATAGTTCCATTATTAAACTGCAAGATGGTACTCACATCGCGTAGGCTTAACCGGTCTAGATTTAGAAATGAAACCTTGTCACCTAGGCGCGATAACAGGGGCATCTTACTCTCGTCAACTTCCGCAGTTAAGATTTGCGCCATTGCATTTCCGGCAAGGGTGCTGAGCTTTGGCGTTAGGTCGTTGGTTAGTTGGCCGTTCAGTTTCAGGGTAGTGTTTAAATTTCCCTGTAGGGCCGTTGCTATGGGCGTGAGAAACTTGAAAAGCTCCATTTTTTGGAACGATTCCGAAATGTCAATCTTGCTTAGGTCCAAATCCATGGCAAAGGTAGGTACGGCGTTCTTGGTGGAGACATTTCCGCCCAAGGCAATCCTTCCGCCGAAAATATCAGACGTGACATTGCTCAACGTAATGGTCTCTTCTTGTATCGTTGCACTCCCCTTTACGTTGCTGAGCTCCAAATTATCGTACAGCACCTTGTTTGCCGAAAAGCTGAGCGTAGCCTCAAGGAAATCGGGTATTTTAATGGCCTTGCCGGTAGTTTCGGAAATGGCCTTTGTCTGGGTTTCGGTTTCCGAAGGTCGTGCCTCGGTCATAAAATCGTTTACGTTGAAAGTGTTCGATTCAACACGGAACTGCCCCTTGAGATCTTGTTTTGACAGGAGCCACGGAATTAAATTCTGAATGGTTCCCGTGGCCGAAACATCGGTCTGACCCGTTTGGGCCGTAAGGGTTTTCAGCTGAATGGTCGTTGGTGTGAACGATACGGCTGCCTTGCTAATTGCTACGGGATTTTTGAACGTTCCATCGTTATAGCTAAAATTACTAAGGCTGGCCGTCCCGTTACTCTTGATGTTTTGATATTGCTCGTTTTCTATCGAGGCCATATCGAACTGGGTTGTCACATCGGCGGTAAAGATACCCTCCAATTCCTGTTCTAGCTGTAGCGGCAGTACGCGCTCTATATTGGCCAGGTTCAACGTGCCCTTCAGGGTAAGGTCTGCCTTGGCATTTTCGGTTATGTTAACGATCGTTCCATTGGCGCGGAACGGTTCATTGTCTATCCGGAAGGTGAGCGCGCCAATGGTAAGGTAGGTGTCGGCCATTAAACCCGTCTCGTTTACGAGCGCAGCATCTATGGTTATATTCTGAACCGCCTTTGGCAAGTCTGGGTACTTGAACGAGGCATTGTCGCTCTTAACCGAAATTCGCATCTGGGGAATATAGGTCTCGTCGACGGTGCCCTTCAGCATTCCGTTAACCGAAAAATCACCCGTGGTCTGCACACCGTCCAGCTCTTTCACATACGTCTTCGGAATTACCGCCAGGAAGTTTTTGAAGTCTGAAGAGGGCGTGTGGAACGTAATGTCCAGTTCGGTACTGTTTTCGTTTACCTGAACCCATCCGTTAAACGTGAGGGGCAGCTCGTTTATCTGCCCTTCGTTGTCCAGGAACGTATATTTTTGGGTTTCGAGATTCATCAAAATCGTGGCATCCAGCTGCACGGTGTTCGCGCTTAAATATTCAGTGTCTTCGATGGCAAGCGTTACCAACGCATTGGTTGTGGTTTCAAGTTCGCCCTCTGTCAACGAAAAATCACCGGTACCTTGGTGGTTCAAGTTGGTAAGGGTAAATGCAATACGAGAAGATTGGTCAAAGTACCGCAGTTGCGAGTCTTCTATCTCGTATTGTTTCAAATCGAGGGAAAAAGGTTGGCCTTCCGTAACAGTTGAATCTGTCATCGGGGCCTGGTTTTTTAGCGCAATGTCGTAATTGGCGCGTCCTAATGAATCTACCTTTATGTTTACCTGGGCTCCCGTAACTTTTAGGGCGTCAATCTGAATGGGTTCGGCACCTTTTAAGAGTTGCATGATGCCCATATCGAGCTCAAGGCGCTGCCCCATGGCAAGGGTATCGCCGGCAAAGGGTGCATTGGTGACGACGCTAAAATCTTCGATCACCAGGGCCGCATCGGGGAAACTTCGGAAGAGTGAAAGGTCTAGCGCGCCCCACTCAACCGTCGCGTTGAGGTTCTGGTTAATAGTTTCCTTTAGCAAGTTCTCCAACGATCCCTTAAACAGAAATGGCGCAAGGGCTAGCAGTAATAGAATGATTCCGAGGAAAATACCGGTTATTTTAAGTGCTTTTTTCATATTGGGAACGTACTAAAAATGGTTGCCGAAACAGGTTGAGTCAGTTTGCTAAATTAAGGATATTGTCTTTTTAATTAACATGGGCTTTTCAATTAATTAAATGGCCCTTACGGTCTTACCTATTGCCCGAGCCATCAGTCAATTCTTCGCCCATTTTGAGTCTGAAGCGCTTCCGAAGGGCAAAAACGGACAGGTAGAGGAAGGGCGTGTCCAATATGGCTATGAGTACCTTGAACAGGAAACCGCTAAGTAAGAGGCTGCCAAAAAGTGCCCAGTCTATTTTTCCGAAGCTACAAAGCAGGAACAATACCGAAAACGTATCTACAAACTGCGAGGTGAACGTGGAAAAATTATTACGGAGCCACAAGTACTTGCCCTTGGTGAGCCTTTTCCAGAAATGGAATATCTGGATGTCGATATATTGGGCCAGCAAATAGGCGATGGTGGAGGCAAGCACGGCAATGGCCGTGGCGCCAAACACCTCGTTAAAAAGGGAATCGCCAATGGGGCTCCAGGCTGTGGCGGGTACTGCGGTCGCCACCCAAACTATCAACAGCGAAAAGAACGAGGCAAAAATACCGGCGGTTACCACCCTGTTGGCCTTCTTTTTCCCGTATACCTCGCTAATGATATCGGTAATCAGGAAGGTAATGGGATAAGGTAAAATACCCACCGAAATTTCAAAGGTATAAAGGCCGAAAAAATTCCACGAAAAAAATTTCTGAAATATTAGGTTGCCCACTACGAGCGATGCAATGAACAACGCACCTAATATCAGGTAAATGCGTTCGGCCCAAATTCTATCGGCTATGGTAAGTTGGTTCACGGTACGTAGGTGAGGCACAAAAATAGTGGTCGGTAATGATGATTTCGTTAATTTCGTGCTAAATTAAGCAGACCTATCAAACCACTCCACGACATATTTCTGGGCTTGGGAAGCAACCAGGGCAACCGTTTCGAAAATCTCCAAACCGCCGTTAATAGGCTTTTTGA
>NZQO01000032.1 GCA_002693605.1 Flavobacteriaceae bacterium
GACGAAGCGGGCAAGGTGGCAGATATCCTTCCCTCTACAAAATCGACCATACGTTGGGCCGGCACGGCTTGCGATTTCCCCGCGGCTTCCCAACACGCCTTTTCCACGGCTTGCTGAAAACGCAAACTCACAAACGGATCGTCCGGCGAATAGTCGGGTAACCGTTCTGGATCGACCGTTACCACGATCCCCGAATTAGCAAACGGATTGTTCCTCTTACTAGGGCTCCAACCGTTTGTAACAACTTCTTCCTGCGCCGTGGCGCAGGGAGCCACGATTCCGCCAGGGCACATACAGAACGAATAGACTCCTTCCCCATCCACCTGCTCGACCAAGGCATACGATGCCGGCGGCAGGTACGGGTTGCAATCATCACCGTGGTACTGAATGCGATCGATCAATGCTTGGGGGTGCTCCACACGTACGCCCAGCGCAAAGGGCTTCGCCTCGATCCGCACCGACCGTTCGTGCAACAAATGGAAAATATCACGGGCCGAATGCCCCGTGGCCAAGATCAGGTTGGAACAATCGCGCCACCCCGCCCCGTTAATTTCAATGGCCCTTAGCCTGCCGTCTTCTATCGAAATATCGGTCAGCTTGGAGTCGAAATGCACCTCGCCGCCGTGCGCTATGATAGCCTCGCGCATTGCCGAAATAATCTTGGGCAGCTTATTCGTGCCAATATGGGGGTGGGCATCTACTAATATGTTTGTTGGCGCGCCAAAATGGACAAACCATTCCATCGCCTTTTTCACGTTTCCGCGTTTCTTGGAACGGGTATATAACTTTCCGTCCGAGAAGGTGCCGGCACCGCCCTCCCCAAAGCAATAATTCGATTCGGGGTTCACGAGATGTTCCTTATGGATCTTAGCCAAATCGCGCCTTCTGGCACGAACGTCCTTCCCCCGTTCAAAAAGTACTGGCTTCAACCCCACTTCCAGGGCGCGCAGCGCGGCATACAGGCCCGCAGGACCTGCGCCAATAATTAGTACCTCGGGGGCCGAATCTACCTGCTGGGGCACAAAAGCAGGAAGCGGTTCGCGAACCTCCTTGCCTACCCAAAATTCTACCTGTAGGGTTATCTTGATTGGCTGCTGCCGCGCATCGATAGATCGCTTTCGAATGCGCCACTCGGTCACCCAATGCTCCTTCAGCTTGGCCTTTTTAAGGGCCAATGGCAAGATTACCGAAATATCTTCCTGCTGTTGGGGCAATACCGAAATTTGAACTAGTTGACTCATAGCGCGGCAAAGATAGGCAAAATCGACTGCCAATCACGCAGGTGCCCGCACTCCTGGATCGGATAGATTGTGCCCTCTGCCTAAAAAATCCCTAACTGTTAAGGTTTTCTTAAATGGCTGAATTATTCTCATTTCACGACCCGTTTCAATATAGAACCTGTACTTTTGCCCGCTGATAAACGATTGAAAATCACATATATCTAAAATTATGAGTAAAGTTAAAGCAAACGACACGGTACGAGTACACTACACGGGAAAATTGGACAACGGACAGGTTTTCGACAGTTCGCTGGAACGCGATCCCCTGGAAATCAAATTGGGCGAAGGCCGACTGATTCCTGGTTTTGAGAATGGCTTGATCGATATGCAGGTGAACGAGAAAAAAACGGTAACTATTCCCAAGGAAGAAGCCTATGGTGAAGTACAAGAGGAACTGTTCCAACCCATTCCCAAAGAAAATCTTCCGCAGGAGATTGCCCCACAGGTGGGGATGGGCCTTATGGCTCAAAATCCCGACGGGAGCGAGCGCCAGCTGCGCGTGGCCGAAGTGAACGACGACCATATCGTTGTCGACGCAAACCATCCCCTAGCCGGAAAGGACTTGACCTTCGACCTTCAATTGGTGGAGATAAAATAAAGCCTGTTTACAAGCAACATACTAAATCCCGTGGTACGTACCACGGGATTTTTTTATATTGCCCATAAAAAATGAAAGACCGAAAGAAGCTAAAGGGAATCATTTTAATTGCCGCAGCGGTGGTAACACTCGTCGGATTGCTCACGGGCTGGTACCTCTTCCTTTTCCTTTGGTTGCCACTCGGGTGGTTCTTCGGTTCAAAAAAGGATCAGAACGAATAGCTATAGGTTAGCCCCCCCGCTAAAATAGGCGAGGTGGTATTGCCTAAATCGGCCCCAAGTACTACCCCCACTATGCCGTAGCCCTGGATTGCACGGGAAACGGTACCATAGTTGTACCAATTTTCCAGCGGCACCTCCAACCTTGACGAGGCCCGGCCCAAACGCTCCACGAAGGAGGTCCGCAGGCTATACTCCCACCCACCGGTGGTTCCCTTGGCAGCCAAGTGGTGCGCCCGCAAACTGTTCAGGGTAACGGGGCGGTTTACCAAATCGATTTCCACATTCCTATCGAAAACGATAAAGGGCAAGCCGATAATATTTCCCTCGTACGACCACCCACTTCTATATTCGGCATTGGTAAAGTAGTTGTCGTTCGAGCTTATACCCGTATCACCGCTCTGGTTAGTGGTGGTAATAAACTCATATACAACGGCATCGAGAAAGTTTTTCTCCTTAAACGCAAAGTGTAGCCCCCAAATACCGTCCGGAAAATTTTGAAAGCCTGTCCCCGAGCCATCCTCAAACGGATGTTCGCGGTAAAAGGTGAGCGCCCCGGCCTGAGACTTCCATTGGTATGATAACAAAAAACTGCCCATATGGTTTCCCAGGGCGTTATCGCCAGGCTCCCCGTTCAGAAATATCACGGGGTCCTCGCGCGCAAAGAAAACCTTGAAAAATGCCTCCAGATCGTCGGGCCTATCGCCGGAAAAAGGCGAAGTTCCTCCCCATTGCACTACGTGCTGTGCCTGTAGCAATACATTGTGCTGTTCCGAAAATTTCGTAATGAGCCCCAACCGTTTGTAGTGTACCCACGTACCATCAACGTACCTGTCATCGTTCAACTGATAGTGGGCAATGCCCCAATCGAGCGAGAAGGTGCGGTTCAACCGAAGCGGTTCGGGGGCCTCGATGCGGAGGCCGGGCAACGGACGCGCATTGTTCGACCATAGAAAATTTCCGTTGGTAGCAGAGAGCCCGTCATAGCGGTCTGCCTGTTTCTTGGCGCCGGCTACCACCTGTAGCCACGGGTTGCTATAGGAAAGATACAGGTCCCGCCGTGCAACGGCATCGGTCACGCCATCGCGCAAAAATCCGGAGAGCCCCACTTCCCAGCGGTGCGGGCCCTTGGTAAAGGCCACTTGCGCGGCCGAGTAGACGGAGGCACTGCTCAACTCGCCCCGCTCGTAATTGGTATTGGTGTATATCCAAAAGGGAAGTTTCTCTTGGGTCGAAAATACAGCTTGGGTGCGGGCATTCCCCTCAAAACTCCAATCCTGCGCCACGGTACCTGTGCTCGTTGCCAGTACGAGAACGCCGAGTAGGTATGGAAGGGCCCCCTTCAAGCTATGCCCTTCTGAATACGCGTTTCCACCACGGAATGTGCTCTTCGGAATAGGCATATCCGTACTTGTTACCATATCCAAAGTTAGACAGGCTCACATCGTTAAGGACAAAGGCCACGTTCTGAAGTTTCCCCTCGGCTATAGAGTCTATCGGGAAGCCTACCAATCGTTTTTCCGTATAGCCGGCCCGCATGGTATAGAGGGTAATGTCGGCATGTTTGTTAATGAGGAAGGTATCGGTCACCAGCATAGCGGGGGCGGTATCGACCACAACGTAATCAAATTCGGCACGTAGCTCTGCAAATAGCGTGGCCACCCGCGGTTGCATCCATAGCTCGGCCGGATTGGGCGGTATGGCTCCGGAAAACAAAATGGACAGGTTTTCACTGGTTTGCGAAGGATATAAAAACTGGGAGACCGTATGTTCGGGTTGCACGAGGTACTCGACCACCCCGCGGTTGTCGAAACTGCCCGTAACATAGCGTTGCAACTGCGGATTTCGAATATCGCCGCCTACCAACACTACCTTGCTACCCGAATGTGCCAAGGTTAGGGCCAGGTTACTGGCCACAAAAGTCTTTCCTTCACCCTTTACGGTAGAGGTCACGAACAGCACCTTGCCCTCGTTACTATCCTCTTTCTTGTTCATAAAGAAGTACTGTAGGTTCGTGCGCAGAATGCGAAACGATTCGGCCATTATCGAGCGGTCGTTCTTTTGTATCAGCTCCTCGTCCTTACGGCCCGTACGCGGAATTTCCCCTACTACCGATTGTCCCTTAAGGTGGCGCTCCAAATAGGCGCGGTCCTGTATTTTGTTATTGAGTAGCTGTCGCACATAGATTACCAAAAACGGCACCAACAAGCCCACAATCAGGGCCCCTAGCAAGATTATCTGCTTTTTGGGCGAGACGGGTTGCGCACTGCTATATGCGGGATCGACGATCTTGGCCCGCGGGGTGGTTACCGCAAGCGAGATGGCGTTTTCCTCACGTTTCTGAAGTAGGTATAAATAGAGGGCTTCCTTTATTTCCTGTTGCCTGCTTATACTTCGAAACTGTTTCTCGATAGAAGGAATTTCAGCGATTTCAGAACCTATTCGGGCCTCGCGTACCCTAAATTCATTTCGTGAAATCTGTAGCGAGGTACGCACCGTGCGCAGGTTCTCCAAGATGGTAGCCCGCATCTCGGCAATCTGGGAACTTAGGTTTACTACCAATGGGTTTTGCTCTGTACTGCTCTGCAACAAGCGCTGCCGTTCCAGCACCAAGCGGTTGTAGTCGTTTACCAAGCTGGAAACGCCTTCCTCCTTAATCCCTAAATTGGTGGGCAATAGCGAAAAGGCACCGGTTTGCTGCAAGTAGTCCATGAGGGTCGCCACCAGTTCCAACTGGGTTTCAAGCTCAAGCTCCCGTTCCTGAATAGCGCTGGCACTCTCTAGAAAGAGCTGCCCCTCGGCCGCAATGTCGGTAAGTCGGTTCGATTCCTTAAAGGTTACCTTCCCCGTTTCAACCGAGTCGAGTTCCTCGGTTATGATTTCCAGTCGGGTTTGTATAAATTCGGCCGTATTTCGCGACACTAGGTTCCGGTCGCGAATGGCATCTTCGTTGTATTGCCGAATAAGCTCGTTCAAGATGGCCTCTGCCTTCGCGGGAACCGGAGAGGTTAACGTAAGGCGAATTACGCTCGCGTTCTTGGTTACCGGCGCTACGTTTATGCGGTTGCGGTAGCTGTCTACCACGGGGTCTATATTCGAAATGAGCACCTGCAAGGTCTTTCCGAAGGCATTCCCATTCAAGTCGTCGGCATTCGGCACCACGGTAATGTCGCCAAAGGGTAGCGTCACCACTTCCCCAAAGGCGTGGGTCACCATGTTGGTATCTTCGCCCAGGGCCAATTGGTATTCGGTTTCCGAAACGGGCGTAATGCTCAGCGCGGGTATGGTACGGGCCAGTTGCTCGATAGGCGTAAGCACCCGCACCCGAAAGGGCAAATTGGCATACAGCTCGGCATCCTTCACGCTGCCCTCGCTTATATAGCGAATGTGGAGGTCCAACTCGCGCACCACCCGTTCGGTAAGCGACTTGGAGCGCAAAATCTCCATCTCGTTCTCGAAGCCAGAGGTACTCAGGGCACCCGTGAGGCCCAGGTCCTGAAAGGCCGCAAGTTCGGAGAGCGAGCTATTCTCCTCGTCCTTGATCAATATGGCCGCCTGGGCCTGGTAAATTTCGGTAGTATAGCGCAGGTAGAGCATTGCTATCCCGATACTTACAATCACGGCAAGGACAAACCAGGGCCAGTACCGCAGGTACTGCTCCAGTTGTTCCCGTAGGGTTAGCTCTTGTCCGTCGTCTTGATTTTGGGTGGGGAGTGGCTGCATCATTTATCTGAAAATAAGGACTAGCACCGAGACCAAAAGCGAGGCCACGCTTATATAAACGGTCGAGTTCCGGTTGAAGGTGGCACTTTGCCGCTGGGCCTTGTTCGGCTCTACGTACAATACGTCGTTCTGGCGTAAGTAATAATATTCGGAGTTGATTACCGAGGCATCGGTTAGGTCTAAGTAGGCGTATTGTTTCCCGGCCTCGGTCTCACGGATTACCAGGATGTTGTCCCGTTCCCCGTAAATAGTCAGGTCGCCGGCCAGGCCAAGGGCCGCGGGAAGGGTTATACGTTCACCGGTTACCCGGTAGGTACCCGGTTGGGCCACCTCGCCGAGAACACTTATCTGGAAGTTGAGCAGGCGAATGGTCACGATGGGATCTTTCAGGTAATTTGACAAATGGGTCTCCAATAAGGCATTGAGCTCCTTACCGGTAAGGCCCGCCACTTCCAGGGTGCCCAAGACGGGAAACTCAATAGTGCCATCGGCGCTAACCAAATACGCCTGTTGCTCGGCCCCGCTAAAGTTGGCACCGCCAGTCGTGGAAGGCCGCGACTCGATCACCAGATTAAAGGGGCGGGCCGCTTCGGGATTAAAGGCCGAAACGGTAATGGATAGCAAGTCGTTGGGACGTATTTCCAGGGGAGCTTCCCCGGCCGTCTGCGCGGCAGCTAGTGCCTCCATCCCTTGAAAATAGGCTATTTCCTTTCGTGAAACACAACTGCCAACCAGAAGGCACAGCAGTAGATATAAGGCAATTCTCATGCGCTAATTTTTGTTTTGGCAAATATAGGATTATTCTTTGGGAACGGGGTTTTCCTTTAGATCCAATATCTCGAAAGGTGAATTCTCGCTCTTGTACTCAGGCACGATTTCCTTCAGCACCTTTACCACGAGCTGTACCTCCTGCTGTTCACAGGAACATACCAAGGTTTCTATCTGTGCTACCAAGGTTTCGAACTCGGGAACGGGCACCTCGCTCACCATAATCTTGGGGTGGTGTGTGGGCAATGAGGTGGCGCTGTCGTTCAGGAGTTCCTCGAACAACTTCTCCCCGGGGCGCAGCCCGGTAAACACAATGTCAATATCGGTATAGGGCTCTAGGCCCGATAGCTGTATCATTTTCTCGGCAAGGGCCACGATTTTTACGGGCTTGCCCATATCAAATACGAATATTTCCCCGCCCTTGCCCATGGTGCCCGCCTGCAGTACCAACTGGCAGGCTTCCGGGATGGTCATAAAATAGCGGATAATATCGCGGTGGGTTACCGTTACCGGGCCGCCCTGTGCTATCTGGTTCCTGAAATGGGGAATGACCGAGCCGCTGCTACCCAGCACATTTCCGAAGCGCGTCGTGATGAACTTCGTAGCCCCTTTCTGTTGTTTCTGCAGGGCCTGTACGTACATCTCGGCCGTGCGCTTGCTGGCCCCCATCACATTGGTGGGGTTTACGGCCTTATCGGTAGAAACCATTACGAATTTTTCGATTCCGTGTGCCACGGAAAGCTGTGCCAGGTTCACGGTGCCCACGATGTTGGTATGTATGGCCTCTTGCGGGTTTCGCTCAATCAAGGGCACATGCTTATAGGCCGCCGCGTGGAACAGCATCTGGAAATCGTAGCGCTCAAAAATCATCTGCATGCGCTGCCTGTTACTGATATCTCCCAACTCGGCCACAAACCGCAAGTGGGGAAAGTTCACTTCCAGGTAGAGCTCAAGCTCGTGGAGGGCCGATTCGGCCTGGTCTAAAATTACGAGCAGCCCGGGTTCGTACCCCGCAATTTGCCGAACGAGCTCACTGCCTATGGACCCTGCGCCACCGGTTACCAAAATGGTTTTTCCCAAGAGGTCGGCCCCAATGGCATCGTCTTCAATTCGAATGGGCTCCCGCTCCAGTAAATCCTCGATTTCCAAGGGTTTAATTTGATTGTTGATATCAGCCTTCTTGCTCCAGTTCTCGAGACTGGGCACATGGAACACCTCGAGGCCGAGCGAAAGGATGTCGTCTACCAATTCGGTTTTCTCCTTTCCCGTAACAGTATTGGCCATAATTACCACGCCCTCCACAGCGAGTCCCTCCAAGGTTTCCCGAAAGGTGGTCTTAATGGCAATAACGCGCTTGTTGGCAATCTTAAGCTGGGCGGTATCGCTGTTCTCGGTTATAAAACCCACCAATTGGAACTCGCCCGAGGCTTCGGTAGTAAGGGCCTTTCCCAGGTTTATGGTCTGGTCGTCTACCCCCACGATCACTACCCGCTTCTTGGCCCCGCTCGTAACACTGTTCTTGATAAAACGGTAACTTTCCTTTACGATAAGCCGAAACGTCAACATCCCGCTAAAGGCCATAAGCACGTACAGCAGCAGGGCGGTAGTGAGGAACGGCTTGGAACCTACAAAGAAATAATACAGATAATTGA
>NZQO01000033.1 GCA_002693605.1 Flavobacteriaceae bacterium
GCCCACGCAATGAGCTATGGCCTTTCGTACGTGTTGGGCACCAAACATGGAATTGGAAACTGTATCGTCTTCGATCATTTGGAGGATTTCTACCCTAACGACGTAGTGCTCTTCAAGAAAATGGTTAAGGAGCACGATATCGAAATTCCGAAGGGACTCTGTAAAGATTTGCCCGAAAAGGACATCGATACCATGATTGATATTTCGCTAAGCCTCGTACCTCTTTGGGAGAACGCCCTGGGGGACGACTGGGAGCAGATCATGACACGCGAACGCCTGCGTGAACTGTACCGAAAAATGTAACCGCCCTATGGGAATTTCGAAATTTATATTTACGCGCCTAATGGGTTGGAGCATTGAAGGTACTTTCGATGCCAAGATTAAAAAGGCGGTCGTTATCGTAATTCCCCATACCAGCTGGCACGACTTTTACATAGGAGTTTTCGTTAGAAGAATTCTCGGTATCGAGATTAATTTCGTGGGAAAAAAGGAACTGTTCAAACCTCCCTTTGGATGGTACTTTAAGTGGATGGGTGGTGCCGAACTAGATCGTACCCCCGGGCAGAATAAGGTAGATGCCATAGCCGAAATATATAACAGGAAGGAAGAATTTAGACTGGCCATAGCGCCTGAGGGTACACGGAAAAAGGTGACTCAATGGAAAACGGGTTTTTATTATATAGCCCTTAAGGCTAACGTGCCCATCTATCCCGTGGCTTTCGATTATGGATCGAAAACAGTCTTCATTAACCCGGTATTCTATCCTACTGGCAGTATTGAAGCCGATCTCAAGATATTGGAAGGATATTATAAAAATATCGTTGGCAAGGTTGCCGAAAATTCTTGGGACTAATTTTACCTCGGAAAAGAAAAGTTATTCAGTCTCTTGCATCGTGTGGTAGACGTTCTGCACGTCGTCATCTTCCTCGATTTTCTCGAGTAGTTTTTCCACGTCTTCGGTCTGCTCTTCGTTAAGTTGTTTTGTTACCTGCGGAATTCGCTCAAAACCGGAAGAAATAATCTCGATATTGTTTTCCTCTAAATACGACTGTATTGCGCCAAAACTCTCGAAGGGTGCGTAAACCATGATTCCGTCCTCGTCCTCGAAAATTTCCTCGACGCCAAAATCGATCAATTCGAGCTCTAATTCTTCAAAATCCCGGTTTTCGGCCTTAATCTTAAATTGGCAAACGTGGTCGAACATAAAGGAAACCGAGCCTGAGGTCCCCAAGTTTCCATCGCATTTATTGAAATAGGAGCGTATATTTGCTACGGTCCTTGTATTGTTGTCGGTAGCCGTTTCAATCAAAATGGCGATGCCGTGCGGAGCGTATCCCTCAAACAGAACCTCCTTGAAATCACCTTGGTTTTTGTCGCTAGCCCGCTTGATGGCCCGCTCGATATTGTCCTTGGGCATATTCACTGCCTTGGCGTTTTGGATAACCGCACGCAATCTCGAGTTGCTATCGGGGTCCGGCCCGCCTTCCTTGACGGCCATTACGATATCTTTCCCGATACGGGTAAATGCCTTGGACATAGCCGCCCAACGTTTCATTTTCCTAGCTTTCCTGAATTCAAACGCTCTTCCCATATAAGTTTTCTGTTTCAGCGGCTGGTATTGACGCAAAGCAACCTCGCCATAGTTGTTTTAATTGGCGTCAAATATATAAAATTCCGATTTCGGAACACAATTTTAAGTTGATTAGCCTATGAGCTCATCGATAATTTTCGCAAGTTCAAAATCCTTATCGGTAACCCCGTCGGCGTCGTGCGTAGAAAGGAAAATCTCCAACTGGTTATACACGTTGGTCCACTCTGGGTGGTGCTGTAGTTTTTCGGCCTCGAAGGCAATGCGCGTCATGGCCGAGAAGGCTTCCTTGAAATCCTCAAATTCAAAGGCGGTATGGATGGCCCCATCGTGATAGTCCCAGCCATCAAAATCCCTTAGTTTTTCGGTAACTTCGCTTTCAGAATATGCTTTCATAGTTTTTCTATTATTGTTTCAACGTACTAATTTCCTGGTGCAACGTGCATTCTTCTATAACTTCGGAAACGCTAATGCGGTAGGCCTCCGGAAGCTTGTTGAACTTCGGCAAGATGGCGAGGTAATTATCGTCATTCCGCCGAAACACCTTTTTAAATATAGGCATTTTGCCCCCCATTTTCTCACAAATTTCTGTGAAAAGGTCTTCATGGTGCACCATATCATCGCTCGCCAGGTGAAATATTCCTTCCAGCGATTGGTTTATGATATAATGTACCTGCTGGGCAATCTTATCGGCCGTGGTTACGGATATAATTAAGTTCGGGAAAACCTCGAATGTTGCCTGATGTTTGCAAGCTTGACGCAGCTGCAATAAGAGGGGTGCATTTACCCCAAGTACAAATGGTAATCTCAAAATAGCGGTTTGCGCCGGAATGTGCTCCAACAGTAATTTCTCAACGGCAATCTTATATTTTCCATAATTACTCTCTGGCGCTGGAGTGTCATTTTCATAAGCCGGAAGTGTAAAGCGAGCGTCGAAAACGGTATTGCTTGATAAGAATAAGACGCGACACTCGTGGTGTCTTTTCACATAAGTTGCAAGATCGAGGTGCGCGTTGAAAAGTGCGGTGAAGTTTCCCTGTAGCGCAGAGATGATAATCGTCGGCTGAACCGATTCCAATAGTTCGGTAATGGAATCCGTTTCAGCGCGGTATTGATAAAACACTTGATTTTCCCCGAAGGTGCCTGCTTGGCGGCAATAGGTGCCGTAGGTTTCGTAAAATGAAAGTAGCTCGCGATACATGGCATTTCCTACAAAACCGCTAGCGCCCAGAATCAAGATACGATGTTTTTGCTCTACCATGGAAACTTCAGAGTTGCTTTTAGAAAATGGACAAGTTGGTCTTGGTGGTGAAGAGCTCCAGTGCATGCATTCCCAAGTACGAATTTCCTTTTTCATTTAGTCCTGGCGACCAGCAGGCAATGGTAAATTCGCCCGGTAACAACGCCACAATTCCGCCGCCCACGCCGCTTTTTCCAGGTAACCCAACTTCAAAGGCAAATTCGCCCGCCTCGTCGTAAAATCCGCAAGTAAGCATAATAGCGTTTACCCGTTTTACCTGGTTCAAAGTTAAATGGGGTTTTCCCTGCATGCACTTTCCCCGGTTGGCAAAGGGGTAAAAAGCCTTGGTAAGCTGCTTGCAGTTCATTTCGATAGAACATTGGTGAAAGTAAAAATCGAGTACCTCGTCCACGTCGTTTTTCAAATTACCGAAAGATTTTAGCAAATTTGCCGCCGCGTAATTGTTGTAGCCCGTCTCCGCTTCCGAAGCAGCTACCTTTTTGTTGAATTGAATAGTCTGGTCGTTCGAGATATCTCGCACAAATTGCAAGAAATCCTCTTTTGGATTATCGAGAAGGGATATTAACATATCGGCAATGACAATAGCCCCCGAATTTATAAAAGGATTGCGCGGAATACCGTTTTCCAGCTCTAGTAGCGATAGGTGGTTGAAGGGGTTGCCCGATGGCTCCACATCCAGCCGCTTGAAAACTTGGTTTTTCTGAAGCGAAAAAGCCTTTGCAAATGATAGTACCTTGGAAATACTCTGTATGGAGAACGGCTCGTCCCAATCGCCCACATAAAAATCGTCGCCTTTAATACGATTTAGGTAAATACCGAACTTTTCGGGGGCAACCTGTGCCAGCTCGGGAATGTACGAAGCGACTTCACCTTTGTCCACACGCTGTTGCAGGCGCTGGTATATTTCATCTAAAATCGCTTGGTAATCTATCATTTTCAGCCTTTGTAAAAGGGCAACTTTACTACCGTGGCAGGTATCGCCTTCTTTCTAATTTGAATGTTAATTGTAGTTCCAGGCTGGCTGTTTTCGGTGGTGACGTAGCCTAAGCCGATTCCCTTTTCCAGTGATGGTGCCATAGTTCCGCTAGTTACGTGACCAATGGCTGTTCCGTTATTGTCAACGATATCGTACCCCTGGCGTGGGATGCCGCGCTCGTTAAGCTCGAAGCCTACCAACTTGCGCTTGGGGCCCGCTTCCTTTTCCTTTTTAAGATTTTCGGAATTGATAAAATTCTTGGTAAATTTCGTAATCCATCCTAAGCCGGCTTCTATGGGCGAAGTGGTCTCGTCGATATCGTTTCCGTAAAGGCAGTACCCCATCTCGAGGCGCAATGTATCTCGTGCAGCAAGGCCAATTGGCTTAATTCCAAAATCGGCGCCCGCTTCCATGACCTTGTTCCAAACTTGCTCCGCTTCATTATTCTTGCAGTAAATTTCGAAGCCCCCGCTACCGGTGTAGCCGGTCGCGCTAATTATTACGTGTTCAATGCCAGCAAAATCTGCCACCTCGAAGGTGTAGAATTTAATTTCTGAAAGGTCTACCGAAGTAAGGGACTGCATTGCCTCAACTGCTTTCGGTCCCTGAATCGCCAAGAGCGAATAGTCATCGGATAGGTTTTTCATATCGGCACCCATAGCATTTTGCTGCGTAATCCAGTTCCAGTCCTTCTCGATATTAGACGCATTTACTACGAGCAGCCATTTCTCGGCTTCTAGCCGGTATACTATCAAATCGTCTACGATACCGCCATTTTCATTAGGCAAACAACTGTACTGTGCCTGTCCATCGGCGAGTTTGGAAGCGTCGTTGCTACAAACCTTTTGAATGAGCTCCAGTGCATTGGGTCCCGTAATTAGAAACTCGCCCATATGCGAGACATCAAAAACGCCAACCGCCTTGCGCACGGTTTTATGTTCTTCATTTACGCCCTCATAAGAGACGGGCATATTGTAGCCAGCAAAGGGAACCATTTTAGCGCCCAGTTGTTCGTGTATGTGGGAAAGTGCCGTGTTTTTCATTTTTTCGGAAATTTTACGCAAATGTAGTATTATCTGCATAAGGTAACGAAGCAAATGCTTGATTGTTTTCAACAAGGGTGGTAACTTTGAGGTAGTTCGAAATTAATATAGAAGCCTAAAAATAAACCCGACTAATAGCACTATCCCGTGAAAATATTCTCAGCAAAGCAACTCGGCGAGGCCGATAAGGTAACTACCGAAAAGGAAAACATTTCCTCCCTGGACCTCATGGAGCGTGCCGGCACCCAAATTTTTAACTGGCTCCACCAACGTATGAAGGGCGCCCAGGTTCCCATCCACATTTTCTGCGGAATTGGCAATAACGGCGGCGATGGTCTTGTATTGGGCCGTATGCTCATCGAGCACGGCTACAACGTTACGATATACATCGCCAACTTTACCGATAAGCGCTCTAAGTGCTTCTTGATCAATTACGACCGGATTAAGGAAGTTTCTAAAAAATGGCCCCTCCTAATGACCTCAGAAGATGATTTCCCGGAAATCGAGCCAGAGGATATTGTGGTAGACGCGATTTTCGGGATTGGCCTTAACCGCGCGCCGGAAGGATGGCTCAAGCCGCTCATTCAGCACATCAATAAAAATAGCGCCTTTACGCTTTCTATAGATATTCCCAGCGGGCTGTACCCCAATCAGCCGCTAGACGATGCCGATGCCGTGGTCCGGGCCAACCACACCCTGACTTTCCAGGCCCCGAAGTTGGCCTTCCTTCTCCCCGAAACCGGAAAGTTTGTACCCTATTTCGAAGTACTGGACATTGGCTTGGACCGAGAGTTTTTGGCCAAGACCGAACCCCTTGCACAATTAATTGCCAAGGGCGAGGCACGCAGCTTTTACAGGCAGCGGGAAAAATATACCTATAAAAATGTGTATGGGCACAGCGTAATTGTGGCCGGGAGCTACGGAAAAATTGGCGCGGCCGTACTTAGTGGCCGATCTGCCTTTAAAACCGGTGCCGGACTGGTAACCCTTTTTGTGCCTAAATGTGGTTATAATATTGTCCAGACCTCGCTCCCCGAGGCGATGGTGGTTACCGACGCTTCGGAAACTAAAATAACCCATATTTCGCTCGGTTTCGAACCAACCGCCATTGGGGTAGGAATGGGCATTGGCACCGAGGCTGAAACAGTGTCGGCCCTAAAGGCCTTGTTCAAAAATACGAAGGCGAGTCTGGTTATCGATGCCGATGCGCTCAATTGCATTGCCGAAAACCCAGATTTACTGGAACTCCTTCCGAAGAACAGCGTGCTAACGCCCCACCCGGGCGAATTAAAACGTTTAATTGGGGAGTGGCAGAACGATTATGAAAAATTGGACAAAGCGAAGGCATACTCGAAAAAGCACAAGGTTGTGCTGGTCATAAAAGGTTCTAATACCGTAACCGTGTACGAAGGCAAGTTATATATAAATACCAGCGGGAACCCGGGCATGGCAACGGCTGGGAGCGGCGATGTACTAACGGGTATTATTACGGGGCTTATTTCACAGAAGTATGACCCCTTGCTAGCATCGGTGTTCGGTGTGTACCTGCATGGGAGCGCTGGAAATCTATATGCCCAGGAACAGGGCTTCGAAGCGCTTATGGCGGGCGATATAACTGCTAAGCTCGGCGAGGCCTATCTCGATTTGTTCCGGCAGGAGGAAAATGAAACGACCCAACAAAACTAGATTTGCCATTTAATTGATATTTTTGCGACAAACAACCTGCCGTTTATGCAAGATGCCCATTATATAAGTTCCGAGATTCTCGACTTGCCCATAGTTAGCGAACTCTTGGAAACCAATCGCCCCCTGGCGCTCTCAGAGGAAGCTAGGCTCAATATTACCAAGTCATACGAGTACCTTCATGGAAGAATTAAGAATAACGACAGTCCTATTTATGGGATAAATACGGGTTTTGGCAGTTTGTGCAACGTGAAGATTTCTTCCGAAAATTTATCTAAATTACAGGAAAACCTTGTAAAATCGCACGCCTGTGGAACCGGTGAGTATGTACCACGGGAAATTGTAAAGCTCATGTTGCTGCTCAAGATCCAGTCCCTAAGTTATGGCTACAGTGGCGTACAACTGGAAACCGTAGAGCGCCTGATTGATTTTTACAATAACGACATCCTTCCCGTTGTATATACCCAAGGAAGCCTCGGCGCCTCGGGCGATCTGGCTCCTCTAGCGCATTTGGCGTTGCCCTTATTGGGAATGGGGAACGTATGGGTAGGTTCTAAAATGGTCAAGGCACAAAAAGC
>NZQO01000034.1 GCA_002693605.1 Flavobacteriaceae bacterium
CATAAGGGCAAGGTTTTTCAACTATCCGATTGCGAGCCAGATATCCCATTATTAGTACCCCAATTACTAAGGAAAACTACCCACATACTGCTAAAAACTTCGCCTATGCTAGATATTAGCGTGGGGCTGCGAGAGCTTACCAATGTTAGGGAAATTCACGTGGTCGCGGTTCAAAATGAAGTGAAGGAATTACTATGGGTTTTGCAACGAGGGCACACTGGAAATCCAAAAATCGTTACGGCTAACATCAATGGTGCCGTTATCGACACGTTCGATTTTCATTGGAACCAAGAGTGCAACGCGGTTTTGGGTGCCCCTGAACGATTCTTGTACGAGCCGAACGCGGCCTTGCTGAAAAGCGGCGCGTTTCAGATTCTGTCAGAAGCATACCGCGTGCGCAAGCTCCATAGGCATACCCATTTATATACGAGCGAGGCGCTGCGCGATTTTCCGGGGCGCCGATTTATTATTGAACAGGTTGTCCCGTACAGGAAGAAAGAGATAAAGAACGCCTTGACATTTTCACAGGCAAACGTTACCACCAGAAATTTTCCCGAAAGCGTCGCAGCGCTTAGAAAGAAGTGGAAACTGAAAGACGGTGGTACCCATTATCTATTTTTTACCACGCTGCTGAATGATGAAAAGGCACTGCTCATTACCTCAAAAATATAAATTTGAACGCCTAACGTTTTAGGCATAAACCATTTGCTACGTGTTTACGGAAAATATCTGTAAAAAAGCCCATTTTTGTTTGCGATATTTCAATTGAAAACCTACATTTGCAACCGCATTTAAGAAAACAACGTTCTTACTTATTGGAGAGGTGCCGGAGTGGTAACGGAGCAGATTGCTAATCTGTCAACGCGCAAGCGTTGCCCGGGTTCGAGTCCCGGTCTCTCCGCAATAAAAAACAAGTACTCGGGGTGTAGCGTAGCCCGGTTATCGCGCCTGCTTTGGGAGCAGGAGGTCGCAGGTTCGAATCCTGCCACCCCGACAAAAAGCCGGACATTCGTCCGGCTTTTTCAATTTATTGAATTATTGGTCCCGTAGCTCAGTTGGATAGAGCATCTGCCTTCTAAGCAGACGGTCACAGGTTCGAATCCTGTCGGGATCACTTTATTACTCCCTTTTTTTAAGGAATTATCAAAATTTAAAAAGCCACCCATACCATGGGTGGCTTCTTCTTTAGTAAATCTATTATATTATGATCTATTATAGATAACGGTTGCATCTTGAACGTTCTGCGGTAAATCTTCCATAGAACTTACGTACATATCGCGGTCGTTAAAGACTCTATCTGGCTTCACGCCAACAATGATATAGCGTACATCTAAATCGGGTGCATTAATATTTACCTGGTCTTGTATACGCATTGTCTTTCCGTCGAGGCTGGTTTCCAGCTCCTCGAGCGTGGCGATAACGTACAGGCGACGTTCACTAGCGCGAATTTCCTGAATTTCCAGATCGTGCTCATTGCCGCTCACCTCGGTCTCTACAATAAGGCTTCGCTCCTCTTCATCTTCATCTGGCATATCTACATCAATAGTGGGAACTTCAATTTCTTCTTCTTCCATTACCACGACTACCTTGGGTACTTCTACCACCTCGGTGGTGGTACCAACGTCTATATTCGCCCAGTCTACATCGAAAGCGGGCAATTGGCCCTCTTCGGCGTCAATATCTACATCAACTTCGGGAAGTTCGGCCTCTCTCGTTTTATCAAGGTCGCAACTCCATAAGGTGCATGCTGCAATGGTTATTAATAATAAGGACTTCTTCATTTTATTTAAGTTTAAGGTTAGTAATTTTCAAAGTAAAGTTTTATTGGTTAACGATAAATGCGTGGATAACACCTGGTAACCAAAAGATTAGCGTTAGGATAAGGTTAATTAAAAATGCGGTGCTTAGCCCGTGCTTTAAAAATACGGCCAACGGTGGCAGTAAAATGTTGAGAATTATTGTAAGTAATGACATAGGGTTGGTTTTTAATGTTCAAGGATAATTTACAACGACCTACCCAACTTTAGCGTTAATGTCTACTTAATTATAATAGATTTAACGGCACTTGTTAACGTTTTTAGGAAATGATGTTCCGTAAATGCGGAAATTGAAATGTACTGCTATTCAGGATATTCTACCCGCAAATGGTAGATGTTGTTCAGTTTTTTCTTCAGCACTTTTTTAATTAGCTGAATTTCCTTGAAGGTGATATTTGCGTTCAGGAACTGCCCCTGCTCCATTTGGCCATCTACAATTTTTTCGACGAAGGCGTCTATTTTAGATGAAGTGGGCTCCTTCAGGCTCTTGCTGGCAGCCTCCACGCTGTCGGCCATCATCAGGATAGCGGTTTCCTTGGAAAACGGCGTGGGACCGGGGTACTGGAAATCGGCCGGGTCTGCGCTGCCCTGCAACTCTTCTTCTTTTTTATAAAAATAATATACCAGGCTAGTACCATGATGGGTGCGTATAAAATCGATTACCCTATCGGGAATATTATTCTTTCGGGCTATTTCAATGCCCTTAATTACATGGTTTATGATAATGCGCGCACTTTCCTTGGGTTCTAGCTCGGTATGTGTGTTGACGCCGCTTAACTGGTTCTCGGTGAAATACGTAGGGTTTTTCATCTTTCCAATATCATGGTAAAGCGCCCCAACCCGTACCAGCATTGAATTGGCTCCTATCTCATTGGCCGCTGCCTCGGCCAGGTTGGCCACGTTGAGCGAATGGTGAAAGGTTCCGGGAGCCTCATTGCTTAGCTTCTTCAGCAACTTGGAGTTCGTGTCGCTCAGTTCCAGCAGCGAAACATCGCTTACCAAGCCAAATGCCTTTTCGTACAGATAAATTAGTGGATGTGCGAACAATGTTGCCAAGCCGTTCAAAATGAAAATACCAAAGGTCTGCCACTGCAGAAATTGAATGTTTCCTTCCTGTATGAGGAAAAAAGCGAAGTACCCAACTATGTATATTAAGGTAATCTGCCCCACCGAAATGAACAGATTCGCCCTGCGGTACAATTCTGAAATCGTTAAAATTGTTACGATTCCGGCAATAATCTGCAAGAACATATACTCAAAACTGTTGGGCACCACGAACCCAAGCAGCAAAATTGTGAGCACGTGTACGAACAGCCCCAAACGCGGGTCGAAAAACGCCTTCAAAATTAAGGGTAAAATGCATAAGGGCACCACGTATACGTAGGCTGCATCCAGTTTCACGATAATCGTGGTCAGGAAAACCATCAATACCACGTTAAAAAAGATGAAAGTTACCTTCGTGTTATTGTTGAAAATAGCGGCCCTGTACTTACTTAGAAACAGCAATAGCATTAGAAACACGAGTGAGACGAGTAGCGAATAGCCCACCAGCAGCCAGATGTAATTGGATTTGCTCCATACTTGCGACTGGTATTCCGATTTCAGGGAGTTCAAAATTTGAAACGTCTCGCCCTCTACCACCTCGCCCTTGGCTATAATGCGGCCACCTTTCTCAATCACGCCCCGGTTTGGGTTTATCGCATCGATTTGCGATGTAATGGCGGCCTCGGTAAGTTTGTTATTGTAGGAGACATTGGCAACGATACTTCGGTCCAGGAGCTTCGCCAGAAAATCGGTAGATATTTTGTCTAACGAACTAGGCGCCCGTTCCTCCATCTTTTCCAAAATATCCCCCACATGAAACAATTGCCCGTAGGCAATTTCCTCGATTTCATTTCCGCGTTTCAAATAGACCAATTGGTTGTCTTGATATGAATGAATCTCGTTGACAACGCCAATTTCAAAAATTTCCCCAATTATGGAATTTCCCGTGGCGAGCAGTCGCTGTCTGGAAGTACCAAATAGGGAATCGACGTAGTTTTGGCCAAGTACCGTCTCAAAAGACTCCAAACTGCGCTCCAGTGCGCCTTGCTCATATTCAAAATACGGTATTGCCTGCGCGCGTACGGTCTCCCTTTCCTTCTCAAGCGTTTCATTGTCCTTCTTAATGGTGAAGCTAAAAGGGGCGTACAGATTTTCGTACTGCCAGGGTTTCCCTTTCTGGAAATTGTACTTGAACTGCCCTCCCTTCGGAAAAAGATAAATAACCAGAACCGTAGCGCTAATAAATAGAAATGCCTTGTAAATGAACGACTGGTTTTTTGCGAAAAGGGAGAGAAGGTTCTTCATAAGGACAGTTGGATTAGTAAAGGTATAAATATCCATTCATTATTCCCAAGGCGGGGTCTTTCAAAGATTGATATTTCGGTTAATTATCCGTAAATTCGCAACTCTTAAAATTGAAAAAAGAATAGCCATGAGCAGAAAAGTCGTAATAGTTTCAGCCGCCAGAACACCCATAGGAAGTTTTATGGGAAGTTTATCCTCCCTAACCGCAACCCAATTGGGAAGTGCCGCAATTAAAGGCGCTCTCGAAAAAATAAATCTCGATCCCACAACGGTTCAGGAAGTGATTATGGGAAATGTTGTACAGGCAGGTGTGGGTCAGGCTCCGGCCCGGCAGGCAGCACTTTCGGCTGGAATTCCAACTTCTGTGCCTTGTACTACGGTCAATAAGGTTTGCGCAAGCGGAATGAAAGCCGTAATGCAGGCCGCTCAGGCAATCGCATTAGGCGATGCCGACGTGATCGTGGCTGGCGGAATGGAGAGCATGAGTAATATTCCGCACTACGTTCACCTTAGAAACGGACATAAGTTTGGCCCAAAAAGCATGGAGGACGGGATGCAAAAAGACGGCCTGGTCGATGCCTATGACCATAACGCAATGGGCGTGTGCGCAGATTTATGTGCAACCGAACACGATTTTTCGCGGGAAGACCAAGATGCCTTTGCCATAGAGAGCTATAAGCGTTCGGCGCAAGCCTGGGCCGAGGGCAAGTTCGATGAGGAGGTAATTTCTGTTGAAGTTCCACAGCGACGTGGGGAACCCATTGTGATTTCCGAAGATGAAGAATTTAAGAATGTCAAGATAGACAAGATACCTGCGTTGCGACCGGCCTTTAGCAAAGATGGAACGGTCACGGCGGCGAATGCTTCCACAATCAATGACGGTGCCGGTGCAATAGTCTTGATGAGCGAAGATAAAGCAATGGAAATGGGCCTTACCCCGCTCGCTACCATTAAGGGATATGCAGATGCCGCACAAGAGCCCAAGTGGTTTACCACGGCGCCCGCAAAAGCCCTGCCTAAGGCCTTGGGCAAGGCAGGCGTATCGCAGGACGATATCGATTTTTTTGAATTCAACGAGGCATTCTCGGTTGTTGGGCTTGCCAATATGAAATTATTGGGCCTGGACAGCAGCAACGTAAACGTTCACGGTGGTGCCGTTTCATTGGGTCACCCACTGGGCTGCAGCGGCGTTCGAATAATTATAACCTTGTTGAGCGTGCTGAAGCAGAACAACGCCAAACTAGGCGCAGCTGCTATCTGTAACGGCGGTGGGGGTGCTTCGGCGATGGTGATTGAACGAAACTAACTCCGTTTTCAATCGGACTTTCTGAATGAAATACGGAATTTGCAATCTAAGCATCGTCCCCCTAAGGGCCGAACCGACAGACGTTTCCGAACTGGTAACGCAAGTGCTGTATGGCGAACATTTCAAAGTTCTGGAGAAACGCAGGAGATGGAGCCGAATTCGGTTAGACTTTGACCGCTATGAGGGGTGGATAGACAATAAGCAATTTCATCTGGTTTCAGAAGAGGCGCAACAGACTGTTTTGAATTCCGAACCCGTATATTCATCAGACCTCGTTGATTTTATCGCGAATGAATCGCAACAGTTGCATTCCATCTGTATGGGGAGCAACGTTGAAATGGTAACTAATTTGGGTCATACTTTCGAGGGAAAGAAAACCGCTGGCGAAAAGCCAAAATCTAACCTCATTGCCACTGCCGTGTTATATTTAAACGCGCCCTATATGTGGGGCGGCAAAACCCCGTTTGGAATCGATTGCAGCGGACTTACCCAAATGGTCTACAAACTTAACGGCCACAAGTTATTGCGCGATGCCAGCCAACAGGCCACCCAGGGCGAGCCACTAAGTTTTATAGAGGAGAGCGAGCCGGGCGACTTGGCATTTTTCGATAACGCCGAAGGTGCCATCACCCACGTGGGAATTATAATGGAAGACAATTACATTATCCACGCCCATGGTAAGGTGCGCATTGACCGCCTGGACCACACCGGCATTTTTAATTACGAGACCAAGGGGCACACACACAAGCTTCGTGTCATTAAACGAATTATATAACAAAAAAAAAGCATCCCGATGGGATGCTTTTTTTATGAGTTATTGGCTGTTAATTACCCTTCGGTCATCTGTGCCAATTTTGCCTTCATTTCCTTGAACTTAGCGTCCTGTCCCAACTGACTGTAAATATTCATCAGGGTTCGAACCAGTTCCACATTATCCTTTCTAAGCTGTACGGCCTTTTCCAAATATGGTAGTACTTCACTGTACAATTGCTTGCGCTTTTCCTTAAGCTGGTCATATTTTTTATTATCGGCGGCAGAGGTTCCCAAATTGTTCATTTCTTCTACAATTTTAGCCTCCTGCTTCAATTTCATGGCAGCTACGTTTATAAGTGCCAAGGCATAATCTGGATTGAGCTCGATTGCCTTATTATAATATTCAAGTGCCTTATCTTCTTCGCCAACGGCCGCACTACTTACACCTAAATTGTAATATAATTCGGGGTTATTGGGGTCTGATGCCACAACTTCCTCCATTAACTGTCGGTACCTGTCCATATCCTCCATCTTATAGGCCAAATCTGCCTCGGCACGAATCAGGGTGATATCGTCTGGATTTTCGGCCCTTGCATCTTTCATAACCGCTAGGGCTTTTTGATCTTCTCCTTTGCTAGTATAGATTAAGGTAACATTTCTTAGAATGTCGCCTCTTACAGAAGCAGCCATCCGTTCGTCCGGATTTGTGTACTGACCGCTCAACATGCTGGTAGAACGATCTTGCTCAGTCGCAAAGGTTACAGTTTCTCCCGTTTCAATATCGGTCGCGACAAATTCCTTTTCGATGCCCGTGTAACCCATATCCAACAATTTCAGGTAATATTCAAGGGCATTGTCATAATTCTGGGCATTTACCGCGTTGCCAGCGGCAAAATACAAATCGGATGTATCTCTCTTAGTAAGCATATAGCTGGTATACAACTTTTCTGAAGCGGTGGCGAAATTTTTCGCATTTTGATCGCTTACCGCACTGTTTACCAATGCCACACGCAAGTTTTGCAGGCCATTGTTTGCACGTTGGGTAAATTCGCTATCGGCATTCAGTTCAATCGTCTTGTTGAATGCTTCCCCAGCGATTTTAAGTTTTGCAAAATCACGGGTACCGGCATCGGCAAGGTAGGTTTCTCCCTTAACCACGTAAAATTGGGCCTTTAGCTCGGCATCGGCACTGGCGATACTCGTTTCGGCTTCATTTAGATAAGACATTGCCTCGGCAACATTTTTATCCTGAATTGCCTTTTCGGCCTTTCTTACTTCTTTTTTTTGTCCAAATGAAATAGCGGAAATCAAAATAGCCCCGGCTACTAATATTTGTTTTTTCATTGTTTAGAGTTTAATTTATTCGTTGTTATCGGTTTGTTCTTCGTTTGTATCAAGAGTAGTGCCAGAAGCATCCACGTCCATTTCAGATAGATCTTCTACGTCCTCCTCTTCATTCTGCACCTTGGCAACTGCCGCAATGGCATCATCCTCACGCACTTTAATAAGGCGAACGCCCTGCGTGGCCCGGCCCATGACGCGCAACTCATCTACTGCCATGCGGATGGCAATACCAGATTTGTTAATAATCATTAATCCGTCGCTATCGCTTACGTTCTTGATAGCCACTAATTTACCTGTTTTTTCGGTAATATTAATAGTTTTCACGCCTTTTCCACCTCGGTTGGTAATTCGGTAGTCATCTAGGGTAGAGCGTTTTCCGTAGCCTCTTTCGGAGACCACCAAGATATCCGATTCGTCGTCGTTGATTGCTATCATTCCCACTACTTCATCATCCTTGCTTCCGAGCGTAATCCCGCGAACACCAGAGGCATTTCTACCCATTGGTCGGGTTTTTTCCTCTTCGAAGCGAATGGCCTTGCCTGAACGAACCGCCAGCATTACATGGCTATCGCCCGTGGTAAGTTTCGCCTCCAGCAGTTCGTCTTCGTCCTTGATTGTAATGGCATTAATTCCATTTGCCCGAGGTCTCGAATACTGCTCGAGTGGCGTTTTCTTGACCTGTCCTTTTTTGGTAGCCATAATAACGAAGTGGCTGTTTATATACGCTTCATCTTTCAGGTCCTGGGTACAAATAACGGCCTTCACCTTATCATCCGGCTCGATATTAATCAGGTTTTGAATGGCTCTTCCCTTGGAAGTTCTACTTCCTTCCGGAATTTCAAATACGCGCATCCAGAAACATTTCCCCTTTTGGGTAAAGAATAGCATGTACTGATGATTGGTTCCTACAAAAAGATCTTCGAGGAAGTCCTCATTTCGCGTAGCACTGGCCTTTGAGCCAACGCCGCCGCGGTTTTGGCGCTTGTATTCAGAAAGTGAGGTTCGTTTAATGTAACCTGCATGCGAAATGGTAATTACCACTTGCTCGTCGGCAATTAAATCGGTAATACTTACATCGCCGCCAGCATACTCAATTACCGAGCGGCGATCGTCACCGTATTTCTCCCGAATTTCCTCCAGTTCTTCGCGAATGATTTGCATACGGCGCTCCTTCTTGGCAAGAATGTCCTTATAGTCTTCTATAGTGGCCATCAACTCCTCATACTCCGAGCGAAGCTTATCTTGTTCCAGCCCCGTAAGTTGGCGTAAGCGCATCTCTACGATTGCCTTGGCCTGGATTTCTGAAAGTTCAAAGGTGTCCATCAATTTCTGGCGGGCCTCGTCGGCATTCGATGAGGCTCTAATAAGTGCTATTACCTCGTCAATATTATCGGAAGCAATAATGAGCCCTTCCAAGATATGGGCTCGTTCCTCGGCCTTTCTCAGTAGATATTCGGTGCGGCGTACCACGACCTCGTGGCGGTGTTCCACGAAATGGTGAATCAATTCCTTTAAGTTGAGCAATTGCGGCCTTCCGTGTACCAATGCGATATTGTTTACACTGAAACTGGACTGAAGCGCCGTATACTTGTAAAGCGTATTCATTACGATATTGGGTATCGCGTCGCGCTTCAAGATATATACGATGTGCATTCCGTTACGGTCAGATTCGTCCCGAATGTTGGAAATGCCCTCTATTTTCTTCTCGTTAATTAGGTCGGCCGTTTTCTTGATCATATCGGCCTTGTTGACCTGATATGGAATTTCGGTCACGATAATACATTCGCGTCCGTTTACTTCCTCAAACGACGCCTTGGCGCGCATCACCACGCGGCCGCGGCCCGTATGGAACGCCTCCCGAACTCCTTCGTACCCATAAATAGTTCCGCCAGTTGGAAAGTCGGGCGCCTTAATGTGCTGCATTAAGCCGTCAATATCTATATCATTATCCTCAATATACGCAATGGTGCCGTTCACTACCTCGGTAAGGTTGTGTGGGGGCATATTGGTGGCCATACCCACGGCAATACCCGATGCACCGTTAATGAGCAAACCAGGCACGCGTGTTGGTAAAACGGTCGGTTCCTCAATGGTATCGTCGAAATTCAATTGGTGGTCTACGGTTTCCTTATCGATATCGGCCAGCATATCTTCCGATATCTTTTGCATTCTTGCCTCGGTATATCGCATTGCCGCCGGGCTATCCCCATCGACCGAGCCAAAGTTACCTTGCCCATCAACCAACATATAGCGAAGGCTCCATTCCTGTGCCATCCGCACCATCGCGTCGTACACCGACGTATCCCCGTGCGGGTGGTACTTACCAAGCACCTCCCCTACGATTCTTGCTGATTTCTTATGCGAGCTATTTGCACGAACACCCAGTTCGTGCATTCCAAAGAGTACCCGGCGGTGTACCGGTTTCATACCGTCGCGCACATCGGGAAGGGCACGTGACACAATGACCGACATCGAATAATCGATGTAGGCCGATTTCATTTCATCTTCAATATTAATAGGAATCAGTTTTTCACCTTCAGCCATAAAATATTCTCTTTAATTACAGTTATAATTCTAATGAAGCAATATACACTATTTCGTAGGTTTGAAAGGGGTTTAGCGAGGGTATTATTCACTTTTTTATTAACAAATTTTAACGTCAAATCGGTTGATAACTAACGGCTTCTTTGTTTTGTTTTCAGTAAGTTTTTTTGTCCTTTTACTACTAACCACAATAGCAAGGCATGGTTTTTGCCTAGTTATAGTAAATTTTAGTATTTTTAGACAGATAGGAACCGCAAGATTATGGATGATAATTTTTCCCCAAGAGTAAAAGATGTAATAGCCTACAGCAAAGAAGAAGCGCTGCGTTTAGGTCACGATTTTATTGGTACTGAGCATTTAATGCTGGGGCTGCTGCGCGACGGAAGCGGTAAGGCCGTATCTATCCTGAACGCCTTAGAGGTAGACCTAAACCACTTGCGCCGTAAGGTTGAGATTCTCAGCCCCGCTAATCCGGCGAACACCACCACGCCCAATGATAAAAAGAACCTACACCTAACCCGTCAGGCAGAAAGGGCATTGAAAACCACGTTCCTGGAGGCCAAGCTGTTTCAGAGTACATCCATAAACACGGCACATTTGCTGCTGTGTATACTCCGTAACGAAAACGACCCTACCACGAAGTTGCTGAACAAGATGAAAGTAGATTACGATGGGGTTAAAGACCAATTTAAGATTATGATAGCAAACGATGATGATTATATAGACACCCCCAGCGCCGAATCTTTTTCGAGCGATGACGATGCTGCTTCGGAAGATGCCGGACGCGAAAATCTCTTTGGAAGCAGTACTGCAAAATCGAATAAAAAATCGAAAACCCCCGTGCTTGATAATTTCGGTCGCGACCTAACGGCTCTTGCCGAGGACGGCAAGTTAGATCCCGTAGTGGGCCGCGAAAGCGAAATACAACGGGTGTCGCAAATATTAAGCCGGAGAAAGAAAAACAATCCTCTCTTAATTGGAGAACCCGGCGTGGGTAAATCGGCTATTGCCGAAGGGCTCGCCCTTCGAATCGTGCAACGGAAGGTATCCCGCATATTGTATGACAAGCGGGTCGTCACGCTCGATTTGGCGAGTTTAGTTGCCGGCACCAAGTACCGGGGACAGTTCGAGGAGCGCATGAAGGCGGTTATGAACGAACTTGAAAAGAACGACGATGTAATTTTGTTTATAGATGAAATCCATACCATCGTAGGCGCCGGCGGTGCCACGGGGTCTTTGGATGCTTCCAATATGTTCAAGCCTGCCTTGGCGCGGGGTGAAATACAATGTATTGGCGCAACAACATTAGATGAATACAGGCAGTACATTGAGAAGGACGGTGCCCTCGAGCGACGCTTTCAGAAGGTATTGGTAGAGCCCACCACGGTTGAGGAAACAATCGAAATTCTGAACAACATCAAGGAAAAATACGAGACCCACCACAACGTAAAATATACCGATGAAGCCATCGCGGCCTGCGTAAAGCTCACCAATCGGTATATGACGGATCGCTTCCTTCCAGATAAGGCAATTGATGCGCTGGACGAAGCCGGGTCGCGCGTTCATATTACCAACATTCACGTGCCAGAGAAAATATTGAAGATCGAGGCCAAGTTGGAAGAAGTGCGCGAACTTAAGAACTCTGTGGTAAAGAAACAGAAGTATGAGGAAGCCGCCAAACTTCGCGACGATGAGAAAAACCTGGAGAAGGACCTCGCCACGGCACAAGAGCAGTGGGAAAAGGAATCTCAGTTGCATAAGGAAACGGTAGACGAAGAAAATGTCGCCGAAGTTGTCTCCATGATGACGGGCGTGCCGGTAAACCGAATAGCACAGACCGAGAGCAACAAATTGGCTGCACTACCCGATCGTATAAAGGGCAAGGTGATTGGTCAGGACGAGGCCGTTGCCAAGGTGGTAAAGGCCATTCAACGAAATCGCGCGGGCTTGAAAGACCCAAACAAGCCTATTGGCTCGTTTATATTTCTGGGGCAAACCGGTGTGGGTAAAACGCAGTTGGCCAAGGTGTTGGCGCGCGAATTGTTTGACTCTGAAAATGCCCTTGTGCGTATCGATATGAGTGAGTATATGGAAAAATTTGCCATCTCACGCCTAATCGGAGCACCTCCTGGGTATGTAGGATATGAAGAAGGCGGTCAATTAACCGAAAAAATCAGGCGAAAGCCTTACGCGGTAGTGCTTTTGGATGAAATTGAAAAGGCTCACCCGGATGTCTTCAATATGCTGTTACAAGTATTGGACGACGGTCAGTTAACCGATAGCTTGGGCAGAAAGATCGATTTTAAGAACACGATTATCATAATGACCTCTAACATTGGGGCACGTAAGTTGAAAGACTTTGGACAGGGAGTAGGTTTTGGCACCGCGGCCAAGCAAAGCCAGGCCGACGCCAATGCCAAGAGCATTATAGAAAATGCCCTAAAAAAGGCGTTTGCACCAGAATTTCTAAACCGAGTTGATGACGTTATGGTGTTCAATCCGTTGGAGCGAGAAGACATTCACAAAATTATCGATATTGAGCTGGATAAACTTTTCAACCGTATAGATGACCTTGGGTATCATTTAACGCTTAGCGAAAAGGCAAAGGATTTTATTGCCGATAAAGGCTTCGATAAGGATTACGGTGCAAGGCCCTTGAAGCGTGCCATTCAAAAGTACATTGAAGATACGTTAGCCGAGGAAATCATCAATTCAAAATTGAACGAAGGCGATACAATTTTGATGGATTTAGATGAAAAAACGAATGAGCTTACCGTGAAGATTACTAAGCAAAAAAAAGCGACCGAGTCTTAAGGTACGATTCTTAATTAGTAAGCAAGGAGACCCAAATTGGGTCTCCTTTTTTTCTTATTAAATTCTCAAAAAAGCGAGGTTATTAGGTCGTTATCAGAAAAACTTCAACCGAAAAATACCTGTTATGGTTTTTATTTGTACCTTTTTACAATACTAACAAACCTATAGATTTAATGCCTACCCACCTTACCCTCGAATTTTGCAGTTTCGAGGTTCACGAAAATTATGTAGTTGTGGTTATGAATGAAGGAATTACGGTGAGCCCTGAGCATAATGATATTTTACTGAATGTATCAACGAAATACTTCAAGAACCGAAACTTCGGATACATTACCCACAGAAAAAACTCTTATTCGGTAGATCCCCGCATCTATTTTGAGACCTCCAAAATTGAAAACTTGGTAGCATTTGCCGTTGTATCTAGCGAGGAAATTAAAATGTGTACTACTGATTTGGAAAGGATTTTCCTGAAAAAACCATTCCAACATTTCGAGAGCCTTAGCGCTGCGAAAGTGTGGGTGCAAAGCGTTATCGACGTCCAATAGATTAAATTTCTACGCGAATAACAGATCCTTGTCTACCCCGAAAGATTGAAGGAACGCCACTGCTGCGTGTATATCATCGGCAAGAAGGCGATCTTCGTCAACAAAAGGTGCGGTTTCCCTAAATGCTACCAATAAAGATTCTAAGAAAGGCGAAGTTTTCTTTGGCCTTCTAAATTCCATGGCCAGGGACGCATTCAAAAGTTCAATCGCCAAGAC
>NZQO01000035.1 GCA_002693605.1 Flavobacteriaceae bacterium
CGAATATTATCTTCGGAAAAAGTATTCATCCCGTGCTTCCGTAGCGATATCACGGCCTCTAATTCTTCCGAAGCATTTTTTCCATTATCCCATAAATGTGCGGTTGGGTGCGCACCCCCAATGGCACGGGCATCGCTATCGGTTATATAGCGTAGGCCATTCGCCTGGGCCGTTTCCAACAATTTTCGCAAGGCCTGGGTCTCGTCAACCCCAGTTGGTATGTCACTGTAGCTATACGCCACGGTAACCTTGTCCCAAGCCCCAATACCTACCCCGTAGGCATTTTCAAAGTTTATCTTTCCATCAAGCAATTGCAGGGCGGGGTGCGGATAATCCATAACGCTAGCCCGTTGGGTGGGACTGGCGGCAAAGTTGTGCGCAAAACCGAGCGTATGCCCAACCTCATGCGCAGATAATTGCCTGATACGCGCCAGCGCCATTTCCATCATGGGCTGATGGTTATTATCTGATATGGCGAAAGGTTTGTCCATGAGCGCCTGGGCAATCATAAAATCCTGGCGTATCCTGAGGCTTCCCAAGCTAACGTGGCCCTTTATTATTTCCCCGGTACGGGGGTCGACCACGCTACCGCCATAGCTCCAACCGCGTGTGCTGCGGTGTACCCATTGAATTAAATTGTACCGAACATCCATCGGGTCGGCGTCCTCAGGCAACATCTTTACCTGAAAGGCATTGCTATATCCAATAGCCTCGAAGGCTTCATTCCACCAGCGGGCGCCCTCCAAAAGCGCAGTGCGAACAGGTTCCGGCGTACCTGGGTCTAAATAGTAAATGATGGGTTCCTTGGCCTCACTCGTGGCCTCGTTGGGATTTTTCTTTTCCAATCGGTGCCGAGTAATGAACCGTTGTTCTACGGGCTCCCAAATTGGGGTGCTATAATCATAATATGTCAACGGAAAGGAACCGCTTCGGGGGTCGAAAACTCGTGGGGTGTAACCCTCATCGGGCAATTGCACGAAACTATAGTGTTGGATCACCGAAACAGTCTGCGCATCGGGGGCTACACTTCTAATATTTCTTCCGGTAGGTTCGCCAACAAAGGTAAGCAGCGCCTCAAACTCGGTATTCTTCGGAAATGACTTAGTGCGCTCCATCCAGAGGGCACTTCGTGACTTTTCGAGCTTGTAGGTACCCTCTTTCTGCGATTTTAGGCGCTGTGCCACACCGTGGGAATCTTCCAACAGGAATGGCGTGAGGTCAATTACGTACCTTTCAGAATTGGTTTCCTTAATCTCGAAACCAAATAGCACCGAGCGCGCAAACGCCTCGTCAATAGATTTCCGTTCCAGGACATTCGAGGTGTTAGCCCTAAATTTTAAGTTTGGCTGCATCAGCAACAATTTGTTGCCGGCTTTTATGAATTTGACCACGGCCTGATCACCCAATTGACCACGATCTAAACCTATATCGTTACTTCCAAGTCCCGTTCGGAGAGAATGCACGAACAAAAACTCGCGGTCAAGGCGGTCCTTCGGAACTTCCAGGTAAAGCTCGCCATCTGCCTCGGAAAAGTGAAAGTTGAAATAACCGTTTGCGGTTTCTAAGTTTTCCTTTTTCTCCAAGAACTGCGCTTGCGCCGAAGCAGTTCCAACGAAAAGGGCAATTAATACGTATACAATTTTCATATAATTTCGTTTCGGTAGCGGAAATGCAGGCAATGCAAATTTCCGAAGCATAAAGCTATAAAAAAATAAGTTAGAAAGGACCTTGAAATAGTGCCGCTTAAAATTCGGTCGAAAACTTGCATCCAGGGTTCCATTACTTGTACTTTTGGTCTATCAGTAAAAGAGGCTTCGACAACGCCCGGAAAATACTAACAAAATTACACTATGGTTACTAACGATCAACTCCAAGACCTTCGCTCCCGCCTGGATGCGTTAAGGCAATATCTTTGACATTGCCCAAAAGCGAATAGAAATCCAGAACGAAGAGGAAAAAACCTTCGACCCTAACTTTTGGAACAATCCACAGGAGGCAGAAGCCTTTATGAAAGTGCTGCGCACCAAGAAAAAATGGGTGACCGACTATGAGGAAGGGGTTACCCTTACCGACGACCTGGAGGTTCTTTACGAATTTTTCAAGGAAGGCGAGGGTGAGGCAGAAACTGTCGAGAAGCGATACGCCCAAGCCTTGCAAGCAATAGAGGCCCTGGAATTTCGCAACATGTTGAGCGAGGAGGGCGACGACCTAAGTGCCGTACTTCAAATTACGGCTGGTGCCGGTGGCACTGAAAGTTGCGATTGGGCGCAGATGCTCATGCGCATGTATTTAATGTGGGCCGAAAAAAATGGATATGCCGTAAAGGAACTGAACTATCAGGAAGGGGACGTAGCCGGTATTAAGACCGTTACGCTGGAAATTGACGGCGAGTTTGCGTTTGGCTGGCTAAAGGGCGAAAATGGCGTGCACCGGTTGGTGCGCATCTCACCTTTTGACAGCAACGCGAAGCGGCACACCAGTTTTGCAAGTGTTTATGTATATCCGTTGGCCGACGACACTATTGAAATCGATATAAATCCGGGCGATATTTCCTGGGATTTTGCCCGCAGTAGCGGTGCCGGAGGGCAAAACGTGAATAAGGTGGAGACAAAGGCCATCCTTACCCATAAACCATCGGGAATCGTGATTCATAATTCGGAAACAAGATCGCAACTGGAAAATCGGCAAAAGGCAATGCAGATGTTGAAGTCGCAGTTATACGAAATAGAACTACGAAAACAACAGGAAAAGCGCGCAGAGATTGAGGGCAACAAGATGGCGATAGAGTGGGGCTCGCAAATTAGGAATTACATATTACACCCCTATAAATTGGTTAAGGATGTACGCACGGCGCACGAAACGGGTAATACCGACGCCGTGTTGGATGGAGAAATAGACGAATTTTTAAAGGCGTATTTGATGATGACGGGGCAGAAGAAAACTGACAATGAGCTATAAAAAAAACAAAGGGAACACAAAATAAAATCTTTGTTCCCTTTGCAATCATATTCCTTCAGTGGGCATTATCCCGCGAAGTACAATGGGTATGTTCTCAGCTTTAATAGGAAGCACCCCAATACGATATCATAAAGATAGTAAACATCTTCAAATCAGCATATTATTTAATTTATTTTTAACATTTTTAAAGTAATCTTTCCAGTTAACATAGGTAGAAATTGACACGAGCAACAAAAATATCCATAATGTAGCTGTATTGGCCGTATGGTAGGATATGTCTACGCCCACGAGACGTTCCACCAAGTATTCAATATAGGAAGGGGTATTGGGGTATCTATCCAGTTTTTCGAGGACTTGCCAGTGCCAGTCGGTGCAGGGACAATACCCGAATCCATACCAAATGCCCAAGACGCCCCACGACACGGCCGTAGCCATGAGAAGGTACCAATTGTAACGGCGCGTACGCCGCCACATCCAGCCAAACATATTGAAGAGTATGATAGCAGTATGGAATAATAGGAAGAAGACATCTAACGCTTCGTAAACCATACTATAAAAATAACGAAACTAGTATTTCCATCAGATTTCATATGTATATTTGACAGTGCATGCTTACCTTTCAATCTAAAGCCAACAAGTGTCTCGTCACGACCAACTACAAGGTTATGTATTCGTCCCTCCACTTCAACGAGGGATTGGAACCGTTTAGAATAAGGGCGTTGGCGTTTCATCAACTCAAGTTAAGATTGGGAATTGCCCCACACCTTGAACATTATCTGGTGGTACGTAACCCCTACGATAGGTTGGAGTCCTTTTTCAAGAATAAGTTCAGGAAAAACATCCATGAGCGGGAAATAGAAAGGTGGGAACATTGCCAACGAATCTTTTTTCCGCAAATGGGTCTCTCGAATAATGTCAATTACCTAGAGAACAAAGCGGCATTTTTAAAGGTTACTTTTGAAATGTTCATTAAAATGCTCCCCTTAGTCTATACCCATGACGCGCACTTGATTCCGCAATCACAGAGTGAAGTGCTAAAATTGCCAAAGGGAAACTTCCGCATAAAATATACCTCGGTATATAAAATGGAGCTGCCAAAACACCTGGAGATCCTAGCAAAAAATTTGGAAATTGACCTTGGGCACCCACTCAACCCAACAAAACCCACAGATAACGTAGTGCAATGGACGCCGGAATTACGCAAAATCGTTGCGAAATTATATGAGGATGATTTCCGAAATTATGGATATAAAACATAACCCCTTTTACCTTGGCACTTACCGAACTTGAGGTTGATATCGCCATTGTGGGCGCCGGACCCGCGGGCTGCGCCGCTGCCCTATCGCTCGCCGATAGTGGTCTCTCGGTGGTAATCTTAGATAAGGATAAATTTCCACGCGATAAAATTTGCGGAGATGCACTTAGCGCCGATGTCGTAAACCAGCTTTACAAATTGAACCGCGAGATCGGCGATAGTTTTTTGAGGACTACCCGTAAGCATCAGGCCAAGGGTATCCGTTTCTACGCACCAAACGGAAATCCGCTGGATATCTCCTTTCAACAAAAACAATCGAAACCGAAAGGTGGGTTCGTGATGGAACGCTTCAATTTCGATCATTTTATAATGGAACAAGTTCGCGCGGAAGCCAACTGCAGGATCTTGGAAGGTCAAAAAATATCTGGCATTACCGTACTACCCGATGCAGTTGAACTAGGCACGCCAGCTTATGCCATTCGAGCAAAGATGGCTTTGGGGGCCGACGGGGCAAACTCAATACTAAACCGTACGTTGGTGCCGGCAAAGATAGACCGAAACCATCACAGCGGTGGCCTGCGGCAATATTTTGAAAACGTGCGCGGAATGCAAGGCGAGGGCTACATCGAGCTCCATTTTTACAAAGAAATCCTGCCCGGGTACCTCTGGATATTTCCCCTACCCAATAACAGGGCCAATGTAGGCATAGGTATGCTCTCCAGGAAAATTTCAGAACGGAATATCGATCTAAAGGCCACTCTCCACCAACTGCTGAAGGGGCACCCCAATTTAAAATTTCGGTTTAAGGATGCAACCCCGCTCGAAACACCAAAGGGGTTTGGCCTGCCGTTAGGATCGAAAAAGCGAAAGCTATCGGGCGACCGCTTTTTATTACTGGGTGACGCCGCAAGCCTTATTGACCCTTTTACTGGCGAGGGAATTGGCAATGCCATTCGCAGTGGACGCTTGGCAGCCGCCCATTGCCGCGCCGCCTTTAAGGAAAATAGATTTGATGCCGATTTCAATTTGCGCTATGACAACGCTATATACAAAGCCGTTTGGAAAGAGATGCAGGTGAGCAGGCAACTTCAACACCTGTTGAAATTTCCCTGGTTGTTCAATTTTATCGTAAAAAAGGCCTCCAGGAACACTTCGGTCCAATTGCTCTTGACGGCCATGTTAGATGACATCGATCTAAAGCGAGAACTCGCTAAGCCCGGATTTTACCTCAAACTTTTTTTCCGTTAAGGTGATGAACGGCAAAATTTGTTACTTTGTACCCTATGAAACCTGCCACCGTAGCCCAGCTTAAGAAAGAATTGAACCACAAAACGGCGGCAGAACTGCTAAGTCTTTGCCTGCGATTGGCAAAGTTCAAGAAGGAAAACAAGGAACTTTTAACCTACCTGCTTTTCGATGCCGACCAAGAAGCGTTTTATATAACGCAAGTGAAGGAACACATCGATGAGGCCTTCGGCCAAATGAATACGACACGTTCTTATTTTATGAAAAAAAGTGTCCGCAAAATTCTGAAGGAAACGAAAAAGTATATTCGGTATTCGCTAAAGAAGGAAACCGAAGTTGAGCTCTTGCTCTATTTCTGCGAAAAACTGAAAAACACCAAACCCTCTATTTCAAAAAACCGGACACTTTCTAATTTGTACGAGAGGCAGTTAGCGCTAATAGAAAAAAAGTTGTCTGGGCTGCACGAGGATCTGCAGTATGACTATCAGGAAGAATTGAGGTTGCTACGAAATTCATGAGGGTTGTAATTGCAACAATTTCAACTATATTACGTCGTTTTTATTCAAATTCGTACTTTAGTATAAAATCTCAGTGACTATGAAGAAAACCATTTCGGCGCTCGTTTTTGCCATTGCCATTATCGTAGCCGCGGTGGTATTGGGGAATGCCTTTATAAACCGAAACAAGGCGCAACAAACCATATCGGTAACGGGATTGGGGGAGGCCGATTTCACTTCAGACCTTATTGTCTGGGAAGCTCGCTATACCCGTATGGATGCCGACCTATCGGCAGCCTACGCCGATTTGGAACGTGACAAGATGCTTATTTCGGAATATCTACGGGAAAATGGTATCGACCTCTCGAACGTGGTTTTTTCAGCGGTTAACACTTCTGAGAACAACGAGCCCATCTATGGCGACAACGGCAACTATCTCGGTTCTCGGTTTACTGGCTACACCTTATCGCAGACACTGGAGATAACCTCAAAGGAAGTGGAAAAAATTGAACGCATCTCGCGCGAGATTACCCAATTGCTCAACCAAGGGGTACAGCTCTATTCCCTCGCGCCGCGCTATTACTTTACCCAAATTGAGGACCTGAAGATCGAAATGATTGCCCGAGCGACTGAGAATGCGCGCTTACGCGCAGAGCAGATCGCTGAAAATTCGGGCGCTGAGTTGGGCGAGCTTATTAGCGGAGATATGGGAGTTTTTCAAATTACGGGTCAGAACTCCGGCGAGGATTATAGCTGGGGCGGTGCGTATAATACCGCTTCCAAGGAAAAAACGACATCAATAACGATGAAACTGAAATATAATGTAGATTAATACGTATGACAACACTATATCACAATCCGAGGTGCAGTAAGTCCAGGCAGGCCTTGCAATTGCTCGAGGAAAAAAACGAAGACCTCACTATTATAAAATATTTAGACAATCCGCCCACGCCTGCCAAGCTTTCCGAATTGATTGCCCTATTGGGAATCGCGCCCATTGATTTGGTGCGCAAGAATGAGAGCATTTGGAAAGAAAGGTACAAGGGTAAACAACTAACCGACTCAGAGCTCGTGAATGCCATGGTTGCTCACCCAAAATTAATTGAACGTCCCATCGCCATTAAAGGGTTTAAGGCGATAATAGGAAGACCTCCCGAAAAGGTTCTGGAAATTTTACAATAGCGTTATATATCCGAAGTTGACTTGGATTTTTATTTAACACAATTTTAGCAACAACGGCCTAAACCACGCTGTACTTTCGCAGTCATACAAAGAAAATTGACTATGAAATACGCCTTAGCGCTCTTTTGCGCGTTGCTTGCCCCAATCGCATTTGCCCAAAATCCATCCTCACAATCCGTTACGGTTAGCGGAAAAATAATTGAAGAATCTACCGGTGCCCCGCTAGAATATGCCACGATATCGTTCAGCGACCCGCAAGGAAATATCGTAACGGGCGGTATTAGCGATCTGGACGGGAACTACGCCATAGACGTGCCACCGGGCTTGTACACTGTAAAATTCGAATATATATCGTATCGTCCTAAAACCCTCACTAGCCAGAATATTACAAAGGATACCACGCTGCCCAATGTAACCTTGGCCCTAGATGCCGCAAGTTTAGACGAGGTTGTGGTACGCGCCGAGACCACCGAGGTACAAGTTCGGCTTGACAAGAAAATTTATACCATTGGCAAAGACCTAACCACCAGCGGCGCCACGGTAAGCGATGCCCTGAGCAATGTCCCGTCGGTGACCGTAGACGTAGAGGGAGCTATAAGCTTGCGCGGAAATGAGAACGTGCGTATTCTAATAAATGGAAAGCCATCTGCCATTGCCGGCTTCGGCTCGACCGACGCCCTCAGGCAGCTTCCGGCCGAGGCCATAGAGCGTGTTGAGGTTATTACCTCACCTTCGGCTAGGTACGATGCAGAAGGTACCGCGGGCATCTTGAATATTATTCTTCGGAAGGAAAAAACGCTTGGCCTAAATGGGAGTCTTCAGGCTAATTACGGTATACCACTGCAAAGTGGACTTACCGGAAATATCAACCTGCGCACCGATAGATTCAACATATTCAACACCACGGGCATTAGCTATCGAAAATCTCCCGGAAACGCGCTCTTCAAAAATGAATATTTCAGCGAGACCATTGCCAATCCTTTCGTGGTGGAAGATCGCGATATTAACCGCTTAAATCGCGGTTTCAATACAAATCTGGGAATTCAGTATTTCCTTTCTGAAACCTCATCCCTAACCGCTTCTGGATTCCTGCGCCTGGGCGATGATGAAGATGTTACCACTAATATTACCGATGAATTTGATCGCGACCGTGAATTGGCCATTAGCCGTACCCGGGTAGAAACCGAGACCGAGGATGATACAAGTTTTCAGCTATCCTTAAACTATGAGAAAAAATTCAGTAACGATGGCCACGAGCTTACAGCCGATTTCCAATATGAGAGGGATAAGGAAACGCAACGATCGCTCATAGACGAGCGTAACACGTTTCCATCGCTGTTGGTACTGCCTTCCGAAGATATCACGCAGAAGGAAAACCAAACGGAATATTTGGCCCAGGTAGATTATGTGCTACCAATAGGGGAAAATGCCCAGTTTGAAGCTGGTTACCGCGGTAATTTTGAGGAGGAAATTACCGATTATCAGTTATTAGAGGAAGTTGGTACTACTGGAAGCTATGTGCAGAACGACAGCCTTTCCAATGTATTTACCTTCAATCAAAACGTGCAGGCGCTATATTCGCAATACGGGAACAAGTTCGGAAAATTTAGTTTCCTATTGGGTCTGCGTCTGGAAAATACACAGTTAAAGGGTAATGTCGAGGCGGAGGATGTTAGCGATCCCCAAGAAAATTTCGACATAAATTTCGACAAGAATTATCTGGGCCTCTTTCCCACGGTTAACCTAATCTACGAACTGGGCGAGCGAGAAAATCTGACGTTGGGCTACAACAGGCGTATTAACAGGCCCAGAAGCTGGTTCATTAATCCATTTCCGTCGCGATCGAGCGAGGCCAACGTATTTCAGGGAAACCCAGACTTAGATCCGGCATACGCCAATGCGTTCGATCTTGGGTACATTAGGCGTTGGAAAAAGCTTACCTTGACTACCTCTGTCTATTTTCAGAAGGAAACCGATGCGTTCGAGCGGATACAGGAAGATACCGGACAGCTTACGCCCAACGGAATTCCCATTATTCGTACCATTCCTATAAACCTGAGTACCAACGAACGGTACGGATTTGAAATGGGGCTACTTTACAACCCCTTGGAATGGTTGCGCCTCAATGGAAGTTTCAACTATTTCAACTTCAGTAGCGAAGGTAGCTTCAACGGAATAGAATACGGAACCGATAACAGTAGCTGGTTTACCCGCGGAAGCGCCAAAGTGAGCTTACCCTGGAAAATTGATTGGCAAACAAACGCCTTTTATCGCGGCCCCAGCAATAACTCCCAGACCGAAACCGAGGGAATACTCTCCATAGACCTGGCTTTGAGCAAGGATATAATGAATGATAACGGAACCATCGGGTTTAACGTGGGCGACCTGCTAAATTCCAGGAAAAGGCAATCATTTACCCGCACCCAATCGTTTACGAGCGATAGTGAATTTCAGTGGAGGGAGCGACAGTTTACGCTCTCGTTTACCTATCGCTTCAATCAGAAAAAACAGCGCCAGCGTTCGGATCGAAGTGGTGGCAACTATGATGGCGATGGCGAATTTGAAGGTTAACATGAACCGTTATTGCAACAAAAAAGGGAGCCAATGGCTCCCTTTTTAATATATTCTATAGTAATTACGCTCTCGATTCGCGCTCTTTCTTCTTCGCCTCGCGCTTTAATTTCCAGTTTTCCATTAAGGCCCCACCAATCCAATACGGAATTATGGATACCAAGAAAATCATTAACCAGAAACCAATGGTCAATATGGTCAAAAATGCTAAAAATCCTAAGTACTGATCAAATTCGAACATCATAATAAGCGCGGTTTAAGTAATAGCGCAAAGATAATAGGAAATTTAAAAAATGACCATAAAAAATAGGGAATTCTTAACATCAAATTATGCGTGGCGCTCTTGAGTAAACCGAGACATTTGGGTACTTTTGCAAGACATTTCAATACCAATCAATTATGGAATATAGAATAGAAAAAGATACCATGGGCGAGGTAAATGTGCCCGCCAATAAACTTTGGGGTGCCCAGACAGAGCGTTCCAGGAACAACTTCAAAATTGGTCGCCCGGCCTCTATGCCCCTTGAAATTGTCTACGGTTTTGCCTATCTAAAAAAAGCGGCGGCCTACACCAACTGTGAGCTGGGGGTCCTTTCTGAGGAAAAAAGAGATTTAATCGCGGCGGTGTGCGATGAAATTCTGGAGGGGAAGCACGATGAACAATTTCCGCTGGTAGTTTGGCAAACGGGAAGCGGCACGCAAAGCAATATGAACGTGAACGAGGTAATTGCCAACCGCGCCCACCAGCTTGCCGGAAAGAAAATTGGCGAGGGCGAGAAAACATTGCAGCCTAATGATGATGTGAACAAATCGCAATCGTCAAACGACACCTTTCCTACGGGAATGCACATCGCGGCGTACAAGAAATTAATGGAGGTTACCCTTCCGGGAGTTACCCAGCTTCAGAAGACCTTAGAGAAAAAATCGGAAGCGTTTAAGGAGGTCGTCAAGATTGGACGTACGCACCTAATGGATGCCACCCCTCTTACCCTGGGGCAGGAGTTCAGCGGATACGCCGCACAGCTTGCTTATGGACTGAAGGCAGTTAACAATACCCTGCCACATCTTTCGGAACTCGCATTGGGCGGAACCGCAGTAGGTACGGGCATTAATACGCCCAAGGGCTATTCTGGGAAGGTGGCACAATACATTGCGGAGTTTACCGATTTGCCCTTCGTTACCGCGCCTAACAAGTTTGAGGCGCTAGCGGCGCACGATGCAATCGTGGAGGCCCATGGGGCCTTGAAGCAACTTGCCGTGGCCTTAAATAAAATAGCGAACGATATACGCTTACTTGCCAGTGGGCCAAGAAGTGGTATTGGCGAGATAATCTTACCGGCCAATGAGCCAGGCTCTTCCATTATGCCTGGAAAGGTAAATCCAACCCAGTGCGAGGCAATGACGATGGTCTGTGCACAGGTAATGGGCAATGATGTGGCCATAGGCGTGGGCGGAATGCAAGGACACTTTGAATTGAACGTTTTTAAGCCCGTCATGGCCGCCAACTTTTTGGAGTCCGCACAACTGCTGGGTGATGCGTGCGTTTCGTTTGATGAGAATTGTGCCCAGGGAATTGAGCCAAACTACGAGGTTATAAAAAAGCAGCTTAACAACTCTTTGATGTTGGTAACCGCCCTTAATACCAAGATTGGTTATTATAAGGCAGCCGAGATTGCCAACACCGCACATCAAAATGGCACCACCTTAAAGGAGGAGGCCGTAAATCTTGGTTATTTAACGGCTGATGAATTTGACCAATGGGTAAAACCAGAAGATATGGTAGGATAAACTTGTATTACTCTTCATTTGAAACTATTACGGCCGCTCTAGAAAGAGCGGCTTTTTTTGTTAAAAACATCGATTAAATGCATTTTTTACAGTTCAAATACATTTTTTGACTATATTGTCCTACCCTAAATCGTTAAACCTACTTATTATGAATGTGAGATTAGTTACCCCCGCCCTATCTCTTTTATTGCTGCTTAGCTGTAGTATGTCATGGGCAATTAACCTTGGCCCCGAAGTCAGAAATAACACAAAACTTTCTGAAAAACAACAACTTGCACTTAGCAAACCTGATGTAAATTCGCTCAAGCGAAGCACCTATGCTACCTTCGTTAAGAACGCTCATGTGCTCGGGAACTCATCTGTGGCCCACTCGACATTATCATCGGATAAAATAGAAAACTTAGAAACGACTGAAGTATTTTCCTACAAAAATGAAAGTATTAACACTACTTCATCAAACGCCCGTGTCCCCTATAACGAAGCAACTGCATCCGTAATTGGGGCCAGTGGCTTTACTAACGGGCTTTATTACGGCTTTATCTTGGCCCTTTTGTTATTGAATGGTATTAGCTACTTCCTGTTCGAGGAAAAATTATTTCTTTACTTTTCATTGACGCTCGCCGGGTTTATCACCGTATTTTTTGTGAATGATGGCCTGCTTTCCCTCCTTACCGAAGCGCCGGTGCACCTCCCTACCCTATCTACTAGTTTGCTTGTGCTAGGAGTTGGCTGCATGGCCGTGTTTTCACATTACTACTTGAAGTCGGAAGAAACGTTCAAAAAATTGAAGTATGTATCGCTCGGCTTGTTCGCGCTAGCCACGCTCTTTGCCCTTCCCAACTGGGTTGCCCCCAGCCAGACCCTATTAGGCATAAGCAATGCTGCCCTTATGGCCATATTGGCAAATTATTTAATACTGGGTATCGCCCAGTTTTCGTCTCGCAACTATGCGAAGTTCTTTGTAGTGGCAATGGGTATTCCGTTGCTGTTTATGATCGATTTCTTTGTATTTCAAAAATTGTCGATTTCATTTTTGAACACGGGAACTATTCACCTAAAAATAGCCCTTCTTGTCGAGGTACTAATCTTAACCTATGCTATTGTGTATCGTATGCGCGCCATTAAGGAAGAGAACGAAATGCGCCAAACAGAAATGCGCATTTTCCTGAAACGACAGGAAATGCTAAATCGAGAGAGCGTAGCCAAGCTTATGCAGGACGTCTATCTTGAAAACCTCATTATGCAACATGACCTAGACGGACTCGAGATAAAGTTGCTTCAATATATTTCCGAAGGGAAGGAAAACGAAAAAATTGCCCGTAAATTGAAACTTACCGAAGAGGAAATCGACGAGTTAACCAAGGAGCTTTACCATAAACTCGAAATTGGCGAACAGATTAAACAAGATTACCGAATGGTAGACCAGCAACCGGATTATATCTATAACTAGACTACCTTCACTTTCCAAACCATTCAACTAAAAGAAAAAAGGATAAGCCACTGGCTTATCCTTTTTTGATATAGTATTTCTTGAATTTTGGATATGATATCGCACTCAACAGTACAAAGAAACCAACCAAGTACCAAACGAATGTGGGGGTTAACGGGGCATCTCCACTAGCGTATGAATGCAAACCGGTAAGGTAGAAGTTAACGCCAAAGTACGTCATCATAATCGAGGCGTAGGCAAAAATGGCCAGTACATTGAACGTCCACCTGCTTCGCAGGCCGGGTACCAGGCGGGCATGTATCACAAAAGCATAAATCATAATACTAATAAGTGCCCAGGTTTCCTTGGGGTCCCACCCCCAGTAACGTCCCCAGCTTTCATTGGCCCATTGCCCGCCTAGAAAGTTTCCTATGGTCAAGAGCACCAAGCCAACGGTAAGGGCCATTTCGGTAATTATAGTCAGTTCCTGAATGTTCAGCTGCATTTTCTTGAAGTTCTTATTGGTGGTGAGTAACATCAACAAGAGCGAAGCGGTGCCGAGAATCATTCCCAACGTAAATGGGCCGTAGCTCATTACGATAACCGCAACGTGAATCATGAGCCAGTAGCTATCAAGCACGGGCTGTAAGTTGGCAATGGAAGGGTCAATCCAATTCTGGTGGGCTACCCACAGTACGATGGCCCCCACGAAAGCGGTAGAGGCTATGGTAAGGTCACTTTTCCTGCCGAAGGCCAACCCGAAGAATACCGTGGCCCAAGCTACGTATATAATACTCTCGTACGCATCGCTCCACGGGGCGTGACCGCTAATATACCAGCGTGCCACGAGGCCCAGAGTCAATAGTATGAAAAAAGCCCAAATAATATATTTGCATGTCTTTACCAGTGCGTGTACGACTTTCCCCTCCCGGAAGATTTGTACAATTATGGCTATAAACATAAAAATTCCTATCAGTGCGAAATATTTATAGAGCCTATTGAAGATATCAATCTTGTTATACCAAATTTCAGCGGTTAACCTGTTTTCTGAAGGCATTACCTCACTGCCATACTTCTCCTGAAATTTCTTCAGTCCGGCCAAGATCTCTTCCGCATCGGCGTAGTCTCCGGTTTTTCGTGCTTGCTGGAGGGTCTGGAAATACACCGGTAATATGGTCTTGGTCACGACCGAATCGGTTCCCTTGAAATTGGCTTCCTGCAATTCGGGAAAGGAAACCCACTTATTGTTAGCATCATTCGGCAAGGGGAAAATCTTCAGGATACTCCCGCTAAGGGCTTGGTTCAGCAAATAAAAATTTTCGTGAGCCTTGACAAAATCCTTTTCAAACTGGTTTGGAGTTGCCTTATTGGTAGCGGCCTCTAGGTAAGGCTCTAATTTATAATTTCCCTGCTCGTCGAAAAGGTCCAGGAGGGCAATGCGCTCGACATCATCGGCCACACCAATTACCTTTCGTATACTATCGTTTCCTCGCTTAAGGGCAATTAACGGCACTTCTACCCAAAGTCGGGGAAACTCGCTCATAGATAAAAATACTTGATCTGCATCGAGCCCGGCGTAGTTATCACTGCGACTAATTTTACGTAATAACTGACTGGCGAAGGTGTTCACGGGCTTCATGCGCCCGTTGTCCTGAATAATTAGCCTTCCGAAGACATCGGCGTGGTCCTCGCTTACGGCATTGGCGGTAATTATACTATCCAATTGACGTTGCGAAGATTCCGAATGCCTGTGGTTGCCGGCTTCTTGTGCCACGGCACCGAAGCCCAATAGTAGCACCGCCAGAGTGGCTACGGTTGCTTTTTTCGTTTTAACCTTATCCAACATTTTTTTGAGGGACCCAAAACGGGTGTTCTCATCGAAAAGAATTGCCATAAGCCCTATGTACAATAGGAAATACCCAATATAGGTTATCCACGTGCCCCAAAAATCATGGTTTACGGAAAGCACCGTCCCCTTTTCATCAGGGTCGAAGGAGGCTTGGAAAAAACGATATCCCTGATGGTCCAATACGTGGTTCATATAAATTTCATAATCGAAAAATTCGGTATCCGAATCGTTCACGGTTATCTTGCTCTTAAAGGCCGAATAGGCAGTTTCGGTTCCAGGATACTTATCGGCAATGAAATCGTTCAAGGTAATGCTGAAAGGAAGCTCGTACGTTTTTGATCCATAGGATAGGTATACGTCCAACTCGGCAATTTCCACCAAGGTCGGATTCGGATCTGATCCTTTTCCTCCAAGCAGCTCAACCTTCTTCGTCTCACCATCCGAAGTAACATTTACCACAAGAGCGTCCTTGTTGCTCTTTGGTTCATCCTTAGGAGTCTGTACAATTCCCTGACGACCCCGCGTAACCGGATCGGGAATTACAAACGCCATTCCGGCAAGACGATAGA
>NZQO01000036.1 GCA_002693605.1 Flavobacteriaceae bacterium
ATGGCCTTTGCTACTGAAGATTACGAGCGGGCCGAATTTCTCTTCGACTCACTGGTTACCCACGTGGCACGGGGAACGTATATGGACAATTTCAGAGTCCGGAAAGCCTCGGGGCGCAAAATTGACTTCTACGATTTCGACAAGCCCGTTTTCCTCATGACCTATGCCGCCTGGTGCACCCCTGGAATTGGCGAAATACCCGCGCTAAATAAAATTGCCGACACCTATTATGATAAGGTACAGGTGGTGGTGCTATTTTGGGATAACAAGAAAAAGGTGAAAGAGGTTGCGGCCGACTATAGTAACGATATAACCTTGTTGTACGTAGACGAAGCCGAGAACAAGCACGACCATATAATTGAAACCCTAAAACATAGCCTTGGTTTCCCCACTACCTTTTTCATCGATAGTGATAAGAAGATCATGGATATTCGGCGTGGAGTGCTTCACCCCTATGGCGAATCGTACGAAACGTCCTTTAACCTTAACTATTCGGCTTTCCTTAGTGGCATTTCTACCTTTCACGGGATTGATATGACAGAAGAGGAACTTGCCGCAAAGAAAACCCCAAGACCTTAGGCTATTTATCGAAAAATAGCTTGATTGCCGCTACCAGCAAGACGATTCCGAAAATTTTCTTCAGTACAGATTGATCCAGCGATATGGCAAACTTAGAGCCCAGGTACCCCCCTACCACAAAGGCGAGCGCCATAACAATGGCAAATTTCCAGTTTACGTGCCCGGCATCATAATAATTGTAGGCCGCCAAAAAAGTGACGGGAATGGCCAAGACCGCCAGGCTTGTACCTTGGGCCTCGTGCTGGCTGTACCCCAACAATAAAATCATTAGCGGAATCATTATGACTCCCCCTCCAACGCCCATAAAACCACTTAAAATTCCGGCCATCAAACCAATGACCACCAAGGTAAGCACTAGAGTTAAATTCATAGATCGCATTTATTGACCCGTTACGGTATACTGGCCCTTTTCCGGAATTTCAATTAAATATTCCTTTCCCGAGGAATTCTTCAGGTAGGTCTCCCTAAGCCACGGATTGTGAATTTTCAGGATTTTATATGAAATACCATGTTGCTTGGCAAATTCGGCAAAATCTGTAACCGGGGTATCGACCTTAACCTTGTAGGTAGGAATGGGATGGTAAAGGTCTTGTTGCCTAAAATTGAACCCGTATTTTTGAGGGTTGCTCATAATTTCCTTGAATGCCAGGATGCGGAATACATACCTGCTGGTTTCATCGTTCAGTAATAGGTTGTAATAATTTTCGTTCGATTTTTGACGGTCCACTTGTTTGCTTACCCCATAATTTCCGGCATTGTATGCCGCAGCCGCCATGGTCCAACTTCCGAAGCGCTCCTTGGAACTTTTAAGATATTCGGCCGCAACCTTCGTCGCTTTTTCCAAATGGTAGCGTTCATCAACGTAATCGTTAATTTCCAAACCGTACTCGCGGCCCGTACTCTTCAAAAAATGCCAAAAACCTGCGGCACCCGCTGGCGAGCTGTTATTTTCGAGTCCGCTTTCGGCCACGGCAAGATATTTGAAATCATCTGGCAGTCCATATTTTTCAAGAAGAGGCTCCAGGATGGGAAAGTATCTATTGGCCCGCTTCAATATTAACAAACCGTTAGACTGCCAATAGGTATTTACCAACAGTTCCCTATCGAACCGTTCCCGAATATCCGGATCGTCAAGGGGCACCGGTTCGCCGGCGAATTCCATCGAATCGGGTATGGGCAGTGCGTAGACGTTATAGTCGTTAACTAGTTTCTTCTCAAGGTTTTCATTGGTATCGGGCTCCTGCACGGCGTTGATCGATATGGCGACTACGCCAACCAAAAGCACCAACAGCCCTATTTTGGATAAAAATTTCATAGCTCTTACTTTTTTCTAAAGATAAAAAATATACAACGGCTTTTAAAGAAAAGAATATATGATTAGCCTGAAATAATTTCAATTAGCTTTTCTGAAATCAATTTGCCCTTGTTAAGAAGCATTACGTGCGTCCCACCCTCCACAATTATACAATTTTCGATCTTTTTAATGGGAAATACGATGTCCTCATCGCCGTGAATATGGAGCACGTTGGGCAACGGTTCCTTGCGCTGCCACGTCACCATATTTTTTATGGCCCAATCGAGGTATCGCTTGTCGCGCACATGGAGAAACTCCTGATACAGGCTGAGTCGTTTTTTGGTGCGCGGCCCAATGGCGAATTTGGTGAGGTCGTCTGCGCTTAGCATCAAACCCGTTGGAATTAACTTATACGCACCGGTTTTTCTGGCAAATTGCATTCTCGTGGGCAGTTCGCGGGCGGATTTTACGCTCGAGATGATAACCAATTTCTCTGGTTGCAGGACCGTGGCCATTTCCTGCGCTACAACCCCACCAAAGGAAACTCCCACCAGTATGGGGTTTTCAACTTTAATACTGGCTGTCATGCGTTTGGCATAATGCGTAAGCGGCTCGTTTTTTTCGGGAATTAGCCATTCCAGTATATGAATGTCGAACGAATTTTCCGGAAGTTTTATATTTTTGAAGATCTCGCTTCCGGCGGCCATGCCCGGCACAAAATAGACTTGTTTTTTTTGAGGAGCCATGCGTAATAGCCAATTTCATTGTAAAGAATACAATCGTTTTTTTGTAACTTTGTTAGGCAAAGATACCACACTCTTTCTGCAATCGGGGCGTCTATGAAGAAGATTTTACATCCGGCGAGCACCCGCGGATCGGCCAATTATGGTTGGCTGCAGGCTAACTATTCGTTCAGTTTTGCCAATTACCATGACCCCGAACGCCTTCAGTTTGGGCTGTTGCGCGTTTTAAACGACGACACTGTGGCGCCCGGCGCCGGTTTCGGAAAGCATCCGCACCAAAATATGGAAATCGTTACCATTCCGCAGCAAGGGAGCCTACACCACGAAGACTCAACCGGTGGCGAGGGCGTAATTAATGCTGGCGACATACAGGTAATGAGCGCGGGAAGTGGCGTGGAGCATAGTGAGAAAAACGCGAGCTCGACCGAGCCGGTTAAGCTTTTCCAAATTTGGATATTTCCAGAAATTCAGCACGTCAAACCACGCTATGATCAAGCCAAGATCGAGCCTTTATTGCGAGAGAATGCCTTCAGTACAGTCGTAAAACCGAAAGCCCAAGCGGCAGAGGGCGAGTTGTGGTTACACCAGCAGGCATACTTTTCAATAGGGAAATTTAACGACACCACCCAAACCACGTACACCCTTCACAACAAAACACACGGCGTATACGTTTTTGTAATTGAAGGTGAGGCCGCTGTAGATTCGCATATATTGCAGACGCGTGATGCCATTGGCGTATGGGAAACCGACACCGTGCCAATTACCGCCGCCGCAAATAGCCATATATTGATAATTGAAGTCCCAATGAACTAATTTAAAATACTCCCAATGATTGAAGATGTAGAAATTACCGACAATGAATTCTTAAGACAATTCGAATTAGAGATCGGAGATAATATGGCGCGAATTGAATACGCACTGCAGGACAGGAAGATTTTTCTTACCAAATACGATATGCCAGAGGAGCTCGAGGAGCAAGGGTTTCGAGATATTTTCATCAAGGCGGTATTCGAGGAAGTGCGAAAGCGCAACATAAGCCTCGTGCCCACTAGCCCGGAAATTGCCGGATTTATGCGGAAAAACCGAAGAAAGTATCGCGACCTGCTTCCCGTGGGAATCAGCATCTAACTATGCCAATATAGGCATCTCCAATTGATTGAAGCGAACAAGGCCATCCGCATCTATCTCGGTCAATTCTACCCGTTGCAGCGTATTGACCAGCGCCGGATTCCAAGGGGCCTTAACCTTAACGTAGTTTTCGGTAAACCCGTGAATGTAGCCCTTTTTGTTTTCACCCTCAAACAACACGGTTCGGGTGGTCCCCAGTTGGCTTTCATAAAACGCCCTACGCTTTTTCACCGATAAGCCGCGCAGCATCTTACTGCGTTTTTTGCGCGTTCGTAGCGAAACCCTACCTTCCATCGTTGCCGCCGGCGTATTATCCCGTTCCGAATAGGTAAAGACGTGCAAATAGGAAATATCGAGCGCGTTCAAGAAGTGGTAGGTTTCCAAAAATCGCTCCTCTGTCTCTCCGGGAAATCCTACGATAACGTCTACGCCAATACAGGCGTGGGGCATCACTTCTTTAATGCGACGCACCCTTTCGGCATATAGCTCGCGCATATAACGACGCCGCATGAGCTTTAGCAGGTCATTGCTTCCACTTTGCAGCGGAATGTGAAAATGGGGCACGAAGGTACGGGAGGCAGACACAAAGTCGATCGTTTCATTCTTCAGCAAATTGGGCTCTATGGAAGATATTCGCAAACGGTCAATGCCCGGAACGGTATCGAGGGCCTCGCACAGTTCGAAAAAGGTGTGCTCATGGCGCTTGTTCCCAAATTCTCCCTTGCCGTAGTCGCCAATATTGACCCCCGTAAGTACAATTTCCTTTATATCTTGTGCGGCAATTTCCGCAGCATTTTCCAGGACGTTTTGCAAGGTATCACTTCGCGAGATGCCTCGTGCCAAAGGTATGGTACAATAGGTACACTTATAATCGCAACCGTCCTGAACCTTGAGAAACGCGCGCGTACGATCTCCTATGGAGTAAGAACCCACATAGAAATCGGCTTCCTCAATCTCGCACGAATGGACCTCCCCCATATCGTTCTTGGAAAGGTCGTTCAGGTAATCGGTTATCTTAAATTTTTCGGTGGCTCCCAACACGAGGTCGACCCCGTCAACATCTGCCAGTTCTTCAGGTTTTAGCTGCGCGTAGCAGCCCACGGCGGCGACGAATGCATCGGGATTCTGCTTTTGGGCGTTCCTTACAATATTTTTAAAGCGCTTATCGGCATTTTCAGTGACGCTGCAAGTGTTGATAACGTAGATATCGGCATCCTGATTGAAATCGACACGTTGGAAACCCTCATCCTCAAAATTTCGGGCAATGGTAGAAGTCTCGCTGAAATTCAGTTTGCAACCCAAGGTGTAAAATGCGACTTTTTTTGTAGCGTTCATTCTCGTACTTTTGGCAAGCGGGGTGCAAAAATACAAACTTAAATCGGTTCCCGAAAACCTATGCCTAAGCTCCTTTTTAATATAATACACATCTTTTCAATAGGTTGCGCATTATTGTTCTGCTCTAGCTGCGACGCACCGCCCGAAATCGCGAACGACCATTTGGTTTTTCGGTACAACGAGCACAGTATAACCACCTCATTAGATCCAGCCTTTGCTCGAAATCAACAAAATATCTGGCCTACCAATCAATTGTTTAACGGGTTAGTCCAATTGGACGATTCGCTTACTATTCGGCCCGATATCGCGAAACGTTGGGATGTGAACGATAGCACCAATACATATACCTTTACCCTGCGCAATGATGTGTTTTTCCACAAACATGCCGTTTTCGGAAAAGACTCTACCCGCCGCGTGGTTGCAAGCGATTTCTTGTATAGCTTCAACAGATTGACCGATGCGCAGGTGGCCTCGCCCGGAAGTTGGGTAATGGGTAACGTGGCTTCCTATCGCGCCCCCAACGATACCACTTTGGTAATCGAGCTAACACAACCATTCCCGGCATTTCTGGGATTGCTGTCCATGCGCTACGCATCGGTAGTGCCCAAAGAGGCCGTGGACTTCTACGGTAATGAATTCCGCAGCCATCCCGTGGGCACGGGCCCGTTTCAATTTAAACTGTGGGAAGAGAACGTAAAATTAGTGCTACGGAAAAACCCCTTGTATTTCGAAACCGATGAGGACGGCAACCAATTGCCTTATCTGGAGGCGGTTTCCATAACATTCCTGCCCGACAAGCAAAGTGAATTCCTACAATTCGCGCAAGGCAAGCTCGACTTGGTCTCTGGGCTCGATAATTCATACAAAGATGAAATTCTAACCAGCATAGGGGCGCTACAGCCGACCTATAAAGAGGATGTCGATTTAATAACCGGGCCATACCTGAATACCGAGTACCTTGGTATTTTTATGCCGGTGCAATCTCCCGAGATACAGTCAATCCATTTTCGGAGGGCCATAAATTACGGTTTCGATAGGGTGGCCATGATCAAATATTTGCGAAACGGCATGGGCATTCCGGCTACCCACGGATTTATACCTAAGGGACTGCCAGGATTTAACGAAATAGATGGATATGAATACAATCCTGCCAAAGCAAGACAGTTGTTGGAAAAGTACAAGGAGGAAACCGGCGATGCGGCACCGCAAATCACCATAGGCACGAACAGCCAATATCTTGATATTTGCGAATACATACAGCGCGAACTTGAAAAAATAGGGATTTCGGTCACGATCGACGTGATGCCCCCTTCTACCCTACGGCAGATGAAAAGTAGTGGCGAGCTGGATATTTTCAGGGCTAGTTGGATTGCGGATTATCCCGACGCCGAAAATTACCTGTCCCTCTTTTATTCGGAAAACTTTACGCCCGATGGACCAAATTATACACATTATAAAAATGAAGTGTTTGACAGCCTTTACGTGAAGGCCCTTTCAATTTCAGACATACAAGAGCGAAAGGAACTGTATACCAAAATGGACAGCATCGTAATTAGCGACGCCCCCGTGGTACCGCTTTATTACGATATGGCAGTTAGGTTTGTTCGGAAAAATGTTTCGGGCTTAGGCATTAATCCCCAAAACTTTTTGGTCCTGAAAAGAACGCGCAAGGAACCACCCGCGAACTAAAAAACCCGCCTTGGAGGCGGGTTTTCGAAATATAAGGTCTTCCTTATTTCTGCGTCAAGGTTTTAATGCGTTCCTGTAATTGCTGGTCTGTTTGCAATTGCGTTGCAATAGCCTGGTAACGCTCTATTGCCAATCCCGACGAGGCCACGTGCGCTTCCATTTTCGCCTCGATCGTGGGCTGCATCGTTTCTATTTCGGCGATAATATTCTCATAGGCTTCCATTTCGGTAGCGGTAGCATCGATCGCTGCGTTCGCGTTCGCCGATGCCTTCTGAATTTCACTGAACCTGGCCACTTCCATTCCTTCTTCCTCAATAATGCCCATCATTTTCTGCTGGGCCTTTTGACCCTCCATTTGCACATCCTGGAACGCAGCCACGAACTGCTTCAGTTCGGTGTCGGTAATCCTTTCATCGCTCTGTGCGAAGGCGGTTGTACCCATGGCAAAAATGAATAGCACTAGGAGAAACTTTGCTTTTTTCAAAAAAATCATTGTCTTTTATTTAAAATTATCAATATTAAGCCGGCAGTTTACGGCTTTAAATTGACGATTTCGAATAATTAAGAAAGAAATGCCCTGTTTTTAGAGGGATTTAACAATTCCGCACATCACGCTTAAACATAATTTCTGGGTCCTGCTCCTACTTTCGCCTGTATTTGGAAGTTTCCTCGAAAACGTGTTCGAGGATAGCGGCGTCCTGTTCGGTAAAATCGATATTGCGCCGCTCCATAACTACCTTTGCTACCTCGAAGGCCTTGTCGGTCTTATAGGTGGTGGTACCCGCGCTTCCGTCCCAGCTGAAGCTTGGCACGAAATTTCTTGGAAAACCACTTCCGAAGATATTCGCGCTCACGCCAACTACCGTACCTGTATTAAACATAGTATTGATGCCACATTTGCTGTGATCGCCCATCATTAATCCGCAAAATTGAAGTCCGGTGCGCGCAAAACCACCGGTTTCATAATCCCACAGCCGCACCTCGGCATAATTATTCTTTAGGTTGCTGTTGTTGGAATCTGCACCAATGTTGCACCACTCGCCAAGCACCGAATTGCCGAGAAAACCATCGTGCCCCTTGTTGGAAAACCCGAATATCACCGAATTGTTTACCTCGCCACCCACTTTGCTATGCGGGCCAATTGTGGTGCCCGAGTAAATTTTAGCCCCCATCTTAACCGTGGCACCCTCACACAGTGCGAAGGGACCGCGAATCATAGCGCCCTCCATAATTTCGGCATCCTTCCCTATGTAAATAGGCCCATCGGTGGCGTTTAATGAACAAAGGGGCAGAGTGGCTCCTTCCTCTATAAAAATAGGCTCCTTGCCAATGACAACGACATTTTCGGGGATTGGCCGTGAGTTCCTATCGTGGGCAATCAATTGGAAATCGCGACGAATGGCCTCGTGGTTCTTCGCGAAAATATCCCACGTGTTTTCAATCCTAAGGATATCGTCCTCCACATATTGGGTGATTTCATAGGAATCGAAATCTACTTCCTGATCTTCCTTGGTATAAAAGGCAATAGGTTCATCATCGTGAAATAGCGCCTGATTTTCCCGAAGGTTCTCAATATGTCCCACAAGCTCGGGGGTGGGCAAAAAGGAGGCGTTGATTAGAATGTTGTTTTCCAATTCCACCATCGGGTACTTTTCAGAAAGATAGTCCTCGGTAATGGTAGTAGTAGTAAACCCAAGGTACTTTTCCCATTTCTCGCGTATGGTCAAGATACCGATGCGAATGTCGGCTACCGGACGGGTAAAAGTGAAAGGAAGCAGTTGGTTGCGCACGGCGCCGTCGAAGAGGATATAATTCATAGTCAAGTTTTCAGAAAGGTGATACGTTAGTTGCAATAGGTTGCCGGGCATAGGGCACCGATATCCAAAAATAATATTTCTTGGGGTGGTAAAACAAAAAAGCCCTCGATTTCTCGAAGGCTTGTTTATTGTTGGGAAACAACTGTTAGTTGTTCTCCTCTTTTTTGAATTTCTTGTACTTGTTCTTGAACTTGTCGATACGACCGGCGGTATCGATTAGTTTTGCCTTACCGGTATAGTATGGGTGAGAGGTCCTGGAAATTTCCAATTTCACCAAAGGATACTCGGTTCCGTCAACTTCAATCGTTTCTTTCGTTTCGGCGGTAGATTTAGTCAAGAAAACGTCATCGTTAGACATGTCCTTAAACGCTACTACTCTATAATTTTCAGGATGGATACCTTTTCTCATTGTATTCGATCTTTATTTTGAGAGTGCAAATTTAAGCATTTATTGTAAATTCACAATACTTATGCGAAAATTTTGAATTAAAAATTTCGGCACGTAACATTTTACTACTTTTGCTTACTAACTGCCAAAACCAACTAAATTTCAAATCATGGAAAATCAAAAAGCCTCGGTGCAAAAAATTGCCCTCAACTACGGTTTAATCTTAGCCCTACTAACCATTGGCCTCTCGGTTGTGGTGTGGGTAATGGGCGCCCATATGGACCAGCCCTGGTGGCAATCGGCCCTGAATTTTATCTTTATGACCGCATGCATTGTATACGGGCTTAAGGCTTTCAAGAAAGAAGGTGACGGGTTTATGAGCTTGGGCGATGCCCTAAAGACGGGCCTTGCCATCTCACTCGTTGCCGGGCTCATCGGCTCCATTTTTACCTATATATTTATTACGGTAATTGAGCCCGAGTTTATTAACCAGATGCTAGACGCCACCCGCGACAAGATGATCGAGGATCAATCCAACATGACGCAGGAGCAAATGGACATGGCAATGGACATGACCGAAAAATTCATGAGCCCATGGTTTATGTTCGCAATGGGCCTTATTGCGTCGTTGTTTTTCGGATTTATCATTTCGCTGGTAGCGGGGCTGATAATGAAGCAGAACAGACCCTCATACGAGTAACCCATGAATATTTCCATTGTCATTCCCCTTCTCAACGAGGCGGAATCCATACAAGAACTTCACCGTTGGACTGCAGGCGTAATGCAGTCCAATGGTTTTTTGTATGAAATCATTTTTATAGACGATGGAAGCACTGATGGGTCTTGGGAGATTATAGACAAGCTGTCCCGCGAGCATCCCGAGGTAAAGGCCATACGCTTTTTGAAGAACTTCGGAAAATCACAGGCCCTGCACGCCGGCTTCGCGAAAGCTATTGGCGAGGTGGTCATTACCATGGATGCCGACCTGCAGGACAACCCAGAGGAAATACCCGAGTTGTACAAAATGGTCACCTCCCACGGGTACGACCTTGTCTCCGGTTGGAAGAAAAAACGGTACGATTCGGTCGTATCAAAAAACCTTCCTTCCAAATTATTCAATTTTGCGGCGCGGAAAACCTCTGGCGTAGCCCTGCACGATTTCAACTGTGGGCTCAAGGCCTATAAAAACGAGGTAATCAAGACCATTGAGGTAACGGGCGAGATGCACCGTTACATACCCGTATTGGCTAAGAATGCCGGCTTCGGAAAAATTGGCGAAAAAGTAGTACTGCACCAAGCGCGAAAGTACGGTACCACCAAGTTTGGCGCCGAACGCTTTGTGCGCGGTTTCCTAGACCTTATCACTATTTGGTTTCTATCCAGTTTTGGCAAGCGCCCAATGCATCTTTTCGGGGCATGGGGGGCTTTCATGTTCTTTGTTGGCTTTCTGTTCGCGCTTTACCTGGGCATCGACAAACTCTTCATTGACCCAAAGGGCAGGTTAATTACGCAACGGCCCGAATTCTACATCACGCTGACCGCCATGGTCATGGGCACCCAACTGTTCCTGGCAGGCTTTATTGGGGAGCTCATTCTTCGAAATAGAAAGGAAACGAAAAACTACATCGTTAAAGAACACCGAAACCTCTAAGAATAACAAATTGGTTTCGTTATTTTTGCACTTTCTGCCGCCGCGCAGCCAAAGATAACCGCAATACAACGAATACATGATCTATGTAGACCCGAACACCCTGGAACGCGTCAATAAATGGCTAACGCCTTTTTTCGATTCGGAAACCCAACGCACCATCAAGGAAATGATCGCCCACGACCCGAAAGGGCTAGAAGACAGTTTTTACAAGGACCTTGCCTTCGGAACCGGGGGTATGCGCGGAATTATGGGAGTTGGCGACAACAGGATTAACAAATATACCCTGGGAAGGAATACACAAGGGCTTAGCAACTACCTGAAAAAACAATTTACGGGCGAAACTCTCAAGGTCGCCATCGCGTACGACTGTCGACATAACAGCAAGGAATTGGCCCAGACCGTGGCCGAGGTTTTCACTGCCAACGATATACAGGTATACCTATTTTCGGAATTGCGGCCCACCCCCGAGCTTTCCTTCGCCGTAAGGCACCTAGAATGCCATTGCGGAATTGTGCTTACCGCCTCGCACAATCCGCCACAGTACAACGGCTATAAGGTGTACTGGCAGGACGGCGGCCAATTGGTGCCCCCGCAGGATGGAGAGATTATTTCCGAAATTAACGCGTTGGAGTATACCGATATTAATTTCGATGCCAACAACTCCCTCATCACGACCCTCGATGCCGAGGTTGATACCGCATTTGCCTCCGCCTCCATAAAGAACGGAAGTTTCAACACCCCGCAAGCTGCAAAGGATAATTTGAAAATTGTTTTTACCTCATTGCACGGCACCTCCATTACAATGATACCCCGCGTCTTGGAAAGCGCCGGTTACAAAAATTTCAGTATCGTTGCCAAGCAGGCCGAGCCAGATGGCGATTTTCCTACGGTTAAAAGCCCGAATCCCGAAGAGCCCGAGGCACTGGACATGGCCTTGCGCCAAGCCGAGCGCGAAGGTGCAGACATCGTTATTGGCACCGATCCAGACTGCGACCGGCTGGGAATTGCCGTACGCAACCCAGAAGGAAAAATGACATTGCTAAACGGCAACCAGGCCATGGTACTGAAAACGCACTTCCTCCTGCAGCAATGGGAGCGGGCAGGAAAACTGGATGGCAGGCAGTTCGTCGCTTCCACCATCGTTTCGACCCCTATGGTACGCATCGTGGCAGAAGATTTCAATGTGCGCTACAAAGAAGGGCTTACCGGCTTCAAATGGATTGCCAAAATGGTGAAAGACTTTCCTAACCTAGAGTTTATTGGGGGGGGTGAGGAAAGTTTCGGCTATATGGTGGGCGACTTCGTTCGCGATAAGGATGCCGTCACCGCTACCCTACTGGCTTGCGAAATTGCCGCCCAGAAAAAGGCTTTGGGCACGAGCCTCTACCACTATCTACAAGATATTTACACGCGGTATGGCTATTACGAGGAACATCTCGTTTCGCTCGTTAAGGAAGGAAAACAAGGCGCGGAGGAAATAGCCAAGATGATGCACGAACTGCGCGAGAACCCGTTTACCGAAATTGCCGATAGCAAGGTGGTGCGCATTGAGGACTACCAAAAGGGCGAAGCCCGCAACTTGGAAGATGGCTCCACCTCGGCACTCGACATACCAACTTCCAATGTATTGATATACTATACCGAAGATGGCAGCAAGATTGCCGCACGCCCCAGTGGCACCGAGCCCAAGATTAAATTCTATATGAGCGTGAATACGAAGGAGTACGACGCAAACGCCGCAACGGTCCTGCATAAGAAAATTGACTCTATTGTTACCTACCTAAATATTCGTTAGTGAAATATTTCAGAAAAATAATCAGGTATGCCCTGCCCTACAAAAAATACGCGTGGCTAAATATTATTGCGAACGTGTTTTACGCACTCTTCGGGACCTTGGCCATGGTATCGTTATTTCCGATGTTGTCCGTGCTTTTCGACAATACCAAACGCCTAAAAACCGAACCCGTTTGGACCGGAATTGCCGACGCAAAGGATTATTTTGAAAATTACCTCAACTTTTTCGTAACGCAGCGTGCCGATGAAGGGCCCGGGCAAGTGCTGTTTTTCATGGTATTATTGGTCATTGGAATGTTCCTGCTAAAAAATCTTTTCGGGTACTTGGCAATGTACTTTATAACCTACCTGCGTAACGGCGTGCTCAAGGACCTGCGAAACGAACTGTACCGAAAAACGGTAGCCCTGCCCGTTTCCTTCTATTCCGAAAAGCGCAAGGGCGACACCATTGCCCGTATTACCAGCGATGTGCTGGAAATACAGCACTCATTCCTCTCCATCCTCGAACTAATTGTACGGGAACCCCTCACTATTTTATTCGCCATTATTGCGATGCTGTTAATAAGCGTGAAACTTACCCTCTTCGTTTTCATCTTTATTCCCATATCGGGATTGATCATTTCACGGATTGGGAAAAGCCTGAAGAAAAAATCGGATAGGGTGCAGCGCGAGCAGGGATATTTCCTTTCCATACTTGAGGAAACCCTTGGCGGATTGAAAATTATAAAGGGGTTTAACGCAGAGGGCATCTTCAACCGGAAATTTCAGCAGTCGACCACGCGATTTTATAAGTATTCGAATTCCCTCGTAAATAGACAAAATTTGGCCTCGCCTACTAGCGAGTTTCTAGGTATCGTGGTGATTGCCGTAATTTTATGGTACGGCGGCCATATGGTATTGGTGGAAAACAGCCTGCAACCCGAACTATTTATCGTCTATATGGGCCTGGCCTATCAAATATTAACGCCCGCTAAGGCCATTAGCAAGGCTAGCTATGGTGTTAAAAAGGGAAATGCAGCCGCCGAGCGCGTACTTGAAATCCTGGAGACGGAAGCCAGCATACAGGATGCGCCAAACGCAATCGAAAAAGCCTCGTTCAACGAGGCCGTTATACTCGACAATATTTCGTTTAAATATGAGGACGAATATGTGCTAAAGGACTTTTCGCTATCCGTTCCCAAGGGCCATACCGTGGCACTCGTAGGGCAGAGCGGCAGTGGCAAGAGCACCATCGCCAACCTAGTGACCCGCTTTTACGATGTTAACAGAGGAACCATTCGCATTGACGGGACCGATATCAAGGAAATTAGCCAGCGTTCCCTCAGATCGTTATTGGGCCTGGTAACACAGGATTCCATACTGTTTAACGACACTATCAAGGAAAATTTATTGGTGGCCAAGGAAAACGCGACCGACCTAGAAATAGAGGACGCACTAAAGGTCGCTAATGCATGGGAATTCGTAAAGGCCTTGCCCCTCGGTATCGATACCAATATAGGCGATAGCGGCAATAAGCTGAGCGGCGGGCAAAAACAGCGCCTAAGCATAGCCCGGGCCGTGCTGAAGAACCCGCCCATCATGATTCTCGATGAGGCCACCTCTGCCCTCGATACCGAGAGCGAGCGCCTAGTACAGGATGCCCTGGAAAATATGATGAAAAACCGAACCTCCATTGTTATTGCGCACCGGCTTTCCACCATTCAGAATGCCGATACTATTGTCGTACTAAGCAAGGGAACAATCGTAGAGCAAGGTAGGCATAGTGAGCTATTAGCCAAGGAAGGCGTATACCACAACCTTGTTGCGATGCAGTCACTGGCATAACTATTGCCAAGTATAATCAGGAAAATGTTGAAGCCTCCCCTTGTGGGCCCAAAAACTAGACCTAAAAAAAAGAGCGGTTGGGGCTCCGCTCTTTTTGATTTTGTCGTCGCAATTGGGGCTCGCGACAACTACATAAGTAAGTTAAGTTGAATCAAATATAGAATGTATTTTTATATCTACCAAATATTTTTTGCACTTAATCTGAACAAAATTACACTTTATCGATTTTTAGTTAAGCAATATTAATGTTTTTCCTACACGAAAATGTGTTTCATTTTTTCTATACGAAAAAGATAAAAAAACGGGTCAGCCCCCGCTAAGACCCGTTTTTATTGCGTTCCCATTACAGTTGGGGCTGATAATGGAGAACTATACATAAGTAGTATGGGATAAATGTAGTAGATTAATTCCTACAAAAAAATATTTAATGCAGTTTGTCGATATTTTTTTCACTTAATCGATAATATGTTTCCTTTTCCTACACTATAAGCACTGATTCCTAGCTTCCTTTAAACTATTTTAGCGGGTGATAGTCTTACCTTAAAACCGTTGCGTGATACAGGAGAGTGACTTACTAACCAATTTACAGACATCCGAGAAGAAAGAAACGGCATTTCGGCAACTCCTTGCGGCCTACAAGGAAAGATTGTATTGGCATGTGCGCCGTATCGTGCTGGACCATGATGATGCCGATGATGTGCTACAGAACACCTTCATTAAGGTGTACCGGCATATCGACTCATTTAAAGGCGACAGTAAACTATACACCTGGATGTACCGTATTGCAACCAACGAGGCCCTCACGTTTCTTAAAATGAAGGCAAGGCGCAATCATATCACTTCCCAAGAGGTCCAACGACAAGCGTTTTCAAATTTGGCAAGTGACATTTATTTTGAAGGCAGTGCCATTCAATTGAAACTGCAACAGGCCATTGCCACCCTACCGGAAAAGCAACGCCTGGTATTCACCATGAAGTACTTTGGCGCCCACACCTATGAGGAACTATCGGAAATACTCGAGATATCGGTTGGAGGCCTGAAGAGCAATTACCATATTGCGGTAACTAAAATAAAGGAGTTTTTAGCCGAAAATGAAACCTTTTGAACGTAACGTAGTCAAAACCACAAATGAAGCCCAATAAACCACATACCGAAGGATTCAAGGTTCCGCAGCACTATTTTGAGGAATTCGACGATAGGCTCTACGATCAGATTGATCTTCCTGTCTTATCGGGAGAGGCCGGTTTTGAGGTGCCGGAAAATTACTTCGTGGCTGTAGAACGCGACATACTAAAAGCCTTACCTTCAACAGAAAACCGCATCGAAAAACGGGTAATATCGCTCTATGCGCGATGGACGCTCGCCGCATGTGCGGCCGCGGCGGTACTTTTGTTCGTTGTAATCCCATCAGTGATGGAGAACAGCATAGATATTGAGCGCCTCTCTCCAATTGCCATTGAAGGATATATTGAGGATAATCAGATAGAATATGATACTTACGACCTCACCCCATTCTTAAGCGAATCGGCGCTATCGGAAAATATAATTGATGACGAACTGTTTTCCGATGCCAACCTGGCCGACTATCTACTGGAACATATTGATGAAACAACCCTAATTAACGAATAATATCCATGAAAAAACTGTTGATTATAGTATTGTTGCTCCCTGCCTTGGCGTTATCCCAAGACGATCGCCACGAACGCATTAAGGCGCTTAAAACGGCCTATATAACCGAGGCGCTGTCCTTTACTCCAGAGGAAGCCGAGCAGTTTTGGCCGGTTTACAACAGCTATCAGGAGCAAATGCATGCCCTGCGCAATGCAGAACGCGAAGAAATACACCGAAACGACAAAAATGGAGTGGAGGGCCTTAGCCTTTCCGAGGCCAAACGGTTGGTAGACCAGCTGCTAGACTACGAGCGAAGGGAGTGGGAGCTGGAAAAAACACTCATGGCCAATTTACAAAAGATTATGAGCCCGAAGAAAATTGTCCTCCTAAAAATTTCGGAAGAAAAATTTAAGCGCCGACTTTTAGAACGCTATAAGAGGGGAAAGGAATAAAAAGATACCATCATTCCTAACCTTAAAACTCTAGTAGGTTGGCCCATTTCAAAATAAATAAGAATAAAAAGGTAAGGCCCGTGCTAATGTAAATCACGCTTTGCCAATAGTACAATTTCGGCACCCATCTATTGCGTGCTTGTTTGCCGTATTCCCTTTCAAAATAACCCTTGGAAAATCTCCAAATTAAATAAGTGTTTACTAAGAAGATCAATATTGCCACTATCCATACCACTTCCATACTTGGTCCATTAAATCGTTATTTATTGAATAGGAGCTTAGAAATTTTTTGCGCGCCCGAGGCGAAAGCGACCGAGTCGTTAACGAATTCAATTGCGTAAAAACCTTCTGAAGAGAGCTCGTTCCAAGAGGCACCGGCATCGCTGCTGTAAGAAATGCCGGGCGAACCCACTGCCACAATGGCCTCACCATTCCCG
>NZQO01000037.1 GCA_002693605.1 Flavobacteriaceae bacterium
AAAGATGCCGTTTCGATCTGCAATAGCACCTTGGCCGCGCTATTTCCGCTCATAACGGCCAGCTCGGCACTTGGCCACGCCGCGATTAAGCGGGGATCGTACGCCTTTCCGCACATCGCATAGTTACCCGCGCCATAGCTATTGCCTATAACAATGGTAAACTTTGGAACCACGCTATTGCTTACCGCATTCACCATTTTTGCGCCATCCTTTATAATGCCGCCGTGCTCGCTCTTGCTGCCTACCATAAAGCCGGTTACATCCTGTAAAAAAACCAACGGTATTTTTTTCTGGTTGCAATTAGCAATAAAACGCGTGGCCTTGTCGGCACTGTCGCTATAGATCACACCGCCAAATTGCATTTCGCCTTTTTTTGTCTTTACAAGCTTGCGCTGGTTGGCTACGATACCTACGGCCCACCCATCGATACGGGCATAGCCGGTAAGGATAGTCTGCCCGTAGCCTTCCTTATACTCCTCAAACTCGCTTTCGTCTACCAGACGCTTAACGATTTCCAGCATATCGTATTGATCGGCTCTCGATTTGGGCAATAGGCCATACACATCCTTAATGTCTAATTTCGGCTTCGATGGCTTTTCACGGTTGAAACCCGCTTTCTCAAAGTCGCCAATTTTGGAAATAATATTCTTAATGGTATCTAAGGCGTCCTTATCGTCCTCGGCCTTATAGTCGGTAACTCCGCTAATTTCGCAGTGGGTAGTGGCTCCTCCTAACGTTTCGTTGTCAATGCTCTCGCCAATGGCGGCCTTTACGAGATAGCTTCCAGCCAGGAAAATACTCCCTGTTTTGTTCACGATGAGCGCTTCATCGCTCATTATGGGCAAATAGGCACCGCCCGCAACGCAACTCCCCATCACTGCTGAAATTTGGGTAATCCCCAAACTACTCATTACGGCATTGTTCCTGAAAATTCGGCCAAAATGCTCCTTGTCCGGGAAAATTTCATCTTGCATGGGTAGATAGACCCCGGCGCTGTCCACCAGGTAAATGATAGGCAATTTATTTTCTATGGAAATTTCCTGGGCACGAAGATTCTTCTTAGCGGTCATGGGGAACCAGGCACCCGCCTTTACCGTGGCGTCGTTGGCCACTACAATACACTGCTTGCCCTTTACGTAACCGATTTTTACTACCACCCCTGCGCTAGGGGCTCCGCCGTGCTCCTCGTACATGCCCTGCGCGGCGAAGGCGCCGATTTCTATACTCGGCTTTTTTTCGTCCAGTAGGTAATCTATCCGCTCCCTTGCGGTCATCTTGCCCTTGGCGTGGTGCTTTTCGATTCGTTTTTCGCCCCCGCCCGCGTAAACCGTTGCCAGTTTTTTCTTCAGGTCGGAAACAAGTAGCTTATTGTGATCTTCGTTTTTGTTGAAGGTAAGGTCCATAGCGTATTTCGAATTTGTCCAAAAATACGAAATGCCCCTCATTAAGTTCAAGTACTTTTATTGAAATTATAATATTTGCCCAGCTATGTTACCGATCGCCCACCCATAAAACTATGGTTAAATGTTGTGTGGTTTTTTTGAATAATTGCCGATATTTGCGAGGTTATCGCGTTAGGGATTGAGGTACTGTTGGAGCTCTCCCGATTGCAATCGGGAAGCGACTACCGAAAGCGCGGCTTTTTTCGCCTTGCGGAAAAGCAACGCTAAAAACTCCCAACTATGATGAATAAAAATACCGTACTGGCCTGGGCCACTTTTATAATGATTGTCGTGGGCGTTGCCCTGATTGCACTGGGTGCCTTCCGCTACGACGACGTGGCGGGCTGGGGCTTCGCTGCGGTGGGAATTGGATTTTTCGCCATTGCCTGGGTATTCAATGCCCTGAAGGGAAGGGTGTAATTGCGAAGTGGCTTTTCGAAACCCTTCAACTGAAACTTAAAAAAACGTAGGGAGCCCTGCCGTTACCTTTGGAAGGTAGGCATTGCGAAACGTAGGCGATAATTCGGTTAATAGTTAACTGTAGACCCGTTTTATGTTTTGCCCCGGCCACAATCTTCCTGTGCTAGCTAATTTAATTTATATAAAACATAAAATTTTTCAAAAGATATGTCTGACGATAAGAAAGTTATTTTTTCGATGTCCGGGGTTACAAAAACCTTCCCGAACGCACAAACACCCGTTTTAAAGAATATTTATTTAAGCTTTTTCTATGGGGCCAAGATCGGAATCTTGGGCTTGAACGGGAGTGGAAAATCTACCTTGTTGAACATCATTGCGGGAAAGGACAAAAATTATCGCGGTGATGTGGTCTTCGCACCTGGGTACACCGTCGGGCTATTGGAGCAGGAACCCGATCTGGATGAGTCGAAAACCGTAATTGAAGTTGTGAAGGAAGGGGTTCAGGAAGTGGTTGACGTGCTTGATGAATACAACAAGATTAACGATATGTTCGTGTTGCCGGAGGTGTACGAGAATCCAGATAAGATGCAGGAGCTTATGGACAAGCAAGCCAAACTTCAGGATAAGATCGATGCTACCGATGCCTGGGAATTGGACACGAAACTGGAAATCGCGATGGATGCACTGCGCACGCCAGATAGCGATAAGAAAATTAGCGTACTTTCCGGAGGTGAGCGCCGTAGGGTAGCACTTTGCCGCCTTTTGCTGAAAGAACCCGATGTGTTGTTGCTCGATGAGCCTACCAACCACCTCGACGCCGAGAGCGTACACTGGTTGGAGCATCATTTGGCGCAATATAAAGGAACGGTAATTGCAGTAACGCACGATCGTTATTTCTTGGACAATGTTGCCGGCTGGATCCTGGAATTGGACCGGGGAGAGGGTATTCCGTGGAAAGGAAACTATTCATCTTGGCTAGAGCAAAAATCGAAACGTTTGGCACAAGAACAAAAGCAGGCAAGCAAGCGCCAAAAAACGTTGGAGCGTGAGCTGGAATGGGTTAGAATGGCGCCAAAAGGCCGTCAGGCAAAGCAAAAGGCCCGTTTGAACAATTACGATAAGCTCATGAGCCAGGACCAAAGGCAATTGGACGACAAGCTAGAAATATATATTCCCAACGGACCGCGATTGGGAACCAACGTCATTGAGGCCCAGGGAGTGGCGAAGGCGTACGGGGACAAATTATTGTACGAAGATTTGAACTTCAAACTTCCGCAAGCAGGAATCGTGGGAATTATAGGTCCGAACGGGGCTGGTAAAACCACCATTTTCAGGATGATCATGGGCGAGGAAACGCCAGACAAGGGTAGCTTTGAAGTTGGTGAAACCGCTAAGATTGCCTATGTAGACCAATCGCATTCCAACATCGATACCGAAAAGACCATCTGGGAAAACTTTAGCGACGGGCAGGAGCTGGTAATGATGGGGGGCAAGCAGGTAAACAGCCGCGCCTATCTTAGCCGCTTTAATTTTAGCGGTAGTGAGCAAAATAAGAAAGTTGCAGCGCTATCGGGGGGTGAGCGCAACCGGTTGCACCTGGCAATGACCCTGAAGGAGGAAGGCAACGTGCTATTGCTGGATGAACCTACCAACGACCTAGACGTTAACACCTTGCGTGCGCTGGAGGAAGGCCTCGAGAATTTTGCCGGCTGCGCGGTGGTTATTAGCCACGACCGCTGGTTTCTAGACCGTATTTGTACGCACATTCTCGCTTTTGAAGGCAATAGCGAGGTTTACTTCTTCGAGGGTAGCTTTAGTGATTATGAGGAAAACAAAAAGAAACGATTGGGCGGCGATTTAATGCCGAAACGTATAAAGTACAAGAAACTGATTCGCTAAAACGCCCGAATTTCTTTTCAGAAAAAAACGATTAATGCTAATTGTTTAATGGAATAGCCAGTTTCTTTCAAGAAAAAGAAACTGGCTATTCTCTTTTCCGAAGGTATTCGAAATTTCCTAGGTCTTCCTCTGAAGTGATTTGGAAGCTCTTGCCCTGCTTCAGCACCAACGCCATATCAGAAATTTGCAGCACCTCCTCAAAATAATGATCGGTTAGGATAATTCCCTTTTCCTGTTTCAGCGTATCCAAAAATAATTTTAAGTCCGCTATCTGAAGCGGGTCGAGCATTGAAAACGGTTCGTCCAAAAGTAGGAAAGGATGGGGCCCGTTGGCAATAAGGATTGTCTCAAAATACTTCCGCTCACCGTGCGAGAGCGCCCCTATGCGCTTAGCGGTTATTTTAGCCACAAGCGGATTGTAAAAGATAGCATCCTGGGCGCGTTCCGAAGCGGCGTAGATGGGAATCACGTCGCGAACCCGCAGGGAGCTTGGCAAAAATGGGTGCTGCGGCACGTAGGCAAGATGTCGTGTGGCGAATAGTTTAGAATTGGCCACGGGAGTACCGTTTATTTCAAAATCGAGGGCATCGGCACGTACCGTGCCGAATAAAATTTTCAATAATGTTGACTTTCCACTGCCGTTTCTCCCGAAAATGCCCAGAATTTGCCCAGTCCTTAGCGAAAAAGACACCTCGGTTAGGATAGCACCTTTTCCGTAGTTCTTTTCAACTTTATGTAACCGCAGGTTGGCCAATAAATAAGTAAAATAATACTGAGAGCAAGGCGAATATTGGCACGCCCAACAGCAGGTTAATTAAATAGGCGACTTTTAGGAGTCTTTTTCTGGTCATTCCCAAATTATAATAAAAATAGTACTGATCTTTTTTCAGAACATGGAACCCTAAGGCCCCTACTAGTGGTCCAAATAAAACGAACAGGACGAATCCCCATAGTACCCCAAACAAGATAATCTCCACAACGCAAAATGGGAGGATGAAAGGAATCATTTCCCTATAAAATTGCCAGTGCGCCCTAAATTGCATAGCGATTATTGATGGCCTACGTGACAGCCACAGCCCGCTTTCATGAAACTCTCGTTTTCCTGATGCCAAGGAAAGGCTTGGTTATGGCGGGTGTTTTCCCACCAAAACGGGGCGCGCTCGTTGGGGTGGTTACCTATTTCATTCAGGGTATTGGCATCGTATAGGCGCCCGTTGCTCATAACCATTTCTATATGTTGTGTGTTCTCAATATCGTCGAGCGGATTTTCGGAGAGTACCAGCAAATCGGCCAATTTTCCTACTTCCAACGAGCCAATATCGTTGCCAGCGCCTATGTACTGCGCTGCGTTCAAGGTGGCCGCCCGTAGGGCCTCTAGGTTCGACATGCCTCCTTGTGCGAGCATCCAGGTCTCCCAATGGGCCCCAAGGCCCTGCAATTGACCATGGGCGCCCATATTTACCTTTACGCCGGCATCGTGAAGGCTTTTTGCGGATTGCGACACCAGAATATGACCGTTACGATATTCTTCCTGTGGAATTTTCATTCGGTGTCTAGAACGGCTATCGATAACACTTCGGGGGGTAAATTTCAGAAGTTTTTCATTTTCCCACACATTATCTCGTTCGTAATAGAAATATTCGCCATTGAGCCCACCGTAATTTACAATCAATGTGGGCGTATATCCGGTGCCGCTTTCGCCCCATATTTCCAAAACATCCTTGTAAATGGGGGCTACGGGAATATTGTGCTCGATACCCGTATGGCCATCCATAATCATGGAAATGTTATGGAAAAAGGTCGAGCCCCCTTCGGGCACCACGTTTATTTTCTGCTCTCGGGCAGCTTGAAGCACTTGCTGTCGTTGCTCGCGCCGCGGTTGGTTATAACTTTTTACGCTTTTTGCGCCAAACGCCTTGGTACGCCTAATACTGCTACGCGCATCTTCCAGCCCATTAATCACGGCCTTGAAATCGCCATCGGCACCGTAGAGGATGAATCCGGTAGAGTAGAGGCGTGGCCCTACCAAGTTGCCGGCCTTAATCATTTCGGAAAGACTAAAGACGGTTTCGGTATTTGCAGATGGATCGTGCGCGGTGGTGACTCCAAAGGCCAAATTTGCCATGAGCGGCCATACTTGTTGCGTGGTAAGTCCGTAACGAAATGCCCCGGTGTGGGCGTGCGCATCGACTAAGCCCGGCATAATGGTCTTTCCGTTGACATCGTATACTTTAGCATCTTTCGGAATGGAAACATCGGAAACGTTGCCCACCGCCATTATTTTATTTTGGTCGATAACGATGGTACCGTTTTCAATTACGTCATCGCCATCCATAGTTATAATGCGAGCATTGGTGAAGGCTATTTTTCCACTAGGCTTGTCTACAGGGGCGGTGAGGCCAATTTTAATACCGGTAGTGGTAATTTCGGGTATTTCCTCAGGCGAATTTGGCAGAAATGTGAACCTTTTTTTAATTTCATTGCTGAAATACGTATCGCCTAAGGTCCAAATCACTCGTTTGCTATCTGGCGACCAGTGGATGTTTATACCTGCGTCGTTCGCAATTTGAGATACGGGGACCGAATTGGTCTTGTTGTCCAAATCCATTGTCTTCCCGTTCAACACTAATGGGGCAACATATACTTTATGCAAATTGGTGAAGGCAATCCATTTATTATCTGGGCTGGGGACTAACCAATTGGCATATTTCGATGCTACGTGCTCGCGCTCATCCAATCCTTTCAAGTCGACGCTGATTAATTTTTTGGTGAGTTCGCCAAAATAGGTGCCGCCGGTTTGTAAGAAAATACGTTTTCCGTCGCTATTGAAGGTCGGGTACTCACCTTTGTCAACTAAAAAAGTCTCGTTGGCTCCAGAAGCATCCATGGTGTAAATCCCTGGGTTTTTTGTGTAGGTAAAACCTTGATCGGTATTGCCTTTTTCTTTGCGGAAGACTATCGTCTTTCCATCGGGCGAGAAGGAGGGGGTGCGGTATATTCCCTTGGTATTGGTGAGTTTTACTGGGGTTCCACCTGAAGAGGGGATAGAGTAAACGGCACCTTTTTGATTGTCATTCCAGCTGACGTAAACAATAGTGTTTCCATCTGGGGAGATGGCTGGTTCAAATTCAAAATCGGTGCCGTTTGATAATCTCTGTGGGGATCCGCTCGGTAAATCTTTTTTCCATAAAAACCCGAGCGCATTAAAGATAACAAAATTTCCATTAGGCGAAGTCGTGGCGTGTCTAATTACTTTGGGCGTAAATTGATTTGTTTCTATCGGGGTACTAAAGTGCACCGTTTCGGCTAACGGAATCGTAACATCAACCTCGAAGGGAATTTCGGAAGTCTGCAACGTTTCTGTATTAATGCGCCTTATCTTACCGCCACTCCAAAATACAATTTCGTTCCCATTGGGCATCCAGTCGAAATTGGGGTACACGCCAAAAATAGCCCACGCCTCTTGCTGGTCCTTGTCTAACTGATCGTAAATGGGCCATTCCTCTCCCGTTTCCAGATCGTGCAGGTACAATACGCTCTTTGTGCGAACCCTCTTTACGAAGGCCATTTTCGTCCCATCGGGAGATAGGACGGGTCGGGCGGCGCCGCCAGGACCCCCAGTTACGGTTTCGGTCTTACCGGTTGTAAAATCGTACTGTTTAATTACGTAAATCTGGTCGTTGGGATCTTTGTTGTACTGGAAATACCCTCCCGGGTACATATCTTCGGAATAGTACAGTTGACTTCCGTCGGGCGATACGTACGGTTCGTTTACGTCCTGCTGGTCGTTCTTTCGTTCGGTTAGCTGTATACCGCTGCCGCCGGTAATGTGGTATTGCCACAGTTCGCCCGCGCCCATGCTTCGGCCGGAGGTAAAGTGCTTTCGGGCTATGAGATAGTTCCCGTCTGGCATCCATACGGCGTTGTTCAAGAGTCGGAAATCTTCCTTAGTTAACTGTTTAGCGTTGCTGCCGTCGGCATCCATTATCCAAATGTTGTCCCCGCCGCCCGCATCGCTGGTGAACGATATTTTTGAACCATCTGGACTGAATCTGGGTTGAATTTCAAAAGGAATCCCGGTGCGGAGTGCCGTGGCTTTGCCACCGGTTATGGGAATGGTATAAATATCGCCCAGCATATCGAATACGACCATCTTTCCATCGGGACTCACGTCTAAGTTCATCCACGTTCCCTCGGTGGTGGTAAAGGAATGGGGCTGAAAATTAAAATCCTTGCCTGGATCTGCTACGTTCCATTCGGGGGTGGTTTCTTCTTTTTTCTTTTTCTGGGCTATGACGTTAACGGTTAAGAAAAGTATCAGAACTGAAATTGCGTATCGCATAGTTATTAAAATTAGAGACGATAAAGATAGCGATTATGTTCCCAAGACAGAACCAAAGGAGCTTGGAACCGCAATTTCAAGTTTATCTGGACAGAGTTTCACCTCCACCTTCGAAGACTCACCCATATATTCGCCATCTATTTGGAGCGGCACTCCCGATTTGCTACGAATAACCGCACGATCGGTACTGATAATCTCGGCAAAATCAGGATCTATCTCGGCCGCATCCTGTATGGTCTTAATGATTTCTATAATATCCAATTTCTTGAAGAGTACCAGTTCGAACTTTCCGTCGTCGATCTTCCCCGTTGGGTTTATGTTGGCCCCGGTACCGAATTTGGTCGCGTTGGCTATAGCCAGTAGAATTCCTTCCTTTTCCCTTGTCGAACCATTGGCTTCAATAGAAAACGAAAATGGATATTCACATTGGAACAAGGTGGGAATGCTCTGCAGGATATACCCTAGTTTACCACGTATCTGAGATTGCTCGTAGTTCTTGATAAGTTCCGCGTTTATACCTAGGTCGGCCAAATGCAAGCACACATTCCCATTTACTAAAAGACGATCTGCAAGGATAGTTTTCGCTCCCAAAGCGATTTCCAGTTGTTCCTCACGATCGTCCGGAAGGTCGAAGTGGGTAGCGAGCCCATTGGCCGATCCGGCGGGCAGGATACCTAAGGAAATATCCAATCCTTCCAACACATCTGCTACCAATTTTATGGTACCGTCACCCCCCAGGACGAGAACCCGGTAAGGCCGGTGCAATACCAGCTGGTTTTTTAGACTTTCCATATCATTGATGCCGGTAGTGGTATAAATTGAAAGTTTAAATGGGCGGTTGGCAATTTCCCTTTCAATTTCTGCAACTAATTTTTCCTTGGAAATACCACCCGACACGGGATTTACCACAAGCAACACACTGTTTTTAGATTTCATTGGGAAAGGTTGTGCCTAAATTTAATTATTTTGAAAAAATTGAACCGTTAATTTTTTCCAAAGAATGAAGCTAGACCTACAATTGTATCGTGGCTATTTAAACGAAGAGGAACTCGTGGTGTTTGGCCACGTCTTTAGGTCATGGGCGCCAGATAAGTACCGTATAGATCGCCGTGGGATCAAGCACGCGTTCGCCATCCTCCATATGTTCACGATTTCGCCTATTGCCAACAAAGAAATTACCTTGCGATTTCAGGATATTGAAGTTACCACCAAAACCTTGGACGACGGTTATTTTAGGTTTACCGTGCCCTATTCAAAACCGCTTAAGAGCGGATGGCACGACTATACGGTGTGTTGCGATTTTAACGATTTCGGCATTGTGGAAAAGAGCGAGGTTTTAAAGCCATTTATCAGCAAATACGGCATCATATCAGACATTGATGATACGTTCCTCATTTCGCACAGCAGTAATATTTTCAAGAAATTGTTCGTGATGCTTTCCAAGAACATCAATAAGCGCAGTGTTTTTAAGGATGTGGTGAATCATTACCAGGCGCTCAGTTTGGCGGGGCAGGACATGGAGACGGCATCCAATTCGTTTTTCTTTGTTTCTAGCAGCGAGTGGAACCTGTACCGATTTATCGATGAGTTTGCGAAATTGCACGAACTCCCTAAGGCGGTCATCAAGCTGAAGAAAATCAAGACCGGTCTGCTAGATTTTTTCCGATCGGGCGGGGGCAGCCACGACCATAAGTTCGAGAAAATAAAAGACATCGTTTCCTTCTATCCGAAATTGGAATATGTGCTGTTGGGAGACGACTCGCAAAAAGACCCCTATTTATACGAGCGTGTGTGCAAGGTGTTTCCGAAGAATATAAAGGCGGTTTACATTAGGCAGACGCGCAGTACAAAAAAAACTGCCGTGGAAGAGGTACTTCGCAATATTGAAACTCTCTCAGTAAACACGTTTTACTATAGCCACAGTGAGGCCGCGATGGCTCATTCTAAAAGTATTGGCATTATTTCCTAATAGAGTTACTTACGTGCTATTCGGTAAAACGCAAGTGAGGCTAAGAGCCCGATTAGGGAGAATACCGCCAGCATCCAGAAGGTATGTTGGTGGCCTGTCTCCCCCGGCGATGCATCTAACAAATAGCCCATAGCAGGTCCCGCAAATATATCTGGCATATACCCAACGAGCGATATGAGTCCGACGGCCGTTCCCGTGAGCGCCAGTGGTATCTTGCCCTCGCGCAAAACGGCGAAATATAAAACCCGTGCGGCGTACACGCCCAAGGCCGTTACAAGTAGCCCCAATAAAAACGGAACAACCAGCGTAGGGCCTAAGACGCCCGAGGCGAACAGGATACTGCCAAAAAGCATAACTATAAACCCGACGACCAATAATACCGATCCCCGCGATTTGTCGGCGAGGAACCCTACCATCACCCCCGTTATGGGACGTATGTATAGGAGAAAGGTGCCCACCTGCGCCGCTTCAATTTCGTTGAAAAGCATTACCTCACGGGCGTACAATGAGAAAATATCGGTAGTCTTGTATCCGGTATAGGCGCAAAGTATGATTACCATCAAAAGCCACACCGATGGAATGCTACTTACGGTTCGGAAATTCTTGAAAAGTTCGAGTTTTTCCGGAGTCTCCGTGTCCGCACGAGCTGCCGGTTTCGGTCGTAAAAAAAGAAATACGAGGCCGGCGATTACCAAGATGACGAAGGAGGAAACCAGGATAACTTCCCGGAAGGCATTTTTCCGCTCGGTTATTGTCGCGGCTCCAATTTCTGAACTAACAAAATACGTAAACACCACTACGCCAAGTAGGCCAAAGCTGGCCGCCACGAGTCCGCGGCCCCCATCCAGAAACCCAAAGGCCGTGCCTTGCTTATCGCTACCGCCCCACATTCGGGTCGCTTTAATCATCGCGGCCCAAAACAGAAAAATAGTAGTAAACCCCCAATATCCATAGAGTATTTGTAATGGAAGAAAGGGAGGGAATGTTGCATAGTAGAACCCACCGAAGGCCGTAAGCACTAAGGCCGTGCCCATTAATAATCGTGGGTGAAACCGATCGGCCAGGGGGCCACCAAATAAATAGGAAATCAGCGCTACCACTCCATATACCGAGAAGCACAGACCCAGCTCAAGGTTGTTCAGGTTAAATACTTCAAGGACCGTGGGGCGAAAGACCCGAGCGAGTACAAAGGGTAGGATAAATACGGCCTCGCCAGCCAAAATCAATAACGCGATTATATAATACGGTTGCCGTTGCGTTGCGGGAGGCGCCATGCTTGGTTAATTTCCAGGTTCGTAGGCCAAGATAACCATTTACGGTTTATTTTTTAAAATATGCGTGGATTTGCATGATGCGGTTAAGGTATTTCTACCTTCTCGCTCTCGACGTAAAAATCATCCTTTATGGTAAAATTCGAAATAGGGGCAACGGCTGTGATCGATTTCCATTGCGACGTGGGATAAATCCACTGCTCGCTATCGTTTACAATTGCGATTACAGGCATATCGAAATTTTCAACAATATTAACATAGCGATAGGCTACGGTTTTTTCTGAAATTTTATATTCAATCTTCGGAATTTCGACCGTACGTAAATATTGCTCCCAAAATTCAGTAAGATCGATACCGCTTACCTCACTTATATATTCCTCTACTTGCTTGGAAGTGACCGTTTGATGATAAAAAGTCTCGTTGAGACCGCGCAAGATTTCGCGCCATTTACCATCATCTTCTACCAATTGCCGGAGCGTATGCAAGATGTTAGCGCCCTTGTAGTACATATCGCTGCTGCCTTCCTGCTGCACGCCGTAAGTGCCAATTATGGGCCGATCATTCTGAACGGCGCGGCGCGTGCCAATAACGTAGGCAGACGAGGCTTCCTTTCCGAAGTGGTAATCTAGATAGAGATTTTCGGAGTAGGCCGTGAACCCTTCATGGATCCACATATCGGCCACGTCGATATGTGTAATGTTATTAGCGAACCATTCGTGCCCGGCCTCGTGAATTATAATAAAATCGAATTTGAGGCCCCATCCGGTACCCGAAAGGTCATTGCCCAAATAGCCATTTTGGTATTTATTTCCGTAGGTGACGCTGCTTTGGTGCTCCATACCCAAATAGGGAACCTCCACCAACTTGAAACTATCTTCGTAGAAAGGATAGGGACCAAACCAGTGTTCAAACGCTTCCAACATTTTCGGGACCTGCTTAAATTGTTCCTTGGCCTTGGATAGGTTTTCGCGAAGCACCCAATAATCTAAGTCCAGTTCACCTTTCAATCCGTTATAGGTTTCAGAAAAGCGCACGTAGTCGCCAATATTTATATTCACCCCATAATTATTAATGGGATTCACCACCCGCCAATGCCAGGTCTTTTCGTTCTTTTGAGCAATGGTGTCTAATAGCCGGCCATTGCCTACTGCCACCAAATTGGCGGGAGCGGTAATTCTCAAATCGAGTCCGTTGTCGGGCTCGTCATAAGCATGATCCTTATTGGGCCACCAAATGCTCGCTCCAATGCCTTGGTTGGATGTAGCGATAAACGGATTACCGTTGCTGTCCTCTTTCCAGGAGAAACCACCATCCCAAGGTGCGTTGCGGGCCGTACGTGGCATGCCCGAGAAATGGAGGGTGAGTTCATAGTCTTTACCTGGCTGTTGCTCTTGTTTCAGGTGAATGAAATGGGCATTTCCCTCGGAAGTTACGCGCAGCGCTTCCCCCTCCTGAACGACCTCTTCCAACTTCATAGGTGGCTGTAAGTCAATTTGAAGCACATTTTCTTCCTGAAGCACCTTATACGTTAAAATATTCACCCCGGAAATGGGTTTCGTGTCAGGGTTCACGGTTACGCTAAGATCGTAGTGTTGCACATCCCACCAAGCGCGCTCTGGGGTAATGCTGCCCCGAAGCGTATCCTGGCGGGTATAGGTTTGCGCTGCTACTGTGGTTGTGAATAGGAGAATAGCTAAAATTGCGCCACACGTTTGGCCTAATGGTGTAATTGAGATGCAATGCATGCGTTTTTTACTATTAGAGTTATCTAAAAATCGCGTTGGGGAACACGACCAAACTTTCGGAGCCATTCTCATTGACTGCGGCTACACCGAAGAAATAATTGTCGATAACGATTCCATCGAGGGTGAATTCAGTTACATTACCAACGTAACGGCTGTAATCCCAGGTGGGGGAGGTGGTATCGCGCCAGTAGATTTTGTATCCCGCGGCGCCGGGAACGCTGTCCCATTTCAGCTTGGCCGAAGGTTCCACAATGCCACCTATGGCTACTTTTTCGGGAGCGGGTGGGGCCCAAGCAAGGTTTGCCATAGTGATGGCGTTCACTGCGGTAAGCTTGGCGGCATAATCGAAATTTACAAATTTCAGTTTATCGCCATATTCTATGCCATCTTCGGTGCGGATATCCTGATGTTGCTGCGTGTAGTTTTCATGTGCTTCCATAATACGAACCCCGGGCCATCCTAGATCGTTGAACGGTCGATGGTGTCCACCCCGCCCAAAACGGTCCAAGCGATAAATCATCATTGGGTTCATCTCGGGCATGTATGTTTGGGTGGTTTTGTGCACGTAACGCGCCAATTGGCGCGAGCTACCATCTACCTCGCCACCGTAAAACCGACGTGCCTGCCGCTCTTGTTCGGTTTCGGTGGGGGGAACCGGCTCTGAAAATATGCGGAAATCGCGATTGCTAATTACCCCGTCTACCCCTGTAATATTTCCAATCATATCGTTATTGAGCACCCCGATAATTTCCCAGCCCTGAGCCTTGGCCCAATCGGCAAATCCTTTGCCCCCGAAAAGGCCTTGTTCCTCGCCGCTTAAGCCCAGATATACGATACTCGCCTCGAACGAATATTTCGAAAGTACCCTGGCGGCTTCCAAGGCACCCGCCATACCACTGGCATTGTCGTTCGCCCCTGGGGCATCCTTGGTGAAATCGCTTCCGTCGCTATTGCGCGAATCGATATCGCCACTCATAATGATGTACTTATTTGGATACGTGCTTCCTTTCTGCACAGCGGCAACGTTCACAATCCAGGTGTCTTGGGGCACACGCCGGTTACCCTCGGCCGGAACAAAATCTTTTTGGTAGAAAACGTCCAAGCATCCGTCGCAATTATTGGAAATAGCTTCGAACTCACTTTTAATCCATCGCCTGGCCGCTCCAATTCCGCGCGTTTCGCTAAGCGTATCGCTGAAAGTATTGCGGGTGCCAAAACCAGCTAGGCGTGTAATGTCTGACTTAATTCGTTCTGCAGATACAGCATCGATGATATCGTAGATTCGCGCGTCGGTTTGTGCAAATCCCGAAGTTTGGACCAGGGTGAACGTGAGTAATAAAAGAAAATGTTTCATAGGAAAAATTAATTTTTTAAAAATACTGAAAAAATATTCGTTTTTGGGCGCTATGACTGCGGATTGGCCACCAGTGCCAAGTGACGTCCATTTGGCGAAATCGCGAGTCGCGAAATATCGGTTATTCCATTGTCAGACAAATCGGCTACCTCAATCCACTTCCCATTTCCGAAGAGATCATAGCTAAACAGCTTAGCCCCACTGCCAATTAGCAACGTGGTCTCATTTAGCCAAATATGGTCTTGTACGCCTATGGGCAGCTGCGCAACAAAATAGCTCTCACCCGTCTTGAAATCGAACTGGTAGATGTCGTGGTTTCCCTGTTCGTTTATATAGGTATAACTTGCAGTGGCTCCGTTGGGCATGGCATGGATTGACCTACCGGCATTGGTTAGCAGGGTGTCGGTTTTTCGCGTTCCGAGATTTGATGTCACCAAGTGAAGCCCATCGTCGCCCAATACCGAAGCCAAGAGTAGTGATTCTCCAACAAAGGTAAAATAGGCTACTTGAAGGTCCGCTACCAACACCGAATCGGTATTAGACGCAGTATCGAATGCGTACAATCGTTGCAATCCGGTTGTATCCAAGCGAACGGCCGCAACACCGCCCGAACCGGGAATCGGCCTTGGCGAATACTCACCGCCTTGGGGCGTGCTGTTCTGCCAGTTGGTACTTCCGGTTCGTAAGTTGTACAACGCGATGTCGGTTTGTCCGTTCCGCGTCTTTGCAAACAAGAGTTGATTATTATCAGTAAAATACGGCTGATTGTCATAACCGGGGTTGTTGGATATATTTCTGAAATTTGAAGTCGAGAAACCATCCTCAGTGGGTGTACTATCCAAAAGGTAAATTTCGGTATTGGGCTGCGCGATAACCGGGAACAGCGACAAACAAAAAAGAAAACAAAGGCAACTTCTCATAGATAATTCTTTTGCCGAAAGATAACAAAGATTGAACCACCATTATAAAAAAAGCCCACAGAATGAAATTCTATGGGCTTTATGATGGAATACTGAAATCCTTTTAAAAGGGATAGGTGTTTTCCGCAGTCATGTGCTCGGCTATTTTATTACGTAGCTGCACCACGTTGGGGAAATTTTGATATTTCGTCCAGCGCTTTAGGCCCATAAGCATAGCGCGTTGCTCATCGCCTTCGGCAAAGCTTACAATTGCTTCCTTGCCCATTTGGTTTACCTTTTCTACCGCGTGGTAAAGATAAAGTTGGGCCATGGCTACTTGGTATTCGGCATCGCCCACGTTTCGGTCGTGGTTCTTCTCGGCGCGCAAAATCGCACTCTCGGCCATGTAGATTTCTATGAGAATATCGGCTGCCGCCAACAATAGTTGCTGGTGTTCCTCGAGGTCCTGACCGTACTTTTTCACGGCGCTTCCTGCCACCATCAGGAACACTTTCTTCAGCTTGGAAACCATTTCTTTCTCTTCCGAGAGCAATTCTGAATAGTCTGGTGTATCGAACGACGGTATTCCCATCAATTCCTCGCCCACTGCCTGGGCCGGGCCAAGCAGGTCTACGTGTCCCTTCATCGCTTTCTTAACCAGCATCCCTACGGCGAGCATTCTGTTAATCTCGTTAGTGCCCTCGTAAATCCTGGCAATTCGCGCATCGCGCCAAGCCGATTCCATTGGGGTGTCCGCACTAAAGCCCATTCCACCGAAAATCTGTATTCCCTCATCGCTACAGTTCTGTATATCTTCGGAAACCGCCACCTTTAAGATGGAGCACTCGATGGCGTATTCCTCAACGCTCTTCAACTCGGCTTCCTGGTGACTGTTGCCAGCTTCCATTCGCAATGAAATACGGTCTTCTATGTTTTTCCCGGCCCGGTAGGTGGCACTTTCGCCCGCAAAGGCAGAGGTAGCCATCTCGGCCAATTTCGATTTTATCGCCCCAAACTTGGCGATAGGGGTCTTAAACTGAACGCGGTCGTTGGCATATTTTACCGCTTGGTCTATTACCCTGCGCTGCGCATCCAAACTTGCGGCTGCAAGCTTGATGCGGCCCACGTTTAGGGCATTCATCGCGATCTTGAAACCTTCGCCACGCCCGGCGAGCATATTTTCAACGGGAACTTTGGTATCATTGAAAAAGACCTGTCGGGTGGAGGAGGAGTGGATTCCTAATTTCTTTTCCTCTTCCCCGAAAGTGATGCCGTTTTCAGCATCGTTTTCAACAATAAATCCGGTTATGTACTTGTCGTCCTCAATTCGAGCAAAGACGATAAACACGTCTGCAAAGCCTGCATTGGAGATCCACATTTTTTGTCCGTTTATCTTGTAATGCGTACCGTCTTCGGATAGTTCAGCCTTCGTTTTCCCGCTATTTGCGTCACTCCCCGCGCCCGGCTCGGTAAGGCAATAGGCCCCAAACCATTCGCCCGTGGCGAGCTTCGGAACATATTTTTTCTTTTGTTCCTCTGTACCGTATAGTGTAATCGGCATCGTGCCAATCCCAGTGTGCGCGCCAAAGGCAGTAGCAACCGAGCCGGTAGCGCCAGAAATATAGTCGCAAACGAGCATGGTAGTTACAAAGCCCATTCCAAGCCCGTCATAGGCTTCGGGAACGGCAACGCCCAATAGGCCCATCTCGCCTGCCTTGCGCATGATTTCCTCGGTGAGGGCGTAGTTTTTCTTTTCAAATTCCTCTTTCTTTGGCCAGATTTCGCGATCTACGAATTCCTTAACCGAATCGCGCATCATTTTCTGTTCCTCGGAAAAATCTTCTGGGGTAAATATATCTTCAGCGGCGGTTTCCTTTACCAGGAATTGTCCGCCACGCAGTAGGTCTTTGTTTGTCATTTCAGATGCCATAATTGCTAATAGTTTTTTCTAATTTAAAAATTCATAAATTCCGGCGGCACCTTGTCCTGTGCCCACGCACATAGTTACCATGCCGTATTTGCCCTTCATATCGCGCTTCCGCATTTCATCGAACAACTGTACCGATAATTTTGCGCCCGTGCACCCCAGCGGATGCCCCAGGGCAATAGCGCCACCATTTACGTTAACGATTTCCTTGTTGAGGTTCAGTTTTCGTATTACCGCTAACGACTGTGAGGCAAATGCCTCGTTCAATTCAACTAGTTCAATTTGGTCCTGTTTTAGGCCGGCTTGCGCCAGTGCCTTCGGAATTGCCTTTATAGGGGCAATACCCATGATACGCGGTTCTACGCCAACCGCGGCGTAGTTTACTAACCTCGCTACGGGCTCCAGGTTTAGCTCTTTTACCACTTTTTCGCTCATTACCATTACAAAGGCCGCACCGTCGCTCATTTGCGACGAGTTTCCTGCGGTAACGCTTCCGCCTTCGGCAAAGACGGGCCTAAGACCTGCGAGGGCATCTAGATTGGTTCCCTTACGGGGACCCTCATCTTTAGTGACCGTATACGTTCGGGTATCTTTCTTTCCCTTTTCGTTTACGTAGGTTTCTGAAACCTCTATGGGAACGATCTGCTCTTGAAAGCGGTTTTCCTCTTGGGCCCTCAGTGCTTTTTGATGGCTATGGAAGGCAAACTCGTCCTGGTCCTCGCGAGAAACATCGTACTCATTTGCCACGGCCTCGGCCGTGAGGCCCATTCCCCAATAGTAGTCCTCGTTGCCCTGTTGGGCCAGCTTGTAGTCTGGCACGGGCTTGTACCCGCCCATTGGGATATAGCTCATGCTCTCTGCACCTCCCGCAATGATGCAATCTGCCATCCCGCTCTGTATCTTGGCGGTTGCCATAGCTATGGTCTCAATGCCCGAGGCGCAGTATCGGTTTACGGTTACGCCGGGTACATCTTCAATCTTTAGGCCCATTAGCGAGATGAGCCGCGCCATATTTAATCCTTGTTCGGCCTCTGGCATGGCGTTGCCCACGATTACGTCGTCAATTCGCTTTTTGTCGAGTTCGGGCAGCTTATCCATCATATACTGGATGGTCTCTGCCGCTAGTTCGTCTGGACGCTTAAAACGGAACAATCCCCGCGGGGCCTTGCCCACGGCTGTTCTATATGCTTTTACGATATATGCTGTTTTCATTGTCTTTATCTTTAAACTGAAATTTTCTTTTTTCCGAAGCGTTTATCGCCCCCTTAATTTCGAAGTGGCTTGTTCTTCTGAATCATATGCTGAAGGCGCTCCAAGGTCTTACGCTCACCGCAAAGACTTAGGAAGGCCTCGCGCTCTAAGTCGAGAAGATAACGCTCACTTACCTGCTGTGGCTCGCTCAAATCGCCACCAGACATGACGTACGCCAACTTGTTGGCAATTTTCTTGTCGTGCTCGCTAATGTAGTTTCCGGCATACATTTGGTCGGTACCCACTAAAAACGGGCCCAGTGCCTGTCTACCGAGAACTTTAATGTCGGTACGTTCAATTGGTTTGGTATACCCTTGCTCGGCCATCATTTTGGCAATCGATTTCGCCGCGGCGATTCGCCTATTTTTATTGACGATAATGATGTCCTTGCCGTGCTTTAAAATATTGGTATCGAACGCTTCGTAGGCCGAGGTGGAAACCTTTGCCATACCGATGGTAAGAAAATGCTCGCGCAAGATGTTCATCTCCACATCGCCCTCGTTGAATTCATCCTGTGCCCGTACCGTCATCTCCTTGCTCCCGCCGCCGCCGGGAATTACCCCAACGCCAAACTCTACAAGACCAATATAGCTCTCTGCCGATGCCACCACGCGATCTGCGTGCAATACCATTTCGCAGCCACCGCCCAGGGTCATACCGTGGGGGGCTACGACTACTGGAATGGACGAGTAGCGAACGCGCATGCAGGTGTCCTGAAAATACTTTACGGCGGCATTCAACTCGTCATATTCCTGCTCAACCGCCATCATAAAGATCATCCCTACGTTGGCACCTACCGAGAAATTCTTACCCTCATTGGAGATCACCAAGCCATCGTAACTGGTCTCGGCAAGGTCTATGGCCTTGTTAATGCCCGTAAGCACATCACCGCCAATACTGTTCATTTTGCTTCGGAACTCTACATTTAAAATGCCGTCGCCGAGGTCTTCGACTACTACGCCGCTGTTTTTCCAAACTTCCTTGCTTTCGCGAATATTGTCCAACAGGATATAGCTTTCTTGGCCCGGAATCTTAACGTGGGTTTTCTCTGGAATTCCGTAGTAATAGGTATTTCCTTCACGAACATCGTAGAAGTTGTCAACCCCGCTATCCAGCATATCGCGAACCCACTGGGCGGGTTGCTTGTCCAATTCCTCGATAAGTTCTATTCCCTTCTTAACGCCTATCGCGTCCCAGATCTCGAATGGCCCATGCTCCCAGCCAAAACCGGCGCGCATAGCGGCGTCAATTTTATAGAGCTCGTCGGTAATTTCAGGAATACGCTTAGAGACGTAGGCAAAGAGAGCACCAAAGTTCTTTCGGTAAAATTCGCCTGCCTTATCGTCTCCGTTTACCAAGACCTCAAAACGATCGGCAACATTGTCGATACTCTTTGTTTTTCCCAACGTATCGAAATTGGTGCTCTGTTTTCCTCGGTACTCCAAGGTTTCAAGATCGAGCGACAGGATTTCAGAATTTCCCTTCTCATCCTTTACTTTTTTGTAAAAACCTTGCCCGCTCTTGCTTCCCAACCACTCCTTCTGCATCATGGTGTCGATAAAATTGGGAAGTTCAAAAATATCGTGCTCCTCGTCGTCCGGCACGTTTTTGTGGATTCCGTTGGCAACGTGCACTAGGGTGTCAAGCCCCACCACGTCAACCGTACGGAAGGTCGCGCTCTTGGGTCGGCCAATAACCGGCCCCGTCAGTTTATCCACTTCCTCTACGCTTAGCCCCATTTCCTTTACCTGGTGGAATAGGCTCTGTATTCCGAAAATACCGATTCGGTTACCAATAAACGCCGGGGTATCCTTGGCAACAATGGCGGTTTTTCCGAGGAACTTCTCGCCGTATTCGTTCAGGAATTCAAGAATTTCCGGGTCTGTCTTTGGTCCCGGTATAATCTCGAAAAGTTCGAGGTAGCGCGGCGGGTTGAAAAAGTGCGTTCCGCAGAAGTGTTTCTGAAAATCGTCGCTACGGCCATCGCTCATTTGGTGAATGGGTATTCCCGAAGTGTTCGAGGTTATGAGGGTGCCTTCCTTACGGTGCTTCTCGAGTTTCTCAAAAACCTGTTTTTTGATGTCCAAGCGCTCGACCACCACCTCGATGATCCAGTCTACATTTTTCACCTTCTTGATATCGTCCTCTAAGTTTCCGGTAGTAATGCGCCTCCTGAAATCCCTGTGATACAGCGGTGCCGGTTTCGACTTGATGGCATCCTGCAACGATTGGTTCACAATGCGATTTCGTACCTGATCGTCCTCCAGGGTCAGGCCCTGTTTCTTCTCCCTTTCGGTAAGCTCTCGCGGTACGATGTCGAGCAGCAGTACCTCCACGCCAATGTTGGCGAAATGGCAGGCAATGCCGCTTCCCATAATCCCGGAACCTACAACGGCTACTTTATTTATTCTTCTCTTAGACATGTTATGCTGAATTTTTCTGTGTGGTATATATTTTTTTTGAATTGATAAGTTCTAAAATCGTGTTGGCCACTTTTTTAAAGGTGTGCAATTCTTCTTCGGAAACGTGCTCGCGCACGGCCTCGTCAAACTGCAGTACGACGTTCTTTGAAAACTCCCGCATCTCCTTTCCAAAGGGGGTTAAGTGGATGAGCACGCCGCGACCGTCCTGCGGATTTGGCTTGCGCTCAATTAGCCCTTTCGCTTCCATCGCCTTGAGCGTTCGGGAGAGGCTAGTGGCCTCCATTCCCATTTTTGGGCCCAACGCCGTTGAGGGGGTTCCCTCTTCGGGGTCGATGCTTACAAGGGCAAAGCCCGTGGCCATCGTGCTGTCTTTCTTGCCGGCTTCCTCGTTGTACATCTTCTGCACCCCCATCCAAGTAGAGCGCAGTATATAATCGATTGTTTTTTCTTTCAAGAATCTAAAATTTATTTCAGGACTCTCAAAGATAGGAAAATTTACTATGCACGCATAATAAATTAGCAAAAAAATATATTAAAAAAGGGCCTTAAAATGTTAAGGCCCTTGGTTTTTAGCGGTTACGCTTTGTGGTCGTAGATGCGGTTATAGAGGTCAAGGTACTTTTCCTTGATAATTTTTCGCTTCATTTTCATGGTGGGCGTAAGATGGCCGCTTTCAATACCCCATACGTCTGGGGTAAGCTCGAATCTTTTAATTTTTTCCCATTTTCCGAAGCGCTCATTGTAAAAGTCGATTTCCTTCTGGATGCGCTTTATAAGGGTTTCATCGGTTATCATTTCGTCGGGATCGCTTGGTAGGTCGCGCCCTTTCTTGGAGCCCCACTCCCGTACAAATTCAAAATCGGGCTGAATAAGCGCGGCCGGCATTTTTTCGCCTTCACCAACTACCATAATTTGCTCGATGAAGCGCGATTGCTTCATCACGTTCTCGATAAGCTGTGGCGCTACGTACTTACCACCGCTGGTCTTGAACATTTCCTTTTTACGGTCGGTAATTTTAAGAAACCCTTCCGAGTCTATCTCTCCAATATCACCGGTATGGAAGAAGCCGTCCTTCAAAACTTCATCGGTTTTTTCGCGGTCCTTGTAGTAGCCGCACATAACCTGCGGGCCTTTGACCAAGATTTCGCCATCGTCTGCAATCTTCACTTCTGTATCTCGAATGGGCTTTCCTACGGTCCCGATCTTGAATCCGCCCTGGCGCATATCATTTACGGAAACCACTGGAGATGTTTCGGTTAACCCGTAACCCTCCATTACCGGAATGGCCGCAGCGTTGAATACCCGGGCCAAACGCGGCTGCAGGGCGGCGCTTCCGGAGGCAATGGCCTTGAGATTGCCGCCCAATGCTTCTTGCCATTTGCTGAAAATTAGCTTTCGGGCCAATTTCAGCTTGGTCTCGTACCACCACCCATTTTGGCCATAAGGCTCATATTCGAGGCCGAGCTCAATGGCCCAGAAGAACAATTTCTTTTTTACGCCGGTAAGGTCTGCACCCTTAGCGTAAATTTTATCGTATACCTTTTCCAGCAATCGCGGTACGGCGCTCATTACCTCGGGCTGAACTTCCTTCAGGTTATCGCTAATGGTCTCGAGGCTTTCGGCAAAGTGGATTTCCACACCGCAATATTGGTACATATACTGTAGCATTCGCTCATAGATATGGCACACCGGAAGAAAACTTAGGGCGGTAGACTTGCCCGGGTCTATTGGCAGTCGTTCTGAGCTATACATTGCATTCGTGGCAATATTCTTGTGCGAGAGCATTACGCCCTTGGGGCGTCCCGTGGTTCCCGAAGTGTATATCAGGGTTGCGAGATCGTCTTCGCCAATGGCATCTTTCCGTTTTTCAACTTCATTCTGATTGTCTGCGTTCTTGCCTTTTTCCAGCACCTCATCCCAATTCTTGGCACCGTCTATCTCATCAAAGGTGTAAACTTCCTGCAACGAGGGCACATTGGCCTTTATAGCCATCAGCTTATCGTATACTTCCTTGCAGGAAACAAAGCAAAACTTAGATTCACTGTGATTTAAAACATATTCGTACTCATCTTCTGAAATGGTAGGGTAAATAGGTACATCTTGCGCCCCGGTCTGCATAATGCCGATATCGCAGATATTCCACTCGGTACGGTTTGTCATTGAGATAATGGCCACCTTGTCATTAGGCTGAACGCCCATTTGTATGAGCGCGCGACTTAGGGCATTTGCCTTGTCAATGTATTCCTGCGTGGAGGTAGATATCCAACTGCCGTTATACTTTGTAACCAGGGCACGTTCTTGTGGATATTTTTCTAATTGATAATATGGAAAGTCAAATAGTCGTTTCGGGTGAGTCATAATATAAGGGTTCTAGTAGCTACGCAAAATAGAAAAAAATATTGATTATTGGACGCAAAAATGGGTAGCAAGATTGCCTAGCATCCTTAAATGTAAGCAATCTTCCAAAAAGTATGACTACGCGCCTATTCCAAATAGTAGCGATTCGGCGAAGGAACTATTTTCTGAATATCTCTCTTGCAGTTAATGTTTGGCTTCCAGCCACTTTTGGGCGTTCACGAAGGCTTCTATCCATGGCGAAACCTCGTCGTTTCGGTTCTCGGGATAATGCGCCCAGTTCCACGGAAAGGTAGAGCGTTCCAAATGCGGCATCATGACCAAGTGCCTTCCGGTGGCGTCGGTGAGCATCGCGGTATTGAAATCGCTGCCGTTGGGGTTTGCGGGAAACGTTTCGTAGCCATATTTACCTACGATGTTGTAATTTTCCTCAGCCATTGGGAAACTAAATTTTCCTTCGCCGTGTGCAGCCCAGATACCCAGTGTGCTTCCTGCCAGGCTTGACAGCATAACCGAATTGTTCTCCTGAATGGTAACCGATGTAAAGTTACACTCAAATTTATGGGTGTCGTTATGGAGCATCTTTGGCTTTTCTTTATGGTCCGGGGTCATAAGTCCCAGTTCCACGAAAAGTTGGCACCCGTTGCAAACACCCAGGGAAAGCGTATCATCCCTATCGAAAAATTGTTTCAGCGCGCGGTTTGCCTTTTCATTGTAGCGAAAGGCACCGGCCCAACCCTTGGCGCTTCCTAGCACGTCGCTATTGGAAAAACCTCCTACCGCGGCAATAAACTGAATGTCTTCCAACGTCTCGCGCCCGGTAATCAAATCGGTCATGTGCACATCTTTGACATCAAAACCGGCAAGGTACATCGCATTGGCCATTTCGCGTTCGCTATTACTGCCCTTTTCTCGTAGGATAGCCGCCTTAATACGGGGCTTATCGGTCCTAGTTACAGGAAGCTTTCCCGTAAAGTGTGACGGGAAATTATACTGCAAGGGTTGTTTTTTATAATTATGGTAGCGCTCCTCTGCCTTCACGGGGCCACTTTGTCTTTGGTCCAGTAAGTACGAGGTTTTGTACCAAATATCGCGGTATTTCGGAATATCAAGTTCCAGCTTGGTGTCCTTATGTTTAACCACCAACATTTCGGAAGCGATTGCCGTCCCCAATTTCGTGAAATCAATATCATTTTCAGACAATAAATTTTCCACCGTTTCATTTTCAGAAGCCTGGATAACAACACCGCAGTTTTCGGCAAAGAGGGTCTTAACGAGATCATCTCCCAATTCCGAAAGGTCCAAATCTGCTCCCAGATTTACGTTCGCAAAGCACATTTCGAGAAGGGTTGTAATAAGTCCGCCCGATGCAACATCGTGCCCGGCTGCAATTTTTTCTTCGGAAATGAGCTGCTGCAGGGTGTTGAAAACTGTTTTTACGTATGAAGCGCTCTTTACCGTGGGGGCATCGCTACCTATGGTGTTCAGGATCTGCGCGAAGGAGGAACCGCCAAGTTTGAAGTCGTCCTGGGAAATATTAATGTAATAAATGGCACCACTATTTTTCTGAAGTACTGGCTCAACCGTCTTGGAAATTGCGTTGCAATGTCCAGTCGCCGAAATAATAACCGTTCCTGGGGAGATTACTTCTTCATTGGGATATTTCTGTTTCATGGAAAGGGAATCCTTCCCTGTGGGTACATTAATTCCCAATTCGACGGCGAAGTTCGATACCCCTTCAACCGCCTTATACAACCTTGCATCTTCGCCCTTATTGTTACAGGGCCACATCCAGTTGGCCGAAAGCGATACGCTTTTCAGTCCATTTTCCAACGGCGCCCAAACGATATTGGTAAGCGCTTCGGTAATCGAATTACGTGATCCGGCTACTGGATCTACGAGCCCAGAAATAGGGGAGTGGCCAATACTGGTTGCCACCCCATGTGTTCCGTTATAATCCAACGCCATTACCCCACAATTGTTGAGGGGCAATTGCAACGGACCGGCGCATTGCTGTTTCGCAACCCTTCCCGAAACACATCGATCTACCTTATTGGTTAGCCAATCCTTGCACGCTACGGCCTCCAGCTGAAGCAGTTGTGCTAGGTAGCCTTCCAGGTCTACCGCAACATATTCCGGATCTTTGTATTTTCTCGCCACGGTCGTATCGCGCAATACGGTTTTGGGCGAACTGCCAAACATATCGGCTAGGTCAAAATCCATGGGTCTTTCGCCCGTAGTTTCGCTCCGGAATACAAATCGGTGGTCTCCTGTTACTTCGCCCACTTGGTACATAGGCGAACGCTCCCTGTCGGCTACCCGTTTCAATTTTTCGATATCTTTTTGGCCAATAACGAGACCCATTCTTTCCTGGGACTCATTCCCTATAAGTTCCTTTGCCGAAAGGGTAGGGTCGCCTACGGGCAGTTTGTCTATATCTATTTTTCCACCAGTTTCCTCAACTAGTTCGCTAAGGCAGTTTAAGTGGCCGCCGGCACCGTGGTCGTGTATCGACACGATTGGATTTTGCTCGCTCTCTACCATTCCTCGAATGGCATTGGCAGCGCGTTTCTGCATCTCTGGGTTGGAACGCTGTATGGCGTTCAACTCGATACCGCTTTCAAATTCGCCTGTATCGGCAGAAGAAACGGCTGCGCCGCCCATTCCAATACGGTAGTTCTCACCCCCTAAGATAACCACCTTATCCCCCTTTTTTGGAATATCCTTCAGGGCTTGGTCGGCTTTTGCGTAGCCAATACCACCCGCTAGCATAATTACCTTGTCGAATCCTAGCTTGCGTGCGTCTTCCTCGTGCTCAAAGGTCAACACCGAACCGGCAATGAGCGGTTGCCCGAATTTATTGCCAAAATCGGATGCGCCGTTACTGGCCTTAATGAGAATATCCAACGGGGTTTGGTATAGCCAATCACGGGCTTCCATGCCTTGCTCCCAGGGCCGGTTTGCATCTAGGCGAGAGTATGAGGTCATATAAACCGCGGTGCCTGCCAGGGGCAATGAGCCCTTTCCACCTGCCAACCGATCGCGAATCTCGCCCCCGCTTCCAGTGGCGGCTCCGTTAAATGGTTCGACCGTTGTGGGAAAGTTATGGGTTTCTGCCTTCAGGGAGATGACGCTGTCAAAATCGGTTTTCTGGTACCAGTCTGGCACATCGGGTGATTTGGGCGCAAACTGTGTGGCCCTGGGGCCCTTGATAAAGGCAACATTGTCTTTGTAGGCTGATACGATATCGTTCGGATTTTCTTGCGAAGTCCTTCTAATCATTTTAAAAAGCGACGAGGGCATTTCCTCGCCGTCAATCTCGAACGTACCGTTAAAGATCTTATGGCGGCAGTGCTCGCTATTTACTTGGCTAAAACCAAATACCTCGCTGTCGGTAAGCGGTCGTCCCAATTTTTCTGAAAGGTTTTCCAGGTATAGAATTTCCTCGCTGTTAAGTGCCAATCCCTCGGCCTCATTGTAGGCGGCAATATCCTGAATCTCCCGGACGGGTTCTGGGTTTATGTTGATGTTGAACACTTCTTGGTCAAGACCATCGTATTTTTGGGATAGCATAGGGTCGAAATCAGTGTACCCCTCGGCAACGTTGCTAAATTCCTCAATACGGCGTATCCCGTCAATGCCCATATTTTGGGTAATTTCAACCGCGTTGGTGCTCCATGGGGTTACCATCGCGGCTCGTGGCCCAACAACAAAATCCGCCAGTGCGGATTTGTCAATCTTGGGTTGGTCGCCAAAAAGCCACTGCAATTTTTTTATGTCGTCGTTTGATAGCGTGCCCGATGTTTGAACGGCAAAAACCGTGTTGTTTTCAGTTCCAAAAAAGTGAATCATTCCAAAGAAATTAGCGTGAAAAACGAAAGCGCAAAGATAATGATTTTTAAGATACTTTAAAGCACCTAGAACGGTTGGTTGCTCATCGTTTTTAGAGGTTATTTCAGAAGAAAAATCTATCTTTTCTTACAAAGGAAATTTCCTTCGTTATCTATAAATGGTACTGAAATTCAAAGTTTTTGTTGCATAAATTGTTCATTACTATGGTATTGACATATTCTCTTGCGGAAACCTGTTTCTATAAACGCTGAAATTCAGTATCTTTAGATTTCAAATTAAAGCTACGAAAATGAAAAAACTACACTACTTATTGTTAATGTTGCTAATTGGACCGCTGCTTATGGCCCAAGATGGCGAGGGTCCTAAGGTAATTGCACAGGGCCAATTTTTAGGGAAGACCATTCCTTTAAGAGAGATGCCAACCGTGATTCCACTCAAGGATAGCGAGGTGGAAAATTTGCGGATAATACCCAACAACCTTAAGCCGAACCCGAAGGTAAACGATGATGCGTTGCCCTTAAACGGCGACCCCATTCGGCAGGATTTCATTGAATATGGCGACGGCAGGAATATCGAGCAGAACTTTCCCGGCGCCTCTGTAAATGAAGGCCAGGCTGTGCCACCCGATCCTACTGGGGCGGTGGGCCCTAACCATTATGTACACGCGGTGAACGCGGTGGTGAAGATTTTCGATAAGGTCGGAAACCTGCTAACAGGACCCACATCCCTCGGACAATTCCTGGGCTCGGGAAATAATAGCGGAGATCCTATCGTCTTGTACGACCAACTGGCCGATCGATTTTTCGTGAGTCAGTTCCGGGTTTCAGACGATGCACTCATAGTGGGGGTTTCCGAAACGCCCGATCCTACCGGGTCGTATTTCGTTTACTCATTTCCGCTGGATGATTTTCCAGATTACCCGCATTATTCGGTATGGCACGATGGGTACTACCTAACGGCAAATAAATTTACAGGAAATACGACCTACGTGCTGGAGCGCGATGCCATTTTAGCCGGAGCTCCCGCGCCACAGATTATCGGGTTTAACCTGCCCGGGGTTATCCGGAACCCAAATACCGTATTTAGCCCAGAACCGGCTAACCTGGTTGGTACCGATTTCGACCCGAATGCTCCCGGGTATATTGTTTACTTGCAGGACGACGGATGGAACGGTGTGAGCTTTGACCACTTGAAGGTGTGGGAAATTGATGTTGATTATACAACGCCTTCCAATTCTACGATTTCCAACCCATTGGTAGTTCCAACTAATCCCTTTGAGGCTACCTTTAGGCCTTTTGGTACGGGAGATATTAGGCAACCGGGTACGAGCCAGCGTATTGATGCCATTCAAGGGGTAATATCTTATGCAGCCAATTACCGAAGATTTGCCACCCATAATTCCTGGGTAATTACCTTTAACGTAGACGTAGACGGAAACGACACTTCGGGACTGCGGTGGATTGAGCTTCGCAACGATTCTACAAATGATTGGTCCGTTTTCCAAGAAGGTACTTATGCGCCGGCCGATGGTGAGAGCCGCTTTATGGGAAGTGCTGCTATGGATTCTGAAGGAAATATAGGGGTCGCATTTAACCTAGGGAGCGAAAACACTCGGGTTGGTGTGCGTTATACGGGCAGATATGCCGATGACCCGCTGGGTGTAATGACGTTTCCTGAAACCACTATTATTAACGGAGGTGGCGTGCAGTCCAACGGAAATCGATTTGGCGACTATTCGCACCTTACCATGGACCCAGACGGGCTCACCTTTTGGAATACCAGCGAATATTTCTCTTCGAATAATTTTTGGGTAACGCGCATTGCCAGCTTCAAGTTGGAAAGTATGCTCAGCGCCGATGTTGGGGTGGCGAATTTCATATCGCCGACAGACGGTTCCCTATCCGATTCTGAAACGGTGGAAGTAACGCTTTTTAACTTCGGAAATAGCCCGCAATCTAATTTTGAGGTGGAATTGCTCCTAGACGGAACTTCCATCGCCACCGAAACCTTTAGCGGAACCTTGGCGCCACAAACGGGTACTACCTTTACCTTTAGCCAGACACTCGATCTGTCAACCCCGCAGGAAACCTACACCATCGAGGCGAGGACACTTCTTGCAGGCGATCAGGCCCCGGGTAACGATAACTTTATTACCACCGTAAACAATACGACTCTATCTACGGGCGACCTGGAATTCAGCAAAGGCAATTTCATTGTTTACCCTACGTCTAATCGCAATTATGCGATAACGTTCGTTCCCGAAAACGAATATGGTGACCTGAGCTACACTATCTACAACACGATAGGACAGGGTATTTATTCAGGTAGCATGGAAGCCAACGGAACGGAATATACTGCAAGCGTAAGCATGGCGACTGCGCCCACCGGCGTGTATTTCGTAAAGGTAACCAACGGTAAGAATGCCGCCACCAAACGTATTATAGTTGAATAGAAAATTGATGTTATACCAAAAAACGTCCTCAATTTGAGGACGTTTTTTTTATGTGATTGTTTCTTTCCCAGCAATAAAATTAGTCTGCTACATGCTAACTATTTTTTCTGAAGCAGCGCCATGTAGAATCCATCGAATCCAGATTCACTGGCCAAAATCTTATGTTCCTTGGTAAGGGAGAAATCGGCACCTTCTGCCGATGCAAGGAAAGTCGCTACCTGTTTTTCGTTTTCCGAAGGAAGGATGGAACACGTGGCATAGACCATTTGCCCACCGTCCTTTACCATTTTTGAATACGTCTGGATAATTTCCTGCTGTGTCGCCCTGATTTTATCGAGAAACTCCGGCTGCAACTTCCATTTAGTATCTGGATTCCGCTTCAGCACGCCCAGGCCCGAGCAAGGGGCGTCTATCAAGACTTTATCGGCCTTCCCATGTAATTTTTTTATCACCTTGGTAGAGTCTATTATGCGAGTTTCGATATTGTGGGCGCCATTCCGTCTTGCGCGCCGTTTTAGCTCGTTCAGCTTGTTGCCGTAAATATCCAGGGAAATAATGGAACCTTTGTTCTCCATCAAGGCGGCTATATGAAGACTCTTGCCCCCCGCACCCGCGCACGTATCGACAACGCGCATTCCAGGTTCTGGATTTAAAAGTAGTGCTACCTTTTGGGAGTTGGCATCTTGTACCTCGAACCAGCCATTTTTAAATGCGTCGGTCGTAAAGACATTCGCACGTTCCTTTAACTTCAGTCCATTGGGGACGCCCTCGATTGTTTCCGTTTCAATATCGGCATCGAACAGGGCATTCTTTACTTGCTGGACCGTCGCCTGTAATGGGTTAACCCGCAGCACGACATCGGCCAACTGGTTCAGTGCGCCAATCTCGGCATCCCATTTTTTACCGAGTTCTTTCTGCCCCAGTTCGTCTAGCCAATCTGGAATGGACTCCCGGTACTTGCGTATTTTCGACAGCTCATCGAACCGCCCTTTAATGCGTCGGGTAGGAGTCTCTTCAAATTGCGGCCAATCCGGAATCTTGATTCCGTTCAAGGTGGCCCAGACGGTAAACAGACGGAATAAATTGGGCCGATCGAACGGCTCCTTTACCTCGGCAATTTCAGCATAGAGACGCTTCCACCGTACGATGTCGTAGGTAGTTTCGGCTATAAAACTCCTATCTCGAGCGCCCCAGCGCTTATCGCGCTTTAGGGTGTTTTTCAGTACCTTATCTGCCTGCTTGTCTTCATTGAAGATTTGGTGAAGCGAATCGATGGTAGCAAACACTAGATTTCGGTGTAGTCTCATAGTCTTAAATTGGAATGCAAAGGTACCACAATACCTTTGTTTTGTGTACTTTTGGCCAAAAATTTTTCTATGCGGTTTGTCTTATTTCTCACTGTTTTAAGCCTCTTAAGTGGATGTTCTAACACTAACGATTCTACATTCAAATCGGTTTCTGTTGAGCAGATATATACCGATAGCTTGAGCATTCGTGCCATTGCTCCGGTATCGGAAAATGCCGTGTGGTTTGCGGCCGATAAAGGAATGGTGGGGCTGATAGATAGTGGAGTGCCCAAGCTGGCGAATATTCGCTATGAGGACCAACCCCTTCACTTTCGCGCCATTGCCGCTACGCCCAGCGCAGTATTCGTGCTCAGCGTGGCCACGCCGGGGGTCTTGTACAAAATTGGGCATGAAAACAATGAGGCGACTTCCATAGAGGAAGTTTATACCGAAGTAGGCGAGAAAGTGTTCTATGATTCGATGGCCTTTTGGAATGCAAAGGAAGGAATCGCCATGGGCGATCCCATAGGGGGTTGTCTTTCCATTATCGTAACACGGGACGGTGGCGCCACTTGGAAAAAGCTACCGTGTACCGTGCTACCAGCCGTGGAAGAGGGGGAAGCCGCCTTCGCCGCTAGCAATTCGAATATTGCAATAGTTAACGACCAGGTATGGATTGCTACAGGTGGGAAACGGGCGAGAGTATTTCACTCACCCGACAAGGGTGAAACCTGGGAGGTTTTCGAGACTCCCATTATACAAGGAAAGGCGATGACCGGAATTTACAGTATCGATTTCTACAATGAGAATCGCGGAATTGTTTTTGGAGGTAATTGGGACGATAAGGAATCCAACGAAGGGAACAAGGCCATTACCAATGACGGTGGAAAAACGTGGCAGTTACTGAGCAATGGCAAGGGTC
>NZQO01000038.1 GCA_002693605.1 Flavobacteriaceae bacterium
TCCTGAAAATTTCAGAATAAAGCGTTCCTTGAGGAATTATCGCTTCCCCGTTTTTTTCTGTTGCTCGGCCTGTTCCATCATCTCGGCCATTTTGCGCTGGAACTTATTTTGTTTCTTGGGCTTTTTCTTGTTTTCCTGAATACGCATATGGATTTTATCCTCATCGAGAATGAAGTTCTTGATAACTAACATAATACCAATGGTAATTAGGTTAGATGTTAGGTAATACAATGACAGTCCACTAGCGTAGTTGTTAAAGAATACGAGCATAAAGAGCGGCGAGAGGTACATTAGGAATTTCATATTGGGCATTCCCGGTTGCTGCTGCGCTTGCATGCTTTGGCCCATCGTCATCATCATATAGGCAAATATCGCGATCGACGCCAAAATTGGGAACAAGCTCACGTGGTCGCCATAAAAAGGAATGTGGAACGGAAGCTCTGCAATGGTATCGTAACTTGAAAGGTCCTCGGCCCATAGGAAACTCTCCTGTCGCAAATCGAACGCCGTAGGGAAAAATGTGAACAAGGCATAGAAAACGGGTATTTGCAACAGGGCCGGTAAACAACCCTTAAGCGGACTCGCTCCCGCAATGCTCTGCAACTTCATGGTCTCCTGCTGGATTTTCATTTGGTTGCCCTCGTATTTTTCCCGTATCTCATCAATCTCGGGCTTCAGGATTTTCATTTTCGCCTGCGAAAGATATTGCTTGTACTGTACCGGTGATAGCAACAGCTTCACCAAAATCGTCATACAGATAATAGCAATTCCCGCGGGAAGGAAACCACTCAAAAATCCGAATAGAGGAATGATGATGTACTTGTTTATAGCACCAAAGATGCCCCAGCCCAATGGCATCGCCTCGTCGAGGTTGCGATCGTACTGCTTGAAAATTTGGTAATCGGTTGGGCCATAGTACATGTTCATATCGTACGCAAGCCCTCCGGCCTTTGGCTCAAGCAACATCTTGGCCCGGTATTGTTTTGTGTAAAGGGTGTCCACCTCTTCGTCTTCAACCAGGTCGATGGAGGTAAATTGGACTTCCTTGAAAGGAGTGTCGGTCAATAGCATAGAACTGAAAAAGTGCTGACGAAAGTTCATCCAGTTCACATCCTTTTCAGTCTCGGTATCCTCGCCGGTGGGCGATAGCTTATCGAAACTTTCATCCTCGTACTCGTAAGCTAGGCGTGAGTACCTGTTTTCATAGGTAATGCTCTTTGCGTGCCGGTACCCTTGCAGGCGCCAGTCTAGATACATAGGTTGCGAAGTATCGAGGACTCCTTCCACGCCTTGCGAACGGATGCTGAAATCTAGCATATAATCGTTGGGCGAAAGCTCGTAGCGATATTCGATAAATGCATTTTCTGAAGTTTTCAGCTTCATGGAGAGCACCTGGTTATCGCCATTTTGCGATAACGTAGGCTCAAAAAATAGGTTTTCAGTATTCAGCAATCTATTTTCGGCGGAAAACTGAAGGTTAAAGGAAGCGTTTCCATCCTTTATTAAATAAACCGGAATACTATCGAAGGTATTATGTTGCTTTAGCCTGGCCTCCTCTATGTAACCGCCTTTGTTTTTGATTTCAAGGTAGAGCACGTCGTTCTCCAGCACGGTAACATTCTCCTTGGCCGAGGGTAGCGTACCGGAATAGGCAAATGAGCCCAAACGGTTTTTAAGTTCTTCCACGGCCAACGAATCGGTCGCACGGGCATCGGTCATTTCCTGGGTAGCCCCACCTAGGGAAATAGCATCGGATTCAGTGGATTGCGAGGCTGCCTTCTGGTTCGAGGCGGCTTCGGTCGTTTGCTTTTCAGCTTGAATTTCCTCATCCGATGGTTTCTGAAGATAAAGCATCCATACTAAAATGGCGCCAATGAGAACAAAACCTATTAGGGAGTTTACGTCAAATTTATTTTTTTCCATATACCAATCCGCTTTCTTCCGCGGGAATTATGCATTACTATATTTTGCTTTTCAACTTCTTTGGAACTCTCACTATTGGCAACAACTTGGCCGCAAGGGGGCAGTGCGCCATATTGTCTACTACTTTTTTGAGGCGTGCTCGCGGGCGGCCTTTACGAATGCCACGAAAAGTGGATGTGGGTTCGCCACCGTGCTCTTGTACTCAGGGTGATACTGCACCCCAACGAACCACGGGTGAGTTGGGATTTCCACGATTTCCACCAAGCCCGTTTCGGGATTGGTTCCCGTAGCGCGAAGGCCCGCCTTCTCGAACTGCTCCTTATAGCTGTTGTTATACTCGTACCGGTGACGGTGCCGTTCAGCAATGGTTTTTTCACCATACACATTGCCGACGATACTGTCTTCTGCAAGGTCGCACGTCCACGCACCAAGACGCATAGTGCCGCCCATATTCGTAATACTCTTCTGGTTCTCCATCAAGCTAATTACCGGATTTTGGGTGTCGGGGCTCATCTCGGTCGAGTTAGCGTCCTTAATTCCCAGCACGTTTCGGGCGTACTCGATGACGGCCATTTGCATTCCGAGGCAAATACCCAGAAACGGCAGGTCATTTTCACGCGCGTAACGCACGGCATCTACCTTGCCCTCGATACCTCGTTCACCAAAACCTGGTGCGACAAGGATGCCATCCAATTTTGAAAAACGCTCCGGAATGGTTGCCGAATCGATATGTTCGGAATGGATATATTCTACGTGAACCTTTACCTCGTTCTCGGCCCCGGCGTGGATAAACGCTTCCAAAATCGATTTGTAGCTATCCTGAAGTTCGACATATTTCCCTATCAACCCAATTCGCACCTCGCTCTTGGGGTTCTTATGGCGTTGCAGGAACTCGTTCCAACGTTGTAGGTTGGGCTCGTTCTTCGCGGTCAGGTTCAGTTTTTTTAAGGTCACGGTGTCCAATCCTTCTCGTAACATCATATTAGGCACATCGTAAATTGTGGAAGCGTCGATTGACTGTATAACAGCTTCCCGCTTTACGTTACAGAAAAGCGCCAACTTGGTGCGAAGGTCATCGGAAAGTTCGTGCTCGGTACGGCACACCAGAATATCGGCCTTAATACCGCTCTCCATCAGGGTCTTGACAGAGTGTTGCGTGGGCTTCGTCTTAAGTTCCTTGGCCGCAGACAGGTAAGGCACCAGCGTTAGGTGTATTACAAGGGCATTGTCATCGCCCAACTCCCATCGCAATTGCCGTACGGCCTCGATATAGGGCAATGATTCAATATCACCCACGGTTCCGCCTATTTCGGTAATGACGATGTCGTAATCGCCGTTATTACCCAATAACTGTACGCGCTCCTTAATTTCGTTGGTAATGTGCGGCACGACCTGCACCGTTTTTCCCAGAAATTCGCCGCGTCGTTCCTTTTCAATGACACTTTGATAGATACGGCCGGTGGTAACGTTATTCGCCTGGGAGGTTTTCACGTTAAGAAAACGCTCGTAGTGCCCGAGATCAAGATCGGTCTCGGCGCCGTCGTCTGTGACGTAGCACTCGCCGTGCTCGTATGGATTTAGCGTTCCAGGATCCACGTTAATGTAGGGATCCAGTTTTTGAATGGTAACACGAAACCCCCTGGCCTGAAGTAATTTAGCCAGCGATGCTGCGATAATCCCCTTTCCTAATGATGATGATACCCCGCCCGTAACGAAGATGTATTTTGTAGTGCTCATTCTGTGCCTTTACTGAGATGAATTTACGGGATGCAAAGATAGGCTTTTATTGGGGAAGCAACGAAACAATTCCCAATTATTAACCCAGGGCGAATAGTCGGTAGAGCGAGGTGAATTCTCTAGGACATTTCGGCAACGGCAAGGTTTTTGTTCTGGAAACAGGCCGCGTCACTGTCGCTTAATTTCAGTATTTTTACCATTGCTATGAAATTCAATATCGCATCTGACTTTACCCCTACCGGAGACCAACCGCAAGCGATCCAGTCGCTGGCCGACGGACTCAATGCCAATGAGAAATACCAGACCCTTCTTGGGGTTACCGGTAGCGGAAAAACATTTTCTATCGCCAATGTAGTTGAGAAAGTGCAAAAACCAACGTTGGTCTTGGCGCACAATAAAACCTTGGCCGCCCAGCTCTATTCGGAATTCAAGCAATTTTTCCCGAATAACGCGGTAGAGTATTTTGTCTCGTATTACGATTATTATCAACCCGAAGCGTATATTCCCACCAGTGGAACCTATATTGAAAAGGACCTTTCCATAAACGAGGAAATCGAAAAGCTCAGGCTAAGCACTACCTCATCCTTGCTTTCGGGCCGGCGGGATGTGATCGTGGTGGCTTCTGTTTCGTGTTTATACGGTATTGGAAACCCCGTAGAATTTCAGAAAAACGTCATAAGCTTACAGCAGGGACAAACGCTGGCGCGCACGAAATTACTGCACCGCTTGGTCCAGAGCCTGTACGCGCGTACCGAAGGGGAATTTCACAACGGGCGTTTCCGAATTAAGGGAGACACCGTCGATGTGTACCCCGGATATGCAGATGATGCCTTTCGAATCCACTTCTTTGGCGATGAGATTGAGGAAATTGAAGCGTTCAACCCCTTGACAAACGAGGTTGTGGAGAAATACGATCGCCTCAATATTTATCCCGCCAATATGTTCGTCACGTCGCCCGATGTGCTGCAAGGGGCCATCCGCGAGATTCAGGATGATCTGGTTAAGCAAATCGATTATTTCCAGGTTATAGGAAAACCCCTGGAGGCAAAACGACTGGAGGAACGCACGAATTTCGACTTAGAGATGATTCGCGAACTAGGCTATTGCAGCGGTATCGAAAATTATTCGCGCTATCTGGACAGGCGCCTGCCCGGCACGCGGCCGTTCTGCCTCCTGGATTATTTCCCTGATGATTATTTGATGGTGGTCGACGAGAGCCACGTTTCCATTCCGCAGGTAGGAGCGATGTACGGAGGCGATCGAAGCCGAAAGGAAAACCTAGTGGAATACGGTTTTCGCCTACCAGCTGCCATGGACAACCGACCCTTAAAATTTGAGGAATTCGAAGCGTTACAGAACCAAGTGATTTATGTTAGTGCCACTCCCGCCGACTATGAGTTAGAAAAAAGTGGTGGCGTGTTCGTGGAGCAAATTATACGCCCTACCGGTTTGCTGGACCCGCCCATCGAGGTACGGCCCAGCCTAAATCAGATCGACGATTTATTGGAAGAGATACAGCTACGCGTTGAAAAAGACGAACGGGTGCTCGTTACGACACTAACCAAGCGAATGGCAGAGGAATTGACGAAATATATGACCCGAATCCAGATACGGTGCCGCTATATACATAGTGATGTAGACACCTTGGAACGCGTGGAAATCATGCAGGATTTGCGCCTTGGCATTTTCGATGTGCTGGTTGGCGTTAACCTCTTGCGCGAAGGACTCGATTTACCGGAAGTATCGCTCGTGGCGATCCTCGATGCGGACAAGGAGGGATTCCTTCGAAGTAATAGGTCCTTAACACAAACGGTAGGTCGGGCGGCCCGCCATATTAACGGAAAGGCGATTATGTATGCAGACAAAATCACCAAGAGCATGCAAGGCACAATTGACGAAACCAACTACCGTCGCGAGAAACAGATTGCCTACAATACCGAGCATAACATTAAGCCTACGGCGATTAAAAAGTCTATGGAAAATGCCCTCACCAAGAAGAAAGTGGAGCGGTTTACCTTTGATACTGCTGAAACCCTCGCCGCTGAACCCGAAAACGAGTACTTGACCAAGCCGCAATTGGAAAAGAAAATTCGCGATACGCGAAAGGAAATGGAAAAGGCGGCCAAGGAACTTGATTTCATGATGGCGGCCAAACTGCGCGATACCATAAAAGGGTTTCAAAAACAATTGGAGCAAGTTCAGGAACATTGAAAATTACAACGCCCTTAACATACCGACTCTTCGTTATTTTGTATTTTACTTTTACTATGATATCAGCCCAGGAAATCAATTTGGAAAACAAGACCATTCCGCCGTCCATTTACCAGGAAGCAATTACGGCCCTGAGACATTTTCCCGAACTAAAAGATACCGAGATTACCTTCCGGTTTAAAGACAATATCCAAAAAACGACGATGCAGGCACAGCCCACCTGGGCCAGTTTTGTAAAAAGGCGCCAACATAGGAGCTATATTGTCCTGATAAGTCGTAACATCCAGATAGAGGAGGAGCATTTTTCCATTACCGATATTCCTAGCGATGTGGTTACAGGCTGGCTCGGCCACGAATTAGGCCACGTTATGGATTACCGAGAGCGCAGTAGCCTGGGGATGTTAATCTTCGGAATAAAATACCTTTTTTCCACGGCACACATCAAGGAGGTGGAGCGAACGGCCGATATGTTTGCTATTTCGCACGGAATGGGCGATTATATTTTGAAAACAAAGAATTTTATCCTCGACCACGTCAATATTTCAGAAAAATACAAAAGGCGAATTCGCTCCTTTTATATGTCGCCAGAAGAAGTTATGGAGCTGGTCCAGCGCGGCGAACTCGAAGATACCGCTACGGCCTTTGCCCGCTAACGAATGCCTTCCATTCGGCAAATTTCTCCTCGTCCATGACCTGTTCCATCTTTACCTGCCCTCCCTTTTTCTTATTGCGGGCGTTCCAATCATAAAATACGGACGGATTAACAGTAGAGACCTTCACCCCTGCCAGCGCCTTGTCCCGCGCCACTTTATAGTTCTTATTGGCGTTTTTCAGATGCGCGTCTAGCGAATCGGCAAGTTTTTCTTCGGAAACTGAACTTCCCGTACCCAAATACCAATGATGATAAAATTCACCATTAATTTTTACAGCGGCCAGCGTAAATTCGGGAATTTCAATATCGAACTCCTCCTCTACCGCCTGCAGGGCGGTCTCCATCTTGTTAACGGAAAGTTGCGAACCCACCACGTTGAGAAAGAATTTCGTGCGACCCGTGATCTTGATTTCGGCCTTTTCAATGTCGGTAAATGCAATGGTATCTCCAATAAGATACCGCCAAGCCCCCGATACAGTGGAGAGAATCAGCACATAATCGGTATCGGGCTCCACCTCGGCAAGGGTAAGGACGGGCGAATCTTGTTTTAAACTACCATCTTCATTGATATATTCTGGCTTAAAGGGAACGAATTCGAAATAGATTCCGTTATCGGTCACCAGTTTCATCGCGGTGGTATCGGGCCGTTGCTGAAAGGCGATAAATCCTTCCGAAGCTAAGTAGGTATCAATTACCGTGATGGGTCGTGACAATAGTTTCGAGAAACTCTTCTCGTAGGGCTGGAACGCAACGCCCCCACTTGTATAGACCTGCAAATTTGGCCAGATGTCGTGTATGGTGTCGAGGTTGTTATGCTCGATCACCTTTTGCATCATCAGCTCCATCCACGAAGGGATCCCGCTAAGCGCACCAATATCCCAATCGCCGGCGCGCTCGGCGATCGTTTGCACGCGCTCGTCCCAATTATCGATCTTGGCAATATCCTCGCCCGGTTTGTAATACCCTCGAAACCAAAAAGGAATGTTGCTAGCGCTAATGCCACTTATCTCCCCTTCCTTAAACTCGTCGCGGTCCTCGAGATTGGTGGAACTTCCCAGCATCATTATTTCCTTTTCGAAAAAATCGGAAGGCAAATCGAAGTTGGAAAGCGCGCCCACCTGTTTAATACCGGTGGTGCGAATGGCATCGAGCATGGCATCGGTCACCGGAATACGCTTGCTTGTCTTTCCCGTGGTACCGCTACTTAGCGCAAAATAAGTGGGCTTGCCGGGCCAGGTAATGTCGGCAGCGCCCTCATGCACCCGGTGCCACCAACGCTCGGTTATCTGGTTGTAATCGTGGAAGGGCACCGTGCTGGAAAACGCAATCCTGCTATCTTCAGAATCTAGGATATCCTGAAAACAGTAATATTTTCCAAAGGCGGTATTTTTCGCCTTTTCCAATAGTTGCCGCAGCACTTTCCTTTGTGCCTCGACCGGCGCATCTTCGGAAACCAGGGTATCCCGCAATTCGATCGCACTTTTAATGATAGAACCAAGAACCGCCATCTCGTAAATTTTCCCTGAAATTAAAATAATTGAATTTGCCCCTCAAGTTTTTAAAGGAAGTTTAACGCTTCAACAATTTGTATCTTTGCCGCCTATGGAACACCACCCAGATTCTGTTCGCATCAACAAGGCCATTAGCGATAGCGGCTACTGCTCTCGCCGGAAGGCCGACTCGCTCATTGAGGAGGGCATCGTTACCATTAACGGCACGACCGCCATGCTCGGCGACCGGGTGATGCCCAACGACGAGGTACGGGTAAGCGGCAAGCTCATTACCGAGAACGACAACCTCGTATATATTAAATTGAACAAACCCGTGGGCATTACCTGCACCACCGACCGCCGCGTGGCGGGAAATGTGGTAGATTTCATTGGCCACGAGGAACGTATCTTCCACGTAGGAAGGCTGGACAAGCCCAGCGAAGGACTTTTACTTATGACCAACGATGGCGATATCGTGAACAAGATATTACGGGCTGGCAACGATCATGAAAAAGAATATATCGTTAAGGTGGACAGGCCAGTGACCAAGGATTTTATAATGCGAATGGGCAGCGGTATTTATTTGGAAGAACTACAGACTACCACTAAACAATGTGAGGTGGAGCAGTTAAGCCGATTCGTGTTCAGGATTGTTCTGGTACAAGGGCTGAACAGGCAAATACGCAGAATGTGCGAGTACCTTGGCTATGAAGTGGTCGCGCTGAAGCGCATTCGGATTATGAACGTCTCGCTGGGAGACCTTGGGGAAGGCGAATGGCGCGATTTGACCCCTGCCGAACTTAAGGGGCTGCAAGATGCCGTGAGCGATTCTAAAAACACGCCCCAAGCACAACGAGCCGAGCGCCCATCAGGGCGAAGAAAGCGCGGGAGAAATACTTGATTGGCAGCATGAAAAAACCGCGTGCCGATTGAGTAGCACGCGGTCGTTTCAACTAACTAACCAAATTAAATTTCAATTATGAAATCTCAACCATTTTCTTCAATGCTTTCTGTTCTTCTTTCTTCGGAAGGGAGATGGTTAACACCCCGGCCTCATAAGTGGCAGTAATATTTTCTGCCTCCAGGTTATCCGGAAGGGCAAAAGATCGATTAAAGGCCGCAAAATTAAATTCTTTTCGTGTAAAGACGACAAAATTATTTACATCTTTTTCCTTTTCTTCGCTCGTAGCGGAAACATGTAGTACGTCTCCGTCAAGTTCAATTGTAAAATTTTTCTTCTTCAAACCGGGCGCTGCCAGTTCAATTACAAAATTCGTATTTTTTTCCTGAATATTGACAAATGGAATGCTAAAGTTTTCATAATTAGGCACATCCAATTTATTTTCAGTCAAAATCCCATCAAAAATTGAAGGGAAACGCGGACTATTATTAGTAACTAAAATCATGATTTTTTATTGTTTTTGTTTCAATATTTTTTAGGCTCTTGAAACTTTAATAACAAAAAGAAATCCAAAGAAATAGATACGTCATTTTGTCTTGATTATTTCCAGATTAAATGCCATCTTGTCTTGGCTGTACTTAGATTTAATTCAATTTTAAGGGAAAGTGATGCGATTCGCATTACATTTACGGGAATTAAAAGGTTTAGAATGAAACAACTTTACATTAAGCTTGTCGCTTTTTTCAACACCATAAAAAGCAAGATTGCCTTTTACCCCACGTTTTTGGCACTTTTAGGCTTTTTCCTCACCTTCGTGATGACGGCCGTTGAGAACAGCGGCCTTTCGAAGGAACTTTCGGAAAACCTGCCTCAGCTAGTGTTACAGGATGGCGATACGGCATTGACCGTGCTCAGTGCCTGTATTGGGGGGCTTATCTCGATGATGGTGTTCAGCTTTTCGATGGTGATGCTCCTGCTGAGCCAAGCCTCGAGTAACTTTTCTCCCAGGCTGTTGCCGGGTCTCATCTCAGATAAGCGACACCAGATTATCCTGGGCACCTATCTCGCCACGATATTGTACAATATATTCACGCTCTTTTCGGTGGAGCCGAACGATAAGGAGTACAGCCTTCCGGGCATTTCCATCCTGCTCGGTATTTTCCTGACCATCCTCTGCCTGTGCCTGTTTATTTACTTTATCCACAACATCTCCCAGAGCATCCAGATCAATAATATCCTGGACAACATTTACCA
>NZQO01000039.1 GCA_002693605.1 Flavobacteriaceae bacterium
ATATAAGATACCAGAGGCGCAATGTTTAATACCGTCTTCGTTGCCCGTAACAATACACCCGCCTACCTTACCGTAGTAATAATATTGCCCTTTATCGTTCTGTTTGCTGCTCATCGCATAGAGCCGCTCAATGAGTTTGGTCGTTTCAGAGGAGCGCTCTCCCAGCCAGATAGGGGTGCCGATAATGAGAATGTCGGCCTTGTTTACTTTTTCCCAGAGCGCTGGCCAAGCATCTTCCCGGGCACCGTGTTCGGTCATGTCAAAATAGACGCCGGGGGCAACGGGCTGGTCTACCAGGCGAACAATATCGTAGGAAACGCCCTCCGCGGCCAATATCTTCGCCGAGACATCGATCAGACCTCGCGTGTGACTGGTCCTGGGCGATTGCTTTAACGTACAGTTAATATAGAGGGTTTGTAAGTTGCTGAAATCGGGTGTGGTTTGCATTTTTTCTTAAAAGATACGATTTTCGGTGCAAGATTACGATTCGATATTACTGGGAATAAAAAAACCCGGGCAGTTGGCCCGGGTTTTTTCTAGAATTTTGTTCAGCTTATTGCTGCATCATTTTCTCATCCTCTTCAGTTACAACGGGAGCTTGAACTTTAGCCATAACATCTTGGTGCTTAGCCATTAGTTGCTCGTGCTCAGCTTTCAAGGTCTCGTTCTGTTCGATCATAGTGTTCTGGTTTTCAATGATCAAGGCAATTTGAGCTTCTTTTTCCTCAGCAGTTAACGTAGCGAATTTCTCTTTCAACTCATTGTTGCCAGCGATCATAGCATCTTGACCGGCAATGATAGCCTCGTGGTTCTTGAAGATAACCTCATGCTCTGCCATTGTTACCATTAGGCTAGAGTCTTTAGTCTCCATAGCGTTCAACTTTTCGGTCATAACTTGGTGCATAGCAACCATTTCTTGGTGAGCCGATTTGTTTGCAGCCGAAATTGTAGCAAGACTGTCTTGTTGCATTACCAACACATCGTACTGTGCAGTTAATTCTTTGTCTTTGTTGTTACAACCTACAAGTACTAAAGCCGAAGCGGCAAGGGCGAAAATTATTGTTTTCATTTTTATTTTTTGTTTTTAAAGTTTGTTGTGAAACGGAAGGGTTCGAGTTCCATTTCGGCGGGCGAAAATAGAACAAAATATGGCACGAATTACAAAACCGAAAAATAATTTTATGGAAACGCTCAGACAAGGCTAAAACACTGGGTTCTAAAAAATAAGGGCAGGACTGAAAAAATGAAAGAGGCGCCGTAGCGCCCCCTTTTTTAAAATTATATCACTGCTAAATTTTCTTTTTATTTCGAAAATGCGTTAGCTGTAAAAATGCTCCAATTTCCCCTATTAAGTTCTAAAACCAAGGTTTTTTGCCCACTTGGTAGGTCTGGTAGAATTCCTCGTCGCTTTTGGTAAGGTAAATGATGCCTTCAATCAACCCTACTACGGCGGTTGCCATATAGATGAAGGCACCAAAGAAAAGGCAGGAGGTGACAATTCCTATTAATGTAATTACCAAGAGGATGATGCCTTCTTGGTTGTAACCTAGGATAAACTTGTGCACACCAAAAGCACCAAGAAAAATACCGAGCAAGCCGGCGAGCAGTTTTTTATTTTCCGTGCTTTGTGTGGTTTGGTTCCAACCTTCCTTAAAATCCCTGGCCGAATTTTTCGCCTGGTCCTTAAAACTTGGGTCCGAATCGTCCATTCTTTTCTTTGTACTGTCGTAATCCTGATTGTTATTTTCTTCCATAATGAGTTGATGTTGGTTACATTAAAGATAAAATAAAATTTAGAAAGCGATACGGTAGGAGGATATATTATTCAAACGCACTGTCTATTGGTTCCCAGAGTTCAATCTTATTGCCTTCGGGGTCCAGTATCCAGCCAAACTTGCCGTACTCGTATTCCTCTACTTCCCCCACAATGGTAACCCCTTCCTCTTCAAGGACCTTTAGTAATTCGGTAAGGTTTTCAACCCTGAAGTTCATCATAAACTCCTTGCCACTGGGTTTGAAATATTCTGTTTTCTCCGGAAAGGGGCTCCATTGCGTCGAACACCTATTACCCTCATCATCATGCCACCAAAAGGTACACCCGTAGGCATCGGTGTTTAACCCCAATCGTTGTTGGTACCATTTTTTGATGGCGTCTGGATCTTTCGTTTTAAAGAAGAAGCCGCCGAGGCCCGTCACCCTTTTTTTCATATTAAGTTGTTTTTATAGATGGATTCGAGCCAAAGGCATCAATTATTTTCTCAACGATCGTACGCGCTAATTTTTCCTTGCTCTCTACCGTCCATCCTGCCACATGCGGGGTTAACAGTACATTTTCCATAGCAAGTAATTCCTTCAGGGAATCGGGCATCTCTTCGGAAAAGAGCGATTCAAAGCTACTTTTTTCGAACTCCAGTACATCGAGTCCGGCCCCCAATATCTTGCCTTGCCTCAGGGCATCGACCAAATCGGCCGTCACAACGCTTTTTCCGCGAGCGGTATTTAACAGCCAAAATGGTTTTTTGAACTGGCCAATAAATTCCTTCGAAACCATCCCGTTTGTGAGAGGCGTGAGGGGCGTGTGAAGGCTTACCACATCGGCCATTTCCTGAAGTGTCCTGAGTGAAACCTGGGTTGCATATTGGTTGCCCACACCCTCCTTGATATCGTGGCAAAAAACGGTACAATCAAACCCTTGTAATTTTTTCGCGAACGATTGTCCCATATTTCCGTAGCCAATTATACCCACCGTTTTACCATCTAATTCCAGACCTCGGTTTGCTTCGCGATTCCAATGGCCATTGCGTATTTCCCTATCTGCCTTTGAGAGTTTGTTGAACAATGACAATAGCATCCCGAGGCAGTGCTCGCCTACCGCGTTCCTATTGCCTTCGGGGGCCGAAATGAGCTTTATTCCCATTTTCTTGGCATAGGGAATATCGATGTTTTCCAGACCGGCGCCCACACGCGCTATGAACTTGAGGTTTTTTCCCGCTTCCAAGAACGTAGCATCTATAGGAAACCGACTGCGCACTACGAGGCCTTCATAGTGATGTAGCGTCTTTTCGACCGTTTCCTTTGAGCTTTGATACTCTTCGAAATTTTCAAATCCAGCGGTCTCAAGGCTATCCCAGAGTAGGGGGTGATTGGTGTCTAGGTGGAGTATCTTCAAAAGTGCTTGTATGTGTTGGTGCCCATTAAAGATACGGGTTTTAAATTTTTGGATAGTTGGTCTGCGTCTTTTTGTCAACAACCGAGCCCGTGTGTTTTGTAGTCTGCTTCTCGAACAGCAGCACGTGCACTTCCTCGCCGTTTCGGGTCTTGGGACAGTGCTCGACACCTTTCGGTACTACGATTAGCTCCCCCGGATTCACAATTTCCACCCGGTCTCGAAAATGCATTTCCAGGGTTCCCTTCTGGACTAGGAACAACTCGTCCTCGGCCTCGTGGGCGTGCCATACAAACTCATCTTTCAGTTTTGCCAACAACACCTGCATCTCGTCTACTACCGCAATTTGGTGAGGATGCCATTGCTTAGTGAACTTTTCGAATTTCTCGGAAATGGATATTGTCTTCATACTGTTAGAGAAATAGTTTTTGGATTGTCTCGGGGATTCGCGCTGGCTTTTGCGAACTGAGTTCGATAAAGCACCACAGCGTTTTCGCCGTTACCAGCACCGTATTGTCGGCCGGTCTTACAATGCGATAGTGGCGTTCGCTCTTTACACCCTCGGCATTGGTAATCCAGGTTTCAATGCGTAGTTTTTCGCCTTCGAATGACGGATTTTTATATTCTATGAAATGATTGAGCACTACCCAAAAATAATCATTGGTAAGTTCCTGCGGTGCTTTTGAGAACCAGTGTTTTTCAGCAATATCAATGCACCACTGTAAATAGGTAATGTTGTTTACGTGGCCATTCTCGTCGATTGCCGAGGCGGGTACGGTAAATATTTCAGAAAAGATCTGGTTCAAAATCCTAAGATTAATTTCGAAATGTAGAAGAAAATCAAGATCCCGAAGATATCGTTACTCGTTGTAATAAACGGTCCCGTGGCGATGGCCGGATCAATACCTCTTTTGTCCAGTATTATGGGCACGAAAGTGCCAATTATGGCTGCTATGAAAATTACCATCAACAAGGAAACCGCAATGGCGATGCTCACGTCGAATGGCTTCCCAATAATCGAATTTACCACGATAATAAGGGTCCCTAATGCCAGGCCATTAATTAAACTCAAGCCCATTTCCTTCACGAAACGGTTAAATAGACTGCCCTTTACGTTGTCATTGGCCAAGCCCTGAACGATAATGGCGCTCGATTGCACCCCCACGTTTCCTGCCATTGCGGCAATAAGCGGGGTGTAGAAGAAGAGAATTTCATATTTTGCCAGGGCATCGTCGAAACCTTCCATAATCAAAACGGCACCCAGACCGCCAAAAAGGCCCAGTACCAACCACGGAAGACGGGCGCGAGTTATTTTCCAGATGCTGTCATCTGCCTCGACATCTTCAGAAATACCCGCTGCCATTTGGTAATCGCGCTCGGCTTCTTCCTTGATGAAATCCACGATATCATCAATGGTAATGCGCCCTACCAATACCCCGTTGTCATCGACCACGGGAATGGCCTCGAGGTCGTATTTCTGCATGATCCGGGCCACTTCCTCATTATCGGTATGCACGGTTACATAATCTACCTTCGGAATAAAAACCTCACTTATCTTTGTTTTTTCGCCCACAGTTAAGAGGTCTTTGAGCGATAGCCTGCCTATAAGCTTGCCCGATTTGTTGACCACGTAAATGGAATGCACGCGCGTAACGTTCTCGGCCTGGCGGCGCATTTCGCGAACGCATCCGGCCACGGTCCAGTTGTCCTTTACGCGCACCAATTCCTTCGCCATGAGTGCGCCCGCGGTGTCTTCGTCGTATTTGAGCATTTCTACGATATCGGCGGCGTGCTCGGTATCTTCAATCTGGCCAATTACCTGCTTTTGGATGTCCTCGTCCAGCTCGCCCATCACGTCAACCGCATCATCGGTATCCATTTCCTGTAGTTCGGCTGCTATCTCCTGTGGTGAGAGTCGGTCCAGGATTTTTTCCCTCACGTCATCATCTACTTCCATCAGGGCTTCCGAGGTAATCTCGCTCTCCAGCAATTTTACCAGATAGACCGCTTCGTCGAAACTCAGCTCTTCCAAGATCTCGGCCACGTCGGCAAAGTGGAAATCGTGCAGGAGCTCGCGCAGGGCATCTCCATCCTGTAGGGAAATGAGCTGCTCTATTTGATTTATGAAATCATCGGTTAGCTGAAACTGCATCGTTTTCTATGTGTTGCGTAAGTGAAATAAATTGCGAGACTGATAGTTGTTCGGGGCGTTGCCCAAAGATAGCATCTTCTTTTAGTTTATCGGAAAGGTTGAAGGTTTTTAAACTATTCCTTAACGTTTTGCGCCGTTGCTGAAAGGCGGTTTTAACTACCTTGAAAAAAAGTGGCTCGCTGCAAGGAAGGGTAAAGTTTTCCTTCCGCAGTAATCGAAGTACGCCACTATCCACTTTTGGCGGCGGATTGAAAACCTCTGGCTTCACGGTAAACAGGTATTCGGCATCGTAGAATGCCTGCGTAAGTACCGAGAGGATGCCGTACGTCTTGCTGCCTTCCTTCTCGCATATTCGCGCTGCCACCTCTTTTTGGAACATTCCGGTAAACTCGGGAATTTGCCCGCGGTTTTCGAGCGTCTTGAATACTATTTGCGTGGAAATATTATAGGGGAAATTTCCGGTTATGGCAAGGGGTTCATTGCCCACGAGTTCATCTAGTTCGATCTTTAGAAAATCGGCTTCGACAATGGTAAGGTTTTCCTGCGGATAATGTTCGGTGAGGTAGTCAATCGATTCGCTATCGAGATCTAGCGCAATCACTTTTTTGCCTTTTTCGACTAAGTATTTGGTAAGTACGCCCATTCCCGGTCCTATTTCCAGGATGGTATCATACCCTTGCAGGCCCAAGGTATTGCCAATTTTTTCGGCCACGTGCTCATCCTCTAGAAAGTGCTGGCCTAAGTTTTTTTTCGCGCGTACCGGTTTGTTCATAGAAAAATGGTGATTTGGTGTCCTGCAAAGATAGGGTTAGCGATGGAAAGCCAAGAAACTTTATACATCTATTCTAATTTGCTCAGAAATAGACTTTTACGTATAATTAGCGTTGTTGGTCGATAATATCTTGCCGTTTATCAAATATCTGTAAGAAAATTCTTCATTGTTGAAATTTGAGCTATCTTCAACACGTAATTACACCCAAAGTAAAGCAAATCTTAATGAGGAGTGAGATTTGTGATACTGTTTCAAAACCTGGGAAACCGTATGGTTTCCTGGGTTTTTTTATTGTTCGTAAACTACTTCCAGCTCGGTGCGAAAGGCCACGAACTTTCCTTCAAAGGGTTTGCTCTGGGCCCGTAGTGCTGGGGCATCCTCATCATAATAGCGCTGCAACGTCTCCTTGCTGTCGGTCCGGTATTGCACCGAATAGGTTATGCCACCCATATCTTCCTCCACCTGCACGCGCGTCATGAGCGCTGAGGTAAATTTCTGTGTGGCCAACATTGCCGGAATATGTTGATTCTTCATCCAATCCAGCCATTGGTCATGAATTGCTTCCTCGATATTTAATGTTACGTTATAAATGTACATAGTTGGGTGTTGGCTGTTAATTGATGGCATCGCCGCGTAGCCGCCTAAATTCGTTTCGGGCTTCCACAAAATAAATGCTGTCTGCAAAACTGTATATGAGCTGTTCGTAGGTTTCCCGTGCCTTGTCGGGCGCATCGAGCTCGTTCTGATATAATTTTGCCAAGTGGAAATAAGCGTCGTCGGCCAATATATCGTCGCTGTAAAGTTCGATCAGTTTCAGATATTGTAATTTGGCGCGTTGAAAATCGCCCGTCTTCTCGAACAGTTGCGCCAATTTTAAAAGTGTTTCGTCTTCTATCTTTTCCCCCTTGTGATCTTGCAAGATATTCTCCAGAATGGTAATGGCGGCTTCGTTCTTGTTCCTGAGCGCGAGCAAATCTGCTTTGGCAAATTTTTTCAGCGCGGTTTGGGTAGAGTCTTCCAGCGAGTTATCCTGAATCATAAGGCTAAGTTGCATAGCGTCGTTGGCGATGAGCTGTGAGGTAGATTTTTTGAGCACATCCAACTGAATTTGCGCCCACTCAAAATCGCCCTTGAAGTAACTCGTTCGGGCCACCTTGAACCGTGCTTCCTGCGCAAGGACATCGCTCTGTACTTTTTTCTGAATTTGGGAATAGTAAATGAGCGCCTCGTTAAATTTCTCGTCGAACACCAAGATATCTGCTAGTTCCATTTTTACACGCGCCTCTTGGTAAGGGCTCATTTTTCGTGCAAGCAGCTCCTTTAAGTTGGCAATGGCGGTCTCTTTTTTATCGTTCCGAAAGGCGAGGAAGTGGTTAAAATCTATCTGCAGCAAATAAGTCTCCGGCCCTTTGCCGTACGTCTCGAACAAGGCTTCAAACTGTGCGATAAGCGAGTCGTAGTTACTTTTCTCGGTAATTTCCAGCGCAATTTGCATCTTGTATTGTTGGGCCAGCAGCTTAGCCTCGGGTGTATAGGAGTTCTCTATTATGAATTCTACCATTTCCATGGCGGGGGCATAGGCCTTGTCTTCCATGGCGATAAGGGCCAAGTCTATGATGCCCCGCAGGTTTTCCTCGCTGCGCCTAAAAATGGCCTTTTCCTGAATAAACGCCTTTTCGTATTCCTTTTGCTGGATAAAGAGCCAGCTCAACAACTCGTTGTACAAAATTTCAGGCTGTTGCTGAAGTCGTTTCAGCAACGTTTTCCGAAGCAATTCGTTGGCTGCATTGGTTGGGTCGTCGGTCACGTAATAGCTGAAATAGCGCTGCGCAATGCTGCGGTAGGCCGGGTTTCCCTCCATGAGGCTCACGTAGGTATCGAACATTTTCTCGAGCTCTCCCTGTTCACCGTAAATGCGCGCCAATTGCATGTTGAAGTCCTTTTTGGGGTCTAGCGCCATTCCCTTCTTGTAAGCCTCGATGGCGCGGTCTAGCAAGCTGTATTTCTCGAAGTGGTTTCCCACCGCGTTGGCGTAGTGCGGGACGGTATCTATATATTCAATCGCCATATCGTAATAGGTGGCAGCCTCGGTCTCCTTGTTCTGGAGCGAGAAATTATGGCCCAATTCGATATATAACTGGGGGTTCACGTCTCTGCCCTCCAATTTGGCCTGCAACAGCTGCTCTGCTCTTTGGAATTGTTCCAGTTGTTGATGGGAGGAAACTACGAATAGGAGGTAATCTGTTCGGTACGGGTTTTTCTCGTACAGCTTTTCGTAGAGCGTAAGCGCCTTTTCGAAATCGCCCTGCTCGAAGTAATTCTTCGCCAGCAAATCGTTTTGCGAGAAAACCGTCGTGCAGCAAAGTATCGATAGTAAAAATAGGAGCGTTCGCATAGCGTTAAAGATAACAAAATGATTTCTGAAAGCTTACATCAAAAACAACGCCGTAGTGTTATGGGCTACGGAGCGAATTTTTTTATTCTGAAATTGTTACTGAATTATGTCGAAACCGCAATACGGTATGAGCACCTCGGGAACTTTAATCCCTTCCGGCGTTTGGTAGTTCTCTAGGATTCCGGCGAGTACGCGTGGAAGGGCCAGTGCGCTGCCATTAAGCGTATGCACTAGGTTGTTGTTCCCCTCCTTGTCCTTGAACCGCAGTTTCAAACGATTGGCCTGAAACGTTTCGAAATTGGAAACCGATGAGATTTCCAACCACCGGTCCTGCGCGGTCGAGAATACCTCAAAATCGAACGTAAGGGCTGCGGTAAAGCCGAGGTCACCCCCGCATAGCCGCAAGATGCGATACGGCAGTTTCAGCTCGCGTAATATGTCCTTAACGTGCTCAACCATTCCGTCCAATGCCTCGTAGCTGTGGTCGGGATGCTCGATGCGCACGATCTCCACCTTATCGAATTGGTGCAGGCGGTTAAGCCCGCGCACGTGGGCGCCGTAGCTACCGGCCTCCCTTCTAAAACAGGGGGTGTAGCCGGTGCAGGTAATGGGCAGTTGATTGTGCATGAGCAAATCGCCCCGAAACATATTGGTTACGGGTACTTCTGCCGTGGGAATAAGATAAAGGTCATCTGCCGTTACGTGGTACATTTGGCCTTCCTTATCGGGCAATTGCCCGGTGCCAAATCCTGAGGCCTCATTTACCAGGTGCGGTACCTGGTATTCGGTATACCCAGCCTCGGTATTTTTGTCTAAAAAATAAGAAATCAGGGCGCGCTGCAGTTTGGCGCCCTTGCCCTTATACACGGGAAATCCGGCACCGGTGACCTTTACGCCCAGCTCAAAATCGATGAGATCGTACTTTTTGGCAAGTTCCCAGTGCGGAAGGGAGCCTTCCTCTAGGGTTGGGATATCGCATTCGCGGAAAACTTCCTCGTTATCGTTCTCGTCATTGCCCGCGGGCACACTTACGTGCGGAACATTGGGAAGCGTATATAAGAGTTTTTGAAGTGTCTCGTCAGCCTTTGCAAGTTGGTCCTGCAATTGCTTGGATGATTCCTTCAACTGTGTCGTTCTTTCCTTCAGCAGGTTCGCTTTCTGGGTTTCCCCGTTTTTGAAGAGCATTCCAATTTCCTTCGAAAATTTATTCGATTGCGCCAGGGTCTCGTCGAGTTTTGCCTGGGTACCGCGACGTTCCTCGTCGGCCTTTAAGACGGCCTGAAGGTCGGTAGTCGCATCGATTCCCCTTTTGGAGAGGGCCTTGATAATTTTTTCCGTATTCTCGCGAATGTCGTTTACTTGTAGCATTTCCGAAGCTTTTAAGAGCGCAAAGGTATGGAAATAGAACTATTTCTTGGTGGGCTTTTTACCATAATCGGCAGGCGATGGCAAGATCCAATCGTGGTGCTTGAGGTGGTGCCAGTCCTCGGCGGCCAAATTCACCGTCGGGTCA
>NZQO01000040.1 GCA_002693605.1 Flavobacteriaceae bacterium
ACGAGTCGGTCTCGGCCCTGGACATATCGGTACAGGCGCAGGTGCTAAACCTCCTGAACGAGCTGAAGGAGGACTTTGGCTTTACCTATATATTTATCTCGCACGACCTGGCCGTGGTAAAATATATGGCCGACCAGTTAATGGTGATGAATCAGGGCGAGATAGAGGAGTTGGGTGACGCCGATGAAATTTACGAAAATCCGCAGCGGGAATATACAAAGCGCCTAATTGAAGCCATCCCGAAAGGGCTATAGCCATTGTAGATACTGCATAAAAAACCCCCGTTCTAACCTCACAAAGAACGGGGGACATTAATTGAATCATTGCAGATTCGGGGAAAATTAACTTGAAAAAAATTACATTAACAAAAACACTTTTTTCGCTACGTAAAGTACGTTTCGCAAAAGTCGCAGCGTACCGTTCAAAGAATTAATAAATGGTCTCATAGTAGGTCGTTTTGGTTTTCTTTGGGAAGGCTAAGATGCGAAACATATTTAGTTATATACGATTAAAAGCATTTTTATTCGATAAAGTGTAAATATTTTTAACATACTAGCCGTTCACTTCGGTTTTTTCCTACGAAAACGCATAAAAAAAGGCGATGTCTCCATCGCCTCGCTATAGTGTTGTACGTCTTATAGTTCCATTTCAGGAATTTCGCCCGATATAATTAAATCGCCTTCCGTGGCGGCCTGTATCTCCTTGACCGACACTCCGGGAGCACGTTCCAGTAGATAGAACGCATTGTCCCGTATATCGAGTACCGCCAGGTCGGTAACGATCTTGGTAACGCAGCGTACGCCAGTTAACGGCAACGAGCATTCCTTCAGCAATTTCGATTCGCCCGCCCTATTGGTATGCATCATTGCCACGATAATATTTTCGGCCGAGGCAACAAGGTCCATAGCGCCGCCCATGCCCTTCACCATTTTTCCAGGAATTTTCCAATTGGCAATATTACCGTTTTGGGCGACTTCCATCGCACCTAAAATGGTGAGGTCCACATGTTGGCCGCGAATCATGGAAAAGCTCATCGCCGAATCAAAAAACGACGCCCCCGGTAGCGCAGTAATGGTTTGCTTACCAGCATTTATAAGGTCCGGATCCTCTTCTCCTTCAAACGGAAAGGGGCCCATTCCCAAAATACCATTTTCACTCTGGAACTCTACCTCAATATCGTCCCGCACGAAATTTGCTACGAAGGTGGGTATGCCAATACCGAGGTTTACGTAATAGCCGTCCTTTACTTCCTTTGCAATACGCTGGGCTATCTGTTCTTTACTTAATGCCATTAGTTTCGGTTTCTTACGGTTAGTTGTTCAATTCGTTTCTCGTAGTTCTTCCCTTCGAATATTCGCTGCACGAAAATACCGGGAATGTGTACCTGGTTCGGGTCCAGCTCGCCGGCAGGGACCAACTGTTCCACCTCGGCAACGGTAATGGTGGCCGCGCCGCACATATTCGGATTGAAGTTGCGTGCCGTACCCTTAAAAATAAGGTTCCCGGCAGTATCGCCCTTCCACGCCTTAACGAAGGCAAAATCTGCCTCGAAGGCGCGTTCCATTACGTACATTTTGCCGTTAAACTCACGCGTTTCCTTACCCTCGGCCACTTCGGTTCCGTATCCTGCCGGCGTGTAGAAAGCGGGGGTGCCACTTTGGGCGGCCTGGCAACGCTGTGCCAAGGTGCCCTGCGGAATTAATTCTACCGCCAGTTCGCCACTAAGCATTTGCCGTTCAAACTCGGCATTCTCGCCCACGTACGAGGAGATCATCTTTCTAATTTGGCGCTTTTGAAGCAAAAGGCCGAGACCAAAATCGTCAACACCCGCATTGTTGGAAATACAAGTAACTTCCTTAATGTTTCTTCGAACTAGTTCGGAAATGGCATTCTCGGGTATCCCGCTTAGACCGAAGCCCCCCAGCATCAGGGTCATGCCGTCTTTAATGCCCTCACAGGCTTCCTGTGCGTTAGCAACCGTTTTTTGTATCATGTATTTCTTATTTCAAATGTGATCGTGCCTTATTGATGACACGAATTATCGGTTGTATAAAAATACAGAAATTGGGATAGAGTTTGAAAACCTTTGGCGCTCTATTTTTTCCATATGAAAAAAATCCGCCAGGGAGGCGGATTTCTGTGTCATCAATATTTATTTTCGCTAGAAATCGAATTCGTCAGGCACCTCGGTTTCGTTCGCATTCTCCTTCCATTTACTGCAGTCTGTCTCAATGGAAAGCGTTTTGGGTCGTTTGAAATCATCTTTAGAAACATTGAGCTCGTCGTTCGAATAGCACTTTTTCATGTACATGCCCCAAATGGGCAGTGCCATCGTAGCGCCTTGGCCATAGGCCGTATTCCTGAAATGCGTGGCACGATCCTCGCCCCCAACCCAAACGCCGGTAACCAGATTCGGCACCATACCCATGAACCAACCATCGCTATTGTTTTGGGTGGTTCCGGTTTTTCCCGCTATCGGATTGGTGAACTCGTACGGATACCCAGTAACCACCTCCTTGTAAATGGGTGTATTAACAGCCCAATTACCTCGAAGTCGCGTTCCAGACCCACCCTGGGTTACACCTTGCAGCAAACTTACCGTTACGTAGGCGGTTTCGTCGCTTATTACGTCTTTAGTTTCGGGTATGTTCTGATAGAGAACGGTCCCGTTTTTATCTTCTATACGTTGTATGAGCATTGGCTTTACATATACACCCTCATTCGCGAAAACGCTGTATGCCCCTACCATTTCATATAGACTCACATCTGGTGTGCCTAAGGCGATAGAGGGTACGGCGGGCATATCCTTGGTGTCGACACCCATTTTCTGAACCAAATCGATAACAGGCTCTGGACCCACCCTATCAATAAGCCGGGCGGTAATTGTATTGACAGAATTTGCCAATGCCGATTTCAGCGTTAGCATTCCTCCGTAATCGTTACTCGAGTTACGTGGTGTCCACGGTTTTGGCAGCCCGTACTTTCCTGCCGGAATGGTATATTGTGTGTTGGGCAAGGTATCACAGGGCGACATGTGCATTTGGTCTATGGCAGTAGCGTATACAAAAGGTTTAAACGTAGAGCCAATTTGGCGCTCTCCCGTTTTTACCATATCGTACTTGAAGTGCTTGTAGTCTGCACCGCCAACCCATGCCTTAACTTCGCCCGTTTGCGGGGTCATCGACATAAGTGCCGCTCTTAAGAACTTTTTGTAATACCGAATCGAGTCGAGCGGCGTCATAACCGTATCGATCGATTGGTTTTCGGCGCTCCAGGCAAATACGCGCATAGGCGTTTTCTTCTTGAAACTGGCAATAATATCCTTCTCGTCCTTTCCTTGCTGGACCATCTCGCGCCAGCGGTCGCTGCGCCTCATGGCCGCATCGAGGATCTGCTCGGTCTCGGCTTCAGTAATATCGCGAAACGGAGCCGTCTTGTTGTTTTTATTCTGCTTATCGAATTCCTGCTGAAGATTTTTCATATGCAGGTCCACGGCCTCCTCAGCATACTCTTGCATTTTGCTGTCAATCGTGGTGTACACCTTTAGCCCATCGCTATAGATATTCCAGTCGCTGCCATCGGTTTTGGGGTTCTCCTTGATCCACTCGGCCATAAACGCACGTACGTATTCCCTAAAATACGTGGCGATACCTTCGTCGTGCCCCTGCGGGGTATACTGAAATTTAAGCGGAAGTGCCTGTAGCGAGTCTTTCACCTCATTGGTTATAAAATCGTATTTCTCCATTTGCGCGAGCACGACATTGCGTCGATTTTTAACCCCCTCGGGGTTACGCAGTGGATTGTACAGGGAAGAGTTCTTGAACATTCCCACCAACATGGCCGACTCGACCGTAGATAACTGCGATGGTTCCTTGTCGAAATAAATGCTTGCCGCCGATTCGATCCCCACCGCTTGGTTGAGGAAATCATACTCATTGAAATACATCGTGAGAATTTCTTCCTTCGTATAACGACGCTCTAGTCTTATGGCAATTATCCATTCCTTTATTTTTTGGAGGCCGCGCTGCAACTTGTTACTTGAAACTTGCTCTGTAAAGAAGAGCTTGGCCAACTGTTGCGAGATGGTACTGGCGCCCCCACGGGTACCCAAAAATGCTACGGCACGAGCCGTTCCCTTGGCATCGATGCCCGAATGGTCGTAAAAGCGCACATCTTCGGTCGCAATCAGCGCGTTAATTAAATGATCTGGAAGCTCTTCAAACTGAACGGGCGTACGGTTTTCCTTATAAAATTTTCCCAATGTCTTTCCGTCGGAAGAAATAATCTCCGTGGCAAGGTTCTTCTCTGGGTTTTCCAAGCTTGTCTCATCGGGCAAGCTTCCGAAGATTCCCCAAGAGGCAAGTAGAAACACGAGAATTACAAGCCCTATAAAGGCCCCAAACAGCTTCCAAAAAGTGCTGATATGCCTTTTTGAATTGCCCTTCCTCTTCCTTTTATGTTGCGATTTCTTTGCCATATTCATTTTTATTGCCCTGCCGGCTCAATGCTGTAACCAATATCCGTGATACCCTTTAATTGGCTAACGCCTTCCACTTCGCCGTTATTGCGCAAGGCGTGCTCTATGCGCAGGAGGTACTCTCCCGTTTCGGGAAAGGTAACCCCTTCCTTATACCACAGCTTGTGTTCCTTTATACTACCAATACCGCTGCCCATCCACTCACCGGTGGGGTGCGACATTCGGTATTCTAGGGTGTCGGTTACGGTTTTTCCGTGGGGAAACTCCATTGACACTATTAAAAAGAGATTATTAAACGGATAATCGTTGGAGTTGCGAACCTGCAGAAAAAGATTGTAGGGCTGTACAGAATCTAGCTCGGGAATTGTGAACACTACTGGCTGCTCCTTATTCCATCCGCCCTTTAACGATAGCATTTCGCCCGCTATCATTCTATCATCATTGCAAGCGGAGAGGAGTACGACCACACTGAAAACCCAAAAAAATCTATGCATTATTGTTCGTGTTTCTGTTCTTGCTTCGGCCCCTCTTCTTGTTACGCCGTTTTTTCTTGTTTTGCCGCTTTCCCTTGGGCTGGTCGAAACGTGTCAAGCTATCCTGCCCCACGACGTTGCTGAACAACTCCTTCGGGGTGGTTTTTGCCTCCACCACATACTCTTCAAGACTAGCAACTTTCTTGCCCTTTTTATTGATTTCAATAATTTTATTGGCATTTTCGACCGTAAGTTCGTGCCAGTTCATTCCTTGTTCGATATACGAATACCAGATGAGCCCTTTAAAAATGTCTATTTTCTGGCAAACGGCATTCCCTTTTTCGGTTTTTAGCTTGATGTCGTTCTTTGGGAATTCGTTTAGCGCCTCAAGGTACGTGTCCAGTTCATAATTAAGGCAGCATTTCAGCTTGCCACATTGACCCGCTAGTTTTAGTGGATTCAGAGACAGTTGCTGGTACCTAGCCGCGGCCGTGTTCACCGAGCGGAAATCGGTCAGCCACGTAGAACAGCAAAGTTCCCGCCCACAGGACCCAATGCCGCCAAGCCTTGCGGCCTCTTGCCTAAAACCGACCTGTTTCATTTCAATGCGCGTGCCAAATGCCCGGGCTAGATCTTTGATTAGTTGCCTGAAATCGACCCGTTCCTCGGCCGTATAGTAAAAAATTGCCTTTGAGCCGTCGCCCTGGAACTCGATATCCGAGATTTTCATCTTAAGTCCGAGCTGCATTGCAATTTCGCGTGATCTTTTCTGGACCTCGGGCTCCTTCTCGCGGTACTTTGTCCAAATATCGATGTCCTTTTGGTTCGCCTTTCGGTATATCTTCGGAAGCGCCTCAACTTTTGTGCTCTCCTTTTTCTTCTTCATTTGAACCCGTACCAGCTCGCCGGTAAGGGTGACCACGCCAATATCGTGCCCCGGCGACGTCTCGGTCGCCACCACATCGCCAATGGATAGGGAAATGCCGTCTGGGTTTTGGTAAAAGTGCTTTCGGCCGTTTTTGAAACGCACCTCCACGGCGTTGAAGGGTTTCATCTCGGAAGGGAGCGACATATTCGAAAGCCAATCGAACACCGTCAATTTGTTACAGCCATCGGTGCCGCAAGTACCGTTGTTCTTGCAGCCCTTTGGCTGTCCGTTGGCGCCCGTGGCACAGCTGGTACAGCCCATATTTTATATATAATGCCCGCTTGGTGAGAAGTGGGTCGTAGATTAAACAATTCGTCTCAATACAATAGGTAAAGATACCAATAATAAATTACCAATGTGGTACCCCGAATTTAGATTTTACTTTTTGAACTTCAGCTTCTCGGAGCGCCCCTTCTTAAAGATCTTGTTGCTATTGTGGAGGCCGCTTCGGCGTTTCTTCTGCTCTTCGTAGGGCAGGTGGATGATTTCCACGCACTCGTTGCTACAGCATTGCTCCATGATCTCGGCGCACGCTTCGCACTGAATAAAAAGCAGGTGGCAGGCCTCGTTAGCGCAGTTAACGTGGGTATCGCAAGGCGCGCCGCATTGATGGCACTGTGCTATTACCTCATCGGTAATACGCTCGCCACGGCGATGGTCAAAGACAAAGTTCTTGCCCATGAATTTGTTCTCGATTCCTTTTTGCTCCACTTGACGGGCGTATTCTATGATGCCGCCCTCTAGCTGAAACACGTTCTTGAAGCCTTTGTGTTTGTAGTAAGCACTTGCCTTTTCGCAGCGAATTCCGCCGGTACAGTACATAACGAGGTTCTTATCTTCCTTGTGTTCCTTAAGGTCTTCCTCGATCAGGTCGAGCGAATCGCGAAAGGTGTCTACATCGGGAGTAATGGCACCTTGAAAGTGGCCGATTTCACTCTCGTAGTGGTTGCGCATATCTACCAAGATAGTATTTGGGTCTTCCAGTAGCTTGTTGAAATTTTCGGCATCTACGTGCACGCCCTTGTTGGTCACGTCGAAGGTATCGTCGTTCAGCCCATCGGCAACGATTTTCGGGCGTACCTTAACCTTGAGCTTTAGAAACGATTTAAGGTCGTGCTCGATGGCAATGTTCAGGCGGACGTTCTTCAGAAAATAGATCCCATCGAGAAAATCCTTAAATTTTCCGAAGTTACTAGCGGGCACCGACAGTTGGGCGTTTATCCCCTCGTGCGCCACATAAATGCGACCTAGCACATCGAGCGCATCCCACGCCACGAACAGGTGGTTTCTGAAAAGTTCCGGATTGCCAATCTTGGCATATTGGTAAAAAGAGAGGGTGAGCCGGTCCTCGCCGGCCTGCTCGAGCATTTCTTCCCGCTCTTTCGCACTCATTTTATTGTACAGTTGCATGCTATACTAATGTTTAGGGTGAAAAGAATGATTTTTAGCGAGGTGCAAAAGTACATTTTTTAGCCCTGTTAACAAAAAAGGCCGATTCGCATTTTTTGCCGTTGTGGCAAAACGGAAGATTTGGTACCTTAGCCTACTTAGTATTTTCAGAAAAACAGAACTATGAGCAAAGATCAAGAAGCAAAGTTAAAAGCACTCAAGCTTACCTTAGATAAACTGGACAAAACCTACGGAAAGGGGACCGTGATGAAGATGGGCGATAGCGCCGTTCAGGAAGTAGACGTAATCCCCACGGGGTCGTTGGGCCTCGATGTGGCCTTGGGTGTAGGGGGCTATCCGCGCGGCCGAATCATCGAAATTTACGGCCCGGAATCTTCGGGGAAAACAACCTTGACATTGCACGCCATTGCCGAGGCACAAAAAAAAGGGGGCATCGCCGCCTTTATCGATGCAGAGCACGCCTTTGACCGTTACTATGCCGAAAAATTGGGCGTAGACATTGAAAATTTAATTATCTCGCAGCCCGATAACGGCGAGCAGGCACTCGAGATAGCCGACAACTTGATACGCAGTGGTGCGATTGATATTATCGTAGTCGACTCGGTCGCGGCCTTGACGCCCAAGAGCGAGATTGAGGGGGAAATGGGTGACAGCAAGATGGGACTGCACGCGCGCCTCATGTCACAAGCCCTCAGGAAGCTCACCGGGTCTATCAGCAAAACCAACTGTACGGTTATTTTCATAAACCAGTTACGCGAGAAGATAGGCGTTATGTTCGGGAACCCAGAGACCACCACCGGTGGTAACGCCCTGAAATTCTACTGCTCGGTGCGTCTGGACATTCGCCGTTCTACCCAAATTAAGGACAGCAACAGCGAGGTACAAGGAAACAAGACCCGGGTAAAGGTGGTTAAGAATAAGGTGGCACCACCCTTCAAGACGGCCGAGTTCGATATTATGTACGGCAAGGGCATAAGCAAGGTGGGCGAGGTTATCGATCTCGGGGTAGACTTCGAGATTATCAAAAAGGCCGGTTCATGGTTCAGCTACGACGACACTAAGCTGGGCCAGGGCCGTGATGCCGTAAAGGCACTGCTCGTAGATAACCCTGAGTTGATGGAAGAACTCGAGCAAAAAATAAAGGATGCCATAGCAGCGCTAAGCGAATAAAATTTTCCCTTACCAGACGCAACCATTTTACGTTAAGGCATCTACTCTATGTGGTGCCTTAATTATTTTGAAGGATTTCGTAACAATCAAATAACCCTCTAATAATTTCGGACCTACAACTTTGACATTAAGCGAGCTCATCATACAATGTAAGCGGCAGGACGTTAAGGCACAGGCAGCGCTGTACGAGCGGTACTCCGGCACCCTGTTTTCGATCTGTTTGCGGTATTCGCCCAATTATGTCGAGGCCGAGGATAACTTGCAAGATGCGTTCATTACGATCTTTAGGAAAATAAACCAGTTTAAGGACAAAGGTTCCTTTGAAGGGTGGATGAAGCGGATTACCGTGAATACCGTACTTCAAAAATACCGCAGCCAAAAAGTGTATGACCTCAAGGACGAGGGGCAATTGGAAGCGGAAGAGGAGCCTACCGTAGAGAGCGATGGCGTTCCGTTAAGCTTTTTGCTCAAAATAATCCAGGAACTGCCAGATAGGTACCGGTTGGTGTTTACCATGTACGTGATGGACGGCTATTCGCACAAAGACATTGGCGAACTGTTAGGAATTAGCGATGGCACGTCTAAATCGAACCTGGCAAGGGCCCGCAACATTCTAAAGAACAAGATAGACGCCTATAACGCGGAAAAAGAATAAATACCCAATGAAAGAAAAAAAGCACATAGACGAGCTTTTTAAGGAGCGGTTCGAAACATACGAGCCTGCACCGTCCCCGCGCGTTTGGGAATCGATAGAGGCGCAACTTTCCCGCGATAAGCGAGAGCGAAAAGTAGTGCCCCTATGGTGGAAAGTGGCCGGCGTTGCCGCATTGCTCGCGCTCTTGGTAACTATAGGAAATTCGTTGTTGACCAGTGATAGTCCCGATTCAGAAATTGTAACTACCGAACCAACAGAATCGCAGCGTCAAAATGACGGCGCCGTTGAGGAGCCTAGAGAGCGTGTTTCAAAGCCCGCGCCGATAGCTTCGGAAGAAGTCCCGAAACTAACCCATGACGATGATCGCGACAATGGAACTTCATCAGTGAAATCGGCCTCAATCCCTTCCCAAACGGATAATTCTTCGAATGGTGCTACCCAGGGAATTATTGCTTCCGAAGAAAAAAATATAAAAGGAAAAAATTTGCCAACCCCACAACAGGCAACCCAAGGACAACAACGCGATGCCGGGAGGTTTGTAGACCCAATTGAAAAAAAGCAGATTTTGAATCAACGCGAGGTGATTGCCGTTTCGCCCCAAGATGAAAAAGCCGGACAGGCAGATAAAAACAGATCTGTTGAACAAAAGTCCGCGGAAACCATCAAAGAGTCCATTCCCACTGAAACGACCGCAAAACCTTCCCTACTCGAGGAAGTTGCCAAGAACGAAGCCGAAAGTACCTTAGCAACTACCGCCTCCCCTACCGACAAATGGAGCGTGGCACCTACCGTGGGGCCGGTATACTATAGTAGCCTTGACAATGGCTCGTCGATTGACCCCACTTTTGCCGACAATGCACAAGAGGGCGAGGTCAACTTCAGCTATGGAGTACAGGTAAGCTACAACATAAACAATAGATTGAGCGTACGTTCCGGAATTGCGAACGTGGCCTTGAGTTACCGCACCGGAGGTATTGAAGTTGGTTCAGGTCCTGTTAGTGCAGCACTTAAAACTGTCGATTACGGAAGCAGGAATGTGGTAGTTACTGCTTTTGACAAGGGTACACTATCGCAAAACACTATGGAAGGCAATCCTTTTGAGAACGTAACCCCAAAGGCTACGGGCGGGAATGCCCAACTGGTACAAAACATCAATTACTTTGAAGTGCCCCTAGAGCTTAAATACGCCGTCCTGGACACCAAAGTAGGAATTAATGTTATTGGGGGTATGAGCACGCTCTTGTTGGGCAATAATGAGATCGCCATTGAATCGAACAACTTCAATACCGTATTGGGAGAGGCGAATAATTTAAACGAGGTAAGTTTTACCACCAACGTAGGTTTGGGGGTAGACTATAAGATAACCAAGAATTTGTTGTTTAATATTGAGCCTATTTTTAAGTACCAACTCAATCCGTATACAGATTCGTCTGTAAACTTTAGACCTTATTATTTTGGGGTGTACAGCGGACTGAATTTTAAATTTTAGGTTAGTTTTTAGTTGGTTAGGTTTGGGTAATACCGAACTTCATTAAGAGAAAAACCGTTCTTCGCCATAGGACGGTTTTTTTATACGGAAGGATTGCACAACTCCTCGAGAATTATGGCCCGCGTTTGGTTTTTCAGCATCCGCTTATCTTCAGGTTCCAATA
>NZQO01000041.1 GCA_002693605.1 Flavobacteriaceae bacterium
ATGAAACTTCGGAAAATCTATATTTCCATCGCCACTATCCTTTTTACCGTATTCACATCCGGCCTCCTGAATGGTTGCAAGGAAAAGGTTGAGGAGAAAGTCCTAACGCAAAAGGTGAGCTTCACCAAGGAGGGCGAGGCACGGCTAATCAAGGCAGAAACCGATTCGCTAATTACGAAGCTCGATATTGAAATTGCCGATGACGAGTACCAAACGCAAACCGGCCTTATGTACCGTTCCGGCATGGAAGATTCGCAGGGCATGCTCTTCGTCTTCGGGAACGAGGAACCCCGTTCATTTTATATGAAAAATACCGAGTTTGCACTGGACATCATCTTTTTGGACGCTAATAGGAGAATTGTCAGCATCCAAAAGAATGCAAAACCACGCGACCCCACTTCCCTACCTTCCGAAGGACCTGCACAATACGTGCTCGAGGTAAACGCCGGCCTGAGCGACCAATGGGACCTGGAACCCGGTGACAAGGTAGATTGGAAGTAACAACTCTACTTTCCGTATCTTAGCAAGGCGCGAACCTGGCACGTACACATCATGGAATTTGATAAAGTTGCCACTATCTATAAGGAGCTACTGAACACGTATTCACCTAGCGAGGCGTTCACTACGCAGTGCTGGGAAAACTTACAGCGCATGTACAGCGCTCCGGAGAGGCATTACCACAACTTAGGACATATCGCCCAAATGCTCGATGCACTTGACGCTTCCAAAGCGCGCCCCAATAATAGGGATACGCTATTATTTTCAATATACTATCACGATTGTATCCATGTTCCCGGCAGGAGCGACAACGAGCGGCAAAGCGCCCAATATATGCGAAAGTCACTTTCTGAAACTCGCTTTTCGGAAATCGAAGCGTGCCATTTCCAAATTATGGGCACCAAGCACCATTTGCCCTCAACTTGTTCCGATACCAATTTACTCCTGGACCTGGATCTTTCCATATTGGGAGCGGATGCGAGAAGCTACGATACCTACCGCCGAAATATCAGAAAGGAATTTAGGGCAATTCCGCAGTTAATTTACCGAGCGGGTAGAAAGGCATTTATAAAGTCGTACCTAAAGCGAGAGCGTATCTATAAGTCGAAATACTTCCTTTTACATTATGAAGATAGGGCCCGCGCGAATCTGAAACGCGAATTGGCTTCACTCGGGTAAGTAAAGCCTTGCTAAAAATGAAAGCCCCACCTTCGCTTTGAAGATGGGGCTTTATGTTTTATAGGAAAATATTTTAGACTTTTTCCTCTACTTGCTTAGGCGCATTTTCGTCCTCTTCCTCCTCTTTCTTGTCTGAAAGGTCGATACCGCGTTTCTTAACGGTATCGTAGAACACTGGCGTTGCAATGAACAATGAAGAGTAGGTACCTACAATCACACCCACGATAAGTGCAAAGATTAACCCTCGAATCGATTCGGCTCCTATTAGGAAAATGGAAAGCAATACGATTAACGTAGTGATAGAGGTGTTCAACGTACGGCTCAATGTGCTGTTCAAGGCGCTGTTAATGATTCGGTTCATCTTCCATCCGCTATGCTCGTTGAAGAATTCCCGAATACGGTCAAAAACTACCACGGTATCGTTCAGCGAGTAACCAATTACGGTTAGGATCGCAGCGATAAACGACTGGTCAATTTCCATATTAAAAGGCATAATCTTGTACGTAAGCGAGAAGATTCCCAATACGATGAGCACGTCGTGGAACACAGCGGCTACCGCTCCCAAACTAAATTGCCATCTTCTAAAGCGAAGCAAGATGTAAAGGAAAACAACTAACAATGACCCCAGTACCGCCCAGAACGAGGCACTCTTAATGTCGTCTGCAATGGTAGGGCTCACTTTGTAGTATTCCATTCTACCTACGTTCTTGCCAGGCTCATCGGCCTTAAACTCCTCATAGGTCATTCCTTGCGGCAGGTTGGGCTTTAAACCTTCGTAGAGCATACGCTCGGTCTCAATATCGACATCGGTTCCGGTTTCCTCAATTCGGTATTTGGTGGTAATCTTAAGCTGGTTGTCGCTGCCGTAGGTTTTCGCCTCTACGCTTCCGAAGACAGCAGTAAGGTCGTTGGCAATCTCATTGGCGTTAACCGATTTATCGAAACGCACGGTATAGGTACGCCCTCCAACAAAGTCTACACCTTGGTTCAAACCTACAGTAAACAAGGATCCTAAGCTAATTACGATTAAAGTTCCAGAAATTACATAGGCTATCTTACGCTTGCCAAGGAAATCGATATTCACGTTCTTGAACAAGTTCTTGGTCATTGACGTAGAACAGGTAAGCGACTTTCCGTTTTTGGTGGCGCCATCTATAAATAGACGGGTTATAAAAATGGCGGTGAACAGCGACGTTAAAATACCAATAAGCAAGGTTGTTGCGAAACCTTGAATTGGCCCCGTACCGAATACCAATAAGATAAGACCCGTAAGACCGGTGGTAATGTTCGCATCTAATATGGAGGATAGAGCATTATTGAAACCATCCTTAATCGCGTCGCGCTGCGCCTTTCCTTTGGAAAGTTCCTCACGGATACGCTCGAAGATAAGTACGTTCGCATCTACCGATATACCGATGGTCAATACGATACCAGCAATACCGGGCAACGTTAGTACGGCACCAAGGCCGGCCAAGATACCAAAGATGAAGAGAATGTTAACTACTAGGGCAACGTCGGCAAAAGCACCCGCCTTTCCGTAGTAGAAAATCATCCAAATAAGTACAAAACCCAAGGCGATAATGAACGATAGCATTCCACTATCGATCGCTTCCTGTCCTAGGGTTGGACCTACAACTTCTGCCTGTATAATATCGGCCGAGGCAGGTAGTTTACCCGCACGCAGTACGTTTGCCAAATCCTTTCCTTGTGGAATGGTGAAATCACCGCTAATCTGGCTTCTACCACCGGCAATTGCGCCCTGTGTTACACCTGGCGCAGAGTACACGATATCGTCGAGTACGATGGCAATCTGGCTCTTATTTTCAAAGGCGAACCCTGTCATTTCCTCCCAGATACGGGCGCCTTTACCGTTCATTTGCATTTCAACGATTACGTTGTTTAACTGATCGTATGACTGGCGAGCATCGGTAACCACACCACCACTTAACGGTGGTTCGTTATTACGGTTACCTTTTATGGCGTATAGTTCGGTTATTTCACCTTCAAAATTTTCGTTATCCACTACCGTGGGAAGTCCCCACATAAACTCTAGGTAACGCATATCAGTGGGCAGCAAATTGCGAACCTGCGGCATGCGCAAGTAGGCATTTACCTGTGCGGTATCCTTTACCTGAAAGGTGCCTAGAACTGGACTACCCTGAAAACCGGGAGATACCATTAGGTCAATAATGGGCTCGTTCACCTCGGCATCGGCCGTTTCAACGTCCTCACCCCCCAATAGTTCACTAATATCATCAGTTTCGGTAGTGTCCTGTACCGCTTCGGCATTGGCGATTTCAGTAGTATCAATATCTGCTGTAGCAGCCTCTTCTTCCGAAGTGTCCCCGTCGGTTTTCAATTCCTTTACCCTGTTATTGGCTGCTTGCAGGAAGCCGGCCAATTCCTCAAAGCGGTATACGTCCCAAAACTCCAATTGGGCGGTGCTCTGCAATAGGTTCTTTACACGCTCAACATCCTTTGCACCGGGCAATTCGACCAAGATTCGGCCCGAGTTACCCAAACGCTGAATGTTTGGCTGGGTTACCCCGAACTTGTCGATACGCTTGCGAAGTACCTCGAAGGCAGAAGCAATAGATTCGTCTATTTTACGCTCAATTACGGGCTTAACCTCATCGTTGGTCATGGTGGCCTCGATATCGTCTTCCAGGTTCTTGTTGAAGAAAATATCTGGCGATGCAAGTGAGTTTTCACCGGGAAGTTCCTCGAACGCAGTAAAGAATGACTCTAGGTAGGTGTCCTGGCTGTTTTTCTGAAGTTCGCTGGCACGCTCCAATGCTCGGTTGAACGCAGGATCCTTGGTGTTGTTGGCAAGGCCGCGCAAAATGTCGCGCACGGAAACTTGCAGGATTACGTTGATACCCCCCTTCAGGTCGAGCCCCTTGTTGAGCTCCTTTTCCTTCGCGGTGCGGTAGTTGATACCCAGCAAAACATCTTCGTTGGCTATCGAGTCGAGATATTGCATCTCGGCCTCCTGGCGCAGTTCGGGTTGGTTTTCGTCAAACTTACGTTGCGCAAACTCTTCTGCCTCTCCTTCAACTTTGTTCGCGATAAAGGTAAATGACAATTGGTATAAACTTACCAACCCAAAAAGTATCGCAAAAACGGTAATGAGTCCTTTATTCTGCATTCTTATACGTGTTTATATAATTTTTAAAACGTGCAAATATAGTTTTTCAAAAAAGAAATGCCAATTATTTTCTTTTTAAAAACTTTAACAATTTTCCTCTCCGGAAAAGTGCCGCGACAGGAACATCATCAGCGGGGGAAAAACCCGTACTGCATGCACATTAAAATACCGGCAATAGCTTGCCTACACGGTGGGAACGATTTCCGAAAACTGCAATCACTTAAAAACAGAAGCCGCCCGAATCCTAGAATTGGGACGGCGTTCTAATTCTGAATATTAATTACCAACAACGGATGGTTGACGAATTAAAACTCCACTTCGAAATAAAGGCTGCTCTCGGGGTTCGCCTCGGTAATGTCCTCGCCCTTTATCACCTCTCCCTTATCGTTCAGTAATTTTAAGTTTAAACGCCACAAGCCGGTCATGGTAAATGACACCTCCCCTTCGTACTGTCGCGCCTGGGAATTATATATTAAATCTTTATTGTTGGGAGACCCGTGGTTGCCCATACTTGGCATACGGGGGTCGATTTTAATGGTATAATCCGGTACTATGGGAAAACTCATCATGCTTTCCATAGTAAAGAGCAGGGCCGAAATACCCTGTACAGCTACCTCGGGAGCTTGCGGTTCCACGAGGGCTAGCACATAACGGACGTCATCGTGCCCGGTAACGGTCTGAACACGAGTTAGCCCGTCTCCGGGCGAAAGCACTTCAAGGCGCTCGATCGCGGAATAGGTCACGTCATTAATTTTGTAGTTGAGGGTAAGGTCCCAATATTCGTTAGAATTCCCGGGCATCTGAAATACAATATATCCAGAATATACCGTGCCCGTCTCTATTGCCGACAGCGCAGAGAACGGCGCCGAGTGCTCCATCATTTGCATATGCATCACAGGCAGCCAATTGGGTTGGGCATTCGCAACATAATTTCCCGTTATCCCGTCCTTGATACGTACGAACAGTTCGTTATACCCAACCGTCAGGGTTTCGCTCTTAGAAAGGATTTCGATTGTATTTCCCTCATTTTCAAATTGCTTCAGCAATGTATAATCCAACATCGGGTCAACTTCGGTAGTGTTCGATTCGGTCTCATCTTCGGAACACGAGGTTGCCAAAAGAAGCGACAGAAATAGAATGGAGAAATATTTTATAGTTTTCATAATAGTACGATTTGAAAGATTTTTTTTATTTTTTTGATTAATTCAGGGCATACGACAGCGCCACGAAGGCATTTCGCCCCATCCGCGGAATGTTGTTCCAATCACTGTAGGTGCTGTAGCGCGCATCGAACAGATTCTCCACGCCCGCCTTTACGTAAAAATCGTTGGCCGAGATAAAGAAGCGCTTTCCCATCGAGGCAGCTACAACCGTGTAGGCAGCGGTCTGGCTTTCGCCATAGAGCGGGTTGAAATTTTCCTGAACCCCGTTACCTACTACTGAAAGGGTAGCGGAATAGCCTTGTTTCTGATACTTCAGATTGGCGTTATATGCCCACGGACTAATTAGCGGAAGATTGCCCCCATCACTATCGGTACCGCGGTGCCATGAGATGCCGGCCTGTGCCTTCAACCCTTTGGAAATTTCACACTCTGCGAGAAAGGACGTGTTAATAAGTTGGGCACTCTCCAAATTTTCATAGATTTTCACCCCGGAGGCCCCCATTGTCATTGCCGAAAGTTCCTCGGCCACGGTACCAATAATATAGTTGGGCATATGAAAGATAGATGCCTGGGCAGTGAGCGTCCACCTTGATTTTTCGAAGACGACCTTTAGATTGCCCTCGATAGCCTGTTCGGTCTTTAAGTTTGGATCGCCTATATAGTCGAAATTGTCGAAACTGTTAAACAGGTAGAAACCATATCCTTCCGATACCGAAGGGGCACGCTCGCCATACGCCCCACCAACATAAAGGTGAAAAGGCTCGAGATGCCGGTGCCACTGTGCGGAGATACTCTTGAGTATTCGCGAGTTGGCAGCTTCCATTTCCGGACTGAAAATCTGGAGGCTTTTCAAGCCAAAATCATCTGCCACCCTGTTATTGTGGAAACCCAGCCTCCCGCCAAGGGTAACGGTGTGCATCCCCAGCTGTAGTTTATCTTCCAAATAGAGGCCTGTATTGAACGTTCTAACATCTGGCCAGGTGAGCATGAACATGGGGTTTTCCTCCAGATTGGCGGGGTACATGGTCATCTCGGCGAGCGAGCGGTTGTAGTACCCGTCGATTTTAAATTGTAAGGTATGTTTCCCTTTTTGTAGGAATACTTGCGAGTAAAGGCCGGCAGTATCGCTCCAACCCGGCATATCCATACGGATGGCCACCTCGGGCCGTTGCGAGTCGTCCATCACGTGTTTAATGGTGTTGAAATAGCCCTTCGTTTCCCAGTCCGTAAAATTTCCGAGCGAATCCTGCTCCCAACTTACGGAGGCAATCACGGCACGTGCCAACGAAACATCCATAGGGAGCGCTGGATAGCCCACATCGCGCGCCTCGTCATAAATTAGCGCAGCTAGTATACGCTGGCCCGGTGCCACGCGATATCCTGAATTTACCGAAAAATTATATTTCTCGAACTGCGAGAACAACACCTCCTCGCCCCCACCGGCAACGTAATTATCGGCTTTTCGGTAGATGACATCGGTATCGATATAGAAATTGGATCTTGCAAAATTAACCTCGCCACCCAGCACGCGCTGACCATTGTTGCTCTCGAAGGCATTTTCAAAACTGCCGTACCACCCCTTGTCCTTAAAGCGACTGTTTTCAAGCTTGAGATTGATATTTCCGCCAATGGCGTTTCCGAAGGAGGCACCGCGCTGTCCAGACGAAATCTCGGCCGCCTCTAGGTTGGAAACATCCACGTACGACGTAACGGGGTCCATCTTATCGGTACAGGCACCGAAAATCTGCATTCCATCAATAGTTACCGTTAACCGCTCTGATGTCATATTATTTAGGACAGGCTCCCAGGCATAGGCACCTCGCTTAACCATGTTAACATGTTGGGCGCCCTCGAGATATTCATCTAGGGTAGAGAGGGGCTTGTGCTGTTTTTGATGCTCCATTTTTTTGGCGGCACCAATAACTACGACCTCACCAAGCTGTACCGGCAAGATATACAGGCTATCTAATTGGGTCTGCTGTGCGCTTGTAGTTGTTACATGTGCCAAAAAGGTGACGAGAAGCAAGCCTACGTTTATTCGGAAGGTCGTGCGCAGCGGCACACCCCCACGGGATAGTGTTTTCATACTGTTGAATTCTGATGTTTTAATTTAGCTTGTAAGCAATCCGAAATATCGAACCGCCGGGATATCAAAACATCATATGCGGGGTGGTTTGGGTTGCACAAACCGGTAGAGCTGCGACACCCCTTTTTGGTTAGCACCAAATGGCAGTGGTTGCTTTGGTGACATTTCCCTTGCCCTTGTAACTACGGCATAAGAACATGACTGAAAAAGCGGCTGAGGGAAATGGTTCTCAGCACTTTTCTCGAATGGGTTGGCATCGGTATCTGCTTGTTGCCGGGCCAATTGCTTGGAGAGGTAGCAACTGCCGTTGCACTTCAGCGCAGGGCGGTCCCTATTTTCGCACAGGCTATTAACGATATAGTCGTAATTGACCACGTATTCGACCACCGGCCAAAATGGCCGCGCGAATAGCAGTAAAGTCGTGACTATAACGAGCATTTTCATTAGGCAAAGATAAATGGCGCCCCTCGTTTAAAAACTGATTTCCATCATACAAAAGACATTCTTGTGCGAGATAACCGCACCTCAACCGGGCGGCAGGGCTACATTCAGTTACTGCGGAAGATACTTTTCATTTTTTGTCAACTTTTTATTGTTAATAATTTTTTATAATTCTGTTTATCAATTAATTAACAATTCGTTCTTGACAACTTTTGAAAAGTAGTTGTTGAACCACCCTTAGTCTTTCCCTATATTTACCCCATAGAAAACGACTTCATTAACCTCATAAAACTTACTCTATGCAAATAGAAGCTACCGCCAAAGACCCCAAGACCTACACGCAAGAAGAAGCTTTTGAAGCTTCCGTGGCGTATTTTAAAGGCGATGATCTTGCCGCCCGCGTCTGGGTAAATAAGTACGCCCTGAAAGACTCGGAAGGGAACTTATACGAAAAGACCCCCAATGACATGCACCGTCGCATTGCGAAGGAAATAGCGCGCATAGAACAGCGCTACCCCAACCCGATGACCGAAGACGAGGTCTTCGACCTTATCAAGGACTTCAAGTATATCGTTCCGCAGGGTAGCCCGATGGCCGGTATAGGCAATCCGTACCAAATTGCATCGCTCTCCAACTGTTTCGTAATAGGGAACCCTGGCAATAGCGACTCGTACGGCGGGGTAATGAAAATAGACCAGGAACAGGTTCAATTAATGAAGCGTCGCGGCGGCGTTGGTCATGACCTTTCGCACATTCGGCCCAAGGGCTCGCCCGTTAAGAATTCGGCACTTACCTCTACGGGCATCGTTCCGTTTATGGAACGCTATTCCAACTCTACCCGCGAGGTGGCACAGGACGGGCGCCGTGGGGCACTAATGCTTTCGGTATCTATAAACCACCCAGATGCCGAAGATTTTATCGATGCGAAGATGGAACAGGGCAAGGTAACGGGCGCAAACGTTTCCGTGCGTATAGACGACGGATTTATGCAGGCTGTGAAAGAAGGAAAGTCGTACACTCAGAAATATCCCATTTTCAGCGAGAATCCAAAGAACGAAAAGACCATCGAAGCACAAAAACTTTGGAAAAAGATAGTGCACAACGCTTGGAAGAGCGCCGAGCCGGGCATCCTTTTCTGGGACACCATTATTCGCGAGTCGGTGCCAGATTGCTATGCCGACCTAGGCTACCAGACAGTTTCCACCAATCCATGTGGGGAAATTCCGCTCTGTCCCTATGACTCATGCCGCCTATTGGCCATCAACTTATTTTCTTATGTAGAAGAAGCATTTACCGAAAAGGCCCATTTCAATTTTGATTTGTTCAAAAAGCACATTGCGGCCGCCCAGCGCATTATGGACGATATCATCGACCTGGAACTGGAAAAGGTAGATGCCATTATCAAGAAAATTGACGAAGACCCCGAAACCGAGGTAGTAAAATCTGTTGAACGGAATTTGTGGCTCAACATTCGCAACAAGGCAGAAGAAGGCCGCAGAACGGGTATCGGCATCACCGCCGAGGGCGATATGCTTGCCGCCCTGGGCATTAAGTACGGGAGCGATGCCGGAAACGAGTTTTCGGTCGAGATTCACAAGACCATTGCGCTCGAGGCGTATCGCGCTTCGGTACATACGGCTAAGGAACGGGGCGCCTTCGGTATTTTTGATGCCGATCGCGAAAAGGAAAATCCGTTTATTCTTCGCCTTAAGGAAGCCGATGAAAAACTTTATTATGAAATGCTCGAGTACGGTCGCCGTAACATTGCCCTGCTCACCATTGCACCCACGGGCACTACCAGCTTAATGACCCAGACCACATCGGGTATAGAGCCAGTTTTCCTTCA
>NZQO01000042.1 GCA_002693605.1 Flavobacteriaceae bacterium
CGCCCGACGTATCGTATTTGGCCACTACGCCATAGCCCGAAACCCAGAAATTTCCGTCGAGATCAATGTAGGAGTCAAACATGCTGAAATTGGTGGTTTCAACCGTCCAATCTGTGCCGTCAAAAAGTAGCAACCGGTAATTACCGGCTTCGGTAATCATAATTCGCTCTCCCTGAAGCGCCATGGTACGGGCGTTGAGGTTAGTAACAGGTAAGTCGCTCTCGGTAATGTGGGTCCAATCGGTACCGTCAAAAATATCGATGGCTCCGGCGGTAAGTGCCCAGATGTGCCCTTGGTCGTCTATTGCTACCTCATGTATTATGGAAGATGAAAGCGCGCTATTGGAAGGGGTATATACGTTCCAATCGGTACCGTCATAAAAAATAAGTCCGCTATCAGAGGCGATCCAGATGGTATCATTGAAATCTACCGCAATATCATTATAGGCGCCCGAGGCTGGCAAATTGGAGTTGCTGGGGGTGAGATATGACCAATCGATCCCGTTAAAACTCGCTATTCCGTTAAGGCTAGCGTTATCTGTATCTGTCGCGACTGCCCAAACCGAATTGCCCTGGCTTATGGCCAGGGCTTCAATTTTATTTGTAAGCATTGGGGTGTTGGTGGTGTCGTAATGTTGCCATTCCAAACCATCGGGAGAGGTGGTAAGCCCCGCTTCGGTAGCTACCCAGATGATTCCGGTGCCGTCAAACTCAATATCGTAAATTTTTCCATTGGGAAGAAATTCTTCCGAATAAGTTCCCCAATTGGTATATACAGTGTCGACAGGGCTAATGCGAACCAAACTTCCCTCATCGATATTGGAAGTATATCCTCCAGTCCAGATATTATTGAAACTATCTCCTTGAAGCGTAAAGTGCAATTGTCCTCCAATTCCGGTATTGTCCTTTCGGAAAAACGTCCAATTGGGATCGTTACCTCCCGATTGGGCCCAGAGACAGAGACCGGTGAAGAGCGCGATAATGCTGACGTAAAATTTTTTCCCCATAAAATAGCGATTTATGTAAAATGGATATTGGCAGAAGAGGTCGGCACTAGGCCTCTCCTGAAACTATTTTTACATAAGATACAAAAAAAATGGAATCTTAAAATTGTAACTTGGTATTACAATGGTATTGCCACAGGCAGAAGACCCTAAATTTTATGCGGAGGAATAGCTTGAAATTTTATTTTTTTGGAGGTTCCGTAATCGTCTATTTCAATTCCGAAGAATGCAGGACACTACAGTCGCTCCTTCCGCGACAAGATTGTTCAAGTTTCATAAAAGAAGATTTTTTGAAGGCAAGTTAGGTTAAACCAGTTGCTTAAGGTGTTTAACGGTTTGGGTAGGGTTGTCTGCTCCAAAAACATAGCTCCCGGCAACAAGCACATCGGCCCCGGCCAATACCAATTCCTTTGCGTTCTTGTCGGTCACCCCACCGTCAATCTCGATCTTGGTGCTCGCTCCCTTTTCTGAAATGATCTTTTTCAGCTCCCTAACCTTCTCATAGGTGTTTTCAATAAAACTTTGACCGCCAAAGCCCGGGTTTACGCTCATTAGGCAAACTAGATCAATATCCATAATTGTGTCTTTCAACACAGCTACATTCGTGTGCGGATTCAGGGCCACCCCGGCCTTCATTCCTTCCGTCTTAATGGCCTGCAAGCTGCAATGTAGATGTGTGGAAGCTTCGAAATGCACGGTGAGCGTATCGGTTCCCAGGAGGGCGAATTCACGTATGTATCGCTCTGGCTGCACAATCATTAAGTGCACGTCCAATGGTTTTTTGGCGTGCCGAGAGATAGCTTCAATCACGGGCATTCCGAAGGAAATGTTAGGCACGAAAACCCCGTCCATCACATCAAGATGGAACCAGTCTGCATCGCTGTTGTTCACCATTTCAACATCGCGTTGAAGATTGGCAAAATCAGCGGCTAAAATGGAGGGGGCAATAAGGGCTTTTGTCATGGTTACAGTAAAAAGGGTTCTAAGATTGAAGTAATATAGGTTGAATTCGTGCTCGTTAGTTGCGAGTGGTCTATGTATTTTTTCAAGTTCATTATTTCTTCCTTCGATTGAAGGACGCTAAAGCCGGTGCGGTAGTCCTTAAACAGTCTCTTGGTCGTGAGTTGGTTCTTGATTATTAGGATATCCTCGTGGCGCGCATCGTGCTGTATGGTATGAAACAACGATTTTAGAACGTCCCGCTGCCCTTCTAGGATTTGGAAGAAAAAGCCTTCGGAGAAAAGTAGCGTTCCGGTAACGTTGTACCTGTCATTGTTGGACTTTGTAATGGAGAACAGCTCGTTGAGCGCATCGTTATCTACGCCTTTCTTAATCCTGCTCAAATAACTAATGGTGTGCACGGTACTGGAGGTTGTTCTTCAAAAGTACTAAATCATGGGCAAGGTGAGAAAGATTGGCAGAAAAAAACCTCCGGTAATCAGCCGGAGGTCATTCATCAATCAAAAAACGAACAGTTATGAGTAACTGTTGTTAATGCAAATTTAGGCATTTTAACCCAAATACGTTTTTAAAATTTTGCTTCTTGAGGTGTGCTTCAGCCTTCTAATGGCCTTCTCCTTAATTTGGCGCACGCGCTCCCTCGTAAGATCGAACGTTTCGCCAATTTCCTCTAATGTCATTGGGTGCTGGTCTCCAAGACCGAAATACAATCTTATTACATCGGCCTCGCGTGGGGTCAAGGTCTCTAGTGCACGCTCAATTTCGGTACGCAACGATTCGTGAAGCAGCACGCGGTCCGGGTTGGGCGATTCACCACTGCGAAGTACATCGTAAAGGTTGGAGTCTTCTCCCTCCACCAACGGCGCATCCATCGATACGTGGCGTCCAGAATTTTTCATGGATTGCTTTACGTCGCTAATGGTCATGTCGAGCTCTTTTGCAATTTCCTCGGCAGATGGCGGACGCTCGTTCGCCTGTTCCAAATAGGCGTACATCTTATTGATTTTGTTAATGCTACCTATCTTGTTGAGAGGCAAGCGTACAATACGGGATTGTTCGGCCAGCGCCTGTAGGATTGATTGGCGGATCCACCAAACGGCGTAGGATATAAATTTGAAACCGCGGGTTTCGTCAAATCGCTGGGCGGCCTTGATTAGACCCAAATTTCCCTCGTTGATGAGGTCGGGAAGGGTAAGCCCTTGGTTTTGATACTGCTTCGCTACCGATACCACAAAACGGAGGTTAGCTTTGGTCAGTTTCTCCAAGGCGCGTTGGTCACCCGCCTTTATGCGCTGTGCCAATTCTACTTCCTGTTCTGCTGTGATAAGATCAACTTTCCCTATTTCCTGTAGGTACTTGTCTAAAGAGGCGGTTTCCCTGTTGGTTACCTGCTTCGTAATTTTGAGTTGTCTCATGTAAAGTGAATCCTTTGTGTAAGTTAAATTTGTGCGTGTATAAGTTGTACGTAATACAACGACAAAAGGTTACATAAAAGGGTATTTTTTTTAAGAATTATTTAACAAGGCACGGTTGGCCTTGGTATATACACGGTATTGGGGGTGTAATTTATGTTCTATCAGCAAATCATTTCTCTAACATTTCAAAAATAAGCATTTGTCTAACGACAAAGGTTCGTATGTGCTTGTCCCGGAAATAGTTAACAGTGTGAAGGGGATAATTTCTTTTTTCAGAATGGGATGTCTTTCATGTCTTATAGTTTCTGAAGTTTCCAAAAGTTGCGCAAAAAAAAGATCTTTTCATAAAAAAAACCTCCAAGCGGAGGTTTTTTTGCTTTGTAAATACCAAATTTACACACGTACGTGACCATCGCCATATACATAATATTTATTGGTGACCAATTGCTTTAGCCCTAGCGGACCGCGATGGTGCAATTTGTCGGTACTTATTGCCAATTCGGCACCTACGCCCATCTGTCCGCCGTCGGTGAAACGGGTAGAGGCGTTGTGATATACCGCCGCACTATCAACTTGTTCCATAAAACTGTGGGCAACGTCCTTGCTCTCGGTCATGATGCTGCTGGAATGGCCGCCACTATAGGTGTTAATCTTATCGACTGCTTCTTCCAATCCGTTTACTGCGCCAATCGCGATTTTAAGCGCTAGAAATTCTTCGTGCCAAGTATCAGTATTTGGGATAAGCTGTTCATCATCCAGTACATTTTTAACTTCGGCATCGACCAGCACCTCGACATTTGCGCTGCGTAGCGTTTCGCGCAACTCGCCCAATTTTTCGTGATAGTTTGAAATGTTCTTGTCAATCAAAACCTTGTCCAATGCGTTGCAGCCAGATATCTTGTCGGTTTTTGCGTTGAGAATTACCTTCAGTGATTTTTCCCAGTCGGCCTCTTCATGTACATATAGGAAATTATTACCACGACCGCTCACCAGTACGGCACACTTTGCATGTTCCTTCACGAACTGAATGAGCCGCTCGCCACCACGTGGCACGATTAGATCCAGGGGTTCGCTGGGGTTGCGCAAAAAGGATTGGGTTTCTTCCCGGTTCATCTCTAACATGGTAATCCAGTTGGCATCTAGATCATTTCCTGCCAGTGCCTCGTGCCATAAAGCAACGAGTTTTTTGTTGCTGTGGTAGGCTTCCTTCCCGCCCTTTAGCAGTATTTTATTGTTCGCCTTAAAGGCTAGTACGGCTGCCTCTATGGTTACGTCGGGCCGTGATTCGTAAATGATCATGATTGTTCCGAAGGGCGCGGTCTTGTTGGTAATTTCCAATCCGCTGTCCAGCACATCCCTCGAAATTATGCGGTTAACGGGATCATCCTGTTCGCGAACTTCCTTAATAGCCTGCATCATTCCATCTACCTTTGTGTTGGTTACAACAAGGCGGTCATATAGCGCTTGGTCTTCCCGTTGAAAAGCTGCGAGATCTTTCTTGTTGGCCGCGAGAATTTCCTCGCGGTGCGTATCTAAGAGCTGGACCATTGTATCCAGTACATTGTTCTTTTTATTTTCGTTCAATAATTCCATCTTCATCTTCGTTTTAAGTTTATTATGCGTAAAATTTTGTTCCTACTTCCTTGCCGTGCATTAGGTCCACTATCACGTTCTCGCGCTTGCCATTGGCTATAAAGGTAGGTATGTTCTTGCGCGCGGTATCTTTCGCAATTTTTAGTTTCGATTTCATGCCCCCGCGGCCTTCGCCTTCGGCCTTTTGGTTTTTCTGAACATATTGCTCTACATTTTCGTCAGTATGTACCTTGCTCAGTTTTTTCGAACCGTCTGCCTCTGGATGTCCCGTGTAAAGCCCGTCCGTATCTGTTAACAAAATGAGTGCGTCGGCCTGAATCAATTCGGCCACCAAGCTCGCGAGTTCATCGTTATCGCTAAACATGGACATCTTGAGCGATACTGCATCATCTTCATTTGCTATGGGAACGATTCCTTCGGAAAGAAGCCCTTCATAGCAGTTTATCATATTCTCGCGGTGCTTTCCCGGTGCAAAATCGCGCTTCGTGGCGAGCACTTGCGCGCAGCGCATTCCATAATCGTGGAATAGGCTATAGTAATGGCGCATCATACGCGGTTGGCCCACGGCCGAGAAAATTTGTCGGCGGGTGGAAGAGTCCGTAAACGAACAATCTCCCAAAATTTCCTTGCCGGCAATGGCCGATCCTGAGGATACCAATACCGGTATTACGTCGTTTTCGTACAATACGGCTATTTGGCGCACCAATTCGTTCAAGATTGGGCCTACAATGCGGTTGTCTTTGTTGGTCATTACGTTGGTTCCAACCTTAATGACCACTCGTTGCTTGCTCATAATTGCGTTTTGAATAGTATGTTTTTCTTCTGTGTGTGTAATAGTGTTTATTATTTTCCGAGCTCCGTAGCCCTGTTAAACGCGGCATAGGCAGCTTCCTTGATTAATTCCTTTATATTGTTGTCTTCCATAGAATCCAGCGCAGCGCGAGTTGTTCCTCCTTTGGAAGCCACACGTTCCATCCACGAATTGGGCGATAGGTCCGACTCGTTGAATAGTGCCACGGCACCTTCGAATGTCTGGGATACCAGAACGCGCGAGTCATTCGCCGAGAAGCCCATTTTCAGTGCAGCTTCCATCATTGATTGCATAAAATAGAACACATACGCCGGGCCGCTTCCGCTAATTCCTGTAGACGCATTTATAAACCGTTCGTTCTCCACGTGTATTGCCTCACCGGTAGTGTCTAACAGATTGCGAACCATTAACAATTCCACGCGGCTCACTTCCTTGGCCTCGGTAAAGGAGGTAACGCCCTTCCCCACCTTGGCGGGTAAATTGGGCATGGTGCGCACTACCTTTTTAATCCCTAGACCCTGTTGTATGGTATCGATGGTAATTCCGGCCATGAGCGATATAAAGATTTGGTCTTGGTTTACCTGAGGCTTCATATCGGCAAATAGGCTTTCGCTATGGAACGGTTTTACCGCTATAAAAACCACATCGGCCAAGGGCAGTGCGTCCTCCAATTTTTCGAACACATCGAAATGCGGAATTTTGCTCAGGGTTAATGTCTTTTCGGGAGACGCATCGTAAATCATCAAGTTTCTACGATTCAGAAAAGGTGATTTTACCATACCCTCGGCATAGGTCAAACCCATATTTCCTGCTCCAACTACTAATACTTTCATGTCTTTTGTTTGTTTTGCCAATAGGTTGCAAGGACCATGCGAGACTCTTGCTGTGGTGAAATATTCTGAAGGAATCGTACTATTTATGTGATAAGCCCAATTATACCAACGGATTGAAGGTTTTTTTTACAAAATGCTAAAATTTTTCATTAAAACCGAAAAGACGCAGATATGGCAGTAAATGGCAGTGATTGGGCTCGAGGTGCAATTATGGCAGAAAAAAACGCCCTCGTTTCCGAAGGCGTTCTTAGATATTTATTAAGCTAGTTGTTACAACTAGTCTCTTCTTCTATCGCGGTCGCGGTTGCGATTGTCTCGCCCCCGTCCATCGCGGCGATCGTTGTCGCGATTTCCGCCGCTGCTCTTGCGCTCTTGGTATCCTTCTGGTTTTTCCAGTAACGCCTTGCGGGAAACTTTTTCCTTTCGGGTTCTGGAATCGATTCCGAAATACTTCACATCGATAACATCGCCAAGGTTTACTACATCGGTAACGTTGTCGGTACGGTCCCAAGCCAATTCGGAAATGTGCAGCAATACTTCGTTGCCCGGGGCGTCGAGGTATTCTACTACAGCGCCGAAATCTAAAAGTTTGATAACCTTTACTTCGTACACGCTGCCAACTTCAGGCTTAAACGTGATAGAGTCTATCTTGGCCAATACCTTGTCGATACCTGCTTGGTCGGTACCAAGAATCTCCACGATACCTTCCTCGGTAACGGGGTCTTCGTTGATAACGATCGTGGTCTTGGTTTCCTTCTGAAGTTCTTGGATAACCTTTCCACCGGGTCCAATTAGGGCACCAATATACTCGTTCGGGATGGTCGTTGTAACCATTTTCGGAGCGTGTGGCTTAACATCAGAGTTTGGTTCTGAAATGGTATCGGTCAATTTCTCCAAAATGTGCAATCTGCCGGCCGATGCCTGTTTAAGTGCGTTCACCAAGATTTCGTAGGATAATCCCTTCACCTTGATGTCCATCTGGCAAGCCGTAATTCCGTCGGCAGTACCGGTTACCTTAAAGTCCATATCGCCTAAGTGATCCTCATCGCCGAGGATATCGCTCAATACGGCGTATTTTCCAGACTCACTATCGGAAATAAGTCCCATAGCTATCCCCGAAACTGGTTTTTTAAGCTGTACACCTGCATCCATCAGGGCCATAGTACCGCTACAAACGGTGGCCATAGAGGAGGAGCCGTTGCTTTCCAATACTTCGGCAACCACGCGCACGGTGTAAGGACAGTCTGCGGGGATCATTCCCTTAAGGGCACGTTGTGCCAAGTTTCCATGTCCTATTTCACGACGCGAGGTGCCGCGAATGGGTCGCGCTTCGCCAGTTGAGAAAGGAGGGAAATTATAGTGCAAATAGAAGGTTTCCTCGCCCTCGAAAGAAGGCATGTCTATCTGGTTTGCCTCTCGTGATGTGCCCAAGGTAACGGTGGCCAACGCTTGGGTTTCACCACGTGTAAAGATAGCCGACCCGTGTGTTGAGGGAAGGTAATCTACCTCGCACCAAATGGGGCGTATCTCATCGGTCTTACGTCCGTCCAAACGCAGTCCTTCGTTCAGTACTAGGTCGCGAATGGCGGCCTTTTCGGCTTTTGCCACGTATTTTGAAATCATATCGCCAAAATCTTCCAGTTGCTCTTCAGAATATTCTGCGCGAACGTCTTCCTTTATCTGCATAAACGCACTTCCGCGCTCGTGCTTCGAAGAGCCGCTCTTGGCCACATCATAAATGCGGTTGTACACTTTTTCGTGTATTTCCTTTTGAAGGCTCTCGTCCTCACGTTCGGTCTCATACTCACGGGTTTCTTTTTTCCCGCCAACCTTTTCGGCCAGGCGCAACTGGGCCTCGCACTGTTTCTTAATGTGGTCGTGGGCAAACTTGATGGCCTCTACCATTTCCTCTTCGGAAATTTCCTTCATCTCGCCCTCTACCATCATCACAGAATCCATAGACGCACCGATTATCATATCGATATCCGACTCGGCTAGTTGGGCGCGGGTAGGGTTAATGACGAATTCGCCATCGATACGGCCCACTCGGGCTTCGGATATGGCACATTCAAACGGAAAGTCGGAAAGCTGTATGGCTGCCGATGCGGCCAAACCGGCCATGGCATCTGGCATTACCTCTTCGTCGTGCGACATTAGCTGGATCATTACCTGCGTTTCGGCGTGGTAATCTTTCGGGAACAAGGGGCGCAATACGCGGTCTACCAAGCGCATGGTCAATATCTCGCCATCGCTGGGTCGTGCCTCGCGCTTAAAGAATCCGCCTGGATAACGGCCCGAGGCGGCAAACTTTTCACGGTAGTCTACCGTTAACGGAAGAAAATCTACGTCGCTCTGCTTGTAGTTGGAAACTACGGTACATAGCAACATACATTTTCCTGATTGTACTACAACCGATCCGTGGGCCTGCTTGGCCAACTTTCCGGTTTCAATGGTAATTTCGCGGCCATCGCCAAGATCAATTACCTCTTTAAATGCTTCAGGTTTCATAAAAAATGTTTTTCAAAATTGTGCATGGGGAATGCACTGTTAAAATTGGTCGTTGCGCGATGATCGCGCAAAAGTTGTGTCGTTGTGGTGTTGTGCTGACCAATGAAAAACTAAGTGTAGCTTTTTCTATGTGCCCTGCCCACTCGGGGCAGGAAAAAATTTCAGAAATCTCAGTTTTCTGATGACTGTAATGGGTTGTCGCGAGTAGCAAAAAATGAGAAAGGGGCCTAAAAGCCCCTTTCCAAAAACCATATTACTTACGTAATCCTAATTCTTTAACGATGGCACGGTATCTCATAATGTCTTTCTTCATAAGATAGTCCAACAACGATCTACGCTTCCCTACCAACTTTACCAACGAACGCTCCGTGTTGAAGTCCTTGTGGTTGTTTTTAAGGTGTTGTGAAAGGTGCTCGATGCGGTGCGTGAACAACGCGATTTGCCCTTCCGTAGAACCGGTGTCGGTTGCCGATTTACCGTGTTTCTTGAAAATTTCGCTTTTCTTTTCTTTTGTCAAATACATGCCAATATTGTTAAAATGATTTTTATGTACAGACTGCCTCCTTGGCAATCAA
>NZQO01000043.1 GCA_002693605.1 Flavobacteriaceae bacterium
GCAAAAACCTGAACGATCTTGTTAAGGTCCTTTAGAGTCGTGGTTTCATTGATGGAGATTGAAACCGTTTCGGTATCTGGGTAATAGAAGTTAATTTCCTTTGCCTCGGCAATAAACTTGATCTTTGTCGCATCGGTCTTAATGGCGATGGTATCAAAATACGTTTCGTTGGCTTGGTATAACCCTAGATTTTCTAGCGCGCCGGCCAAAGTTGCGGTTTTATTGTGCACCTTGTTGGCAATATCCTGAAGTCCCTCTGGCCCGTGGTATACCGCGTACATACCGGCCATTACGGCAAGTAGCACCTGGGCGGTACAGATATTGGAAGTGGCCTTGTCGCGTTTTATGTGCTGTTCCCTGGTTTGGAGTGCCATACGCAGGGCGCGGTTGCCGTCTAGGTCTTTCGTAACGCCAATAATACGTCCCGGTATGCTGCGCTTGTAGTCGTCCTTGGTAGCGAAATAAGCCGCGTGCGGACCGCCGTAACCCAGCGGAATCCCGAAGCGCTGTGTGGTGCCCACCACTACATCAGCACCAAAATGACCGGGCGACTCCAATTTTACCAAGCTCAGTAAATCGGCAGCTACGGCCACCTTAATCCCGGCCTGGTTGCACTGTGGGATGAAATCTTTGAAATTGTGCACTTTTCCGGTGCGTCCGGGATATTGGACTATGGCCCCGAAAAAATCTGCTGAAAAGTCAAATTCCTCGTGGTTGCCCACCACGATTTCAACTCCTATAGGCGTGGCACGTGTTTGAAGAACAGAGAGGGTTTGCGGTAAAATTTCTTCGGAAACAAAGAATTTATTGACGTCGTTTTTCTTTTGGTCGCGATCGCGAAGGGCGAAGAGCAAACCCATAGCCTCGGCGGCCGCGGTTCCCTCGTCCAAGAGGGATGCATTTGCAAGTTCCATTCCGGTTAAATCGGCAACCATAGTCTGGAAATTCAAGAGCGCCTCTAGGCGTCCCTGTGCAATCTCGGCCTGATAGGGCGTGTAGGCCGTATACCATCCCGGATTTTCGAGAATATTGCGCTGTATTACCGGGGGCAGGACAGACTGGTGGTACCCAAGGCCGATATAGGTTTTGTACACCTTGTTCTTAGATGCCAGTTCGTTGATGTGCTCGAGGTATTCCTGCTCGCTCATGGCCTCGTCTAGCTTGAGGTCCTTTTGAAGCCGAATATCATCTGGTATGGTTTCATAAATTAGCTGTTCCAGGCTTTCGGCACCTACGGTTTCGAGCATTTTTGGAAGGTCGCTACGTCTGGGTCCAATATGTCTTAATGCAAAAGAATCTGTGTTCATTTCAAACAATACTATTTTACGGAATGCCTTCATCGGCAAACTGGCGCAAAATTACAATATTATACCGTAAATGAGTATGCATTTAACGTACTGAAAACGACATTTTTTCAACCGGAAATCGCCAATGTGAGTACATTGTCTATTTTTGTGAGATGCGGGTAATCAAGGCGCTTTTCAAATTTTATATCAATAGCAGTATACACGTGGCCCTTGCCGTGTGTTCCCTTGTGGGCGTAACGGCCTTCCAGCTCGATATCAAGCCTAGTGCGGCACTGCTGTGGTTCATTTTCTTCGGGAGTATCTCGGGCTACAATTTCGTGAAATATGCCAAGGTAGCTGGGCTGCACCATCGAAGCCTAACCAACTCGTTGCGCAGCATTCAGGTGTTTTCTTTTTTTAGTTTTGTTGCGGTTGTTTTCGTTGCTTTTCAATTAAAAGTGAATACCCTGACTTGTCTTGCTGTTTTAGGTGCGCTTACCTTGCTTTACGCGGTTCCGCTCATTGCGGGAAAGAATTTGAGAACGCTAAGGGGCGCGAAAATATTGGTGGTGGCTGTGGTATGGACCGGGGTAACAGTGGTGGCGCCGTTGCTGGAAAACGGCACCGGTATGGGTGCCGGGGCGTTCTTTGTTTTCCTTCAACGAATATTCGTGGTCGTGGTACTGACCTTGCCGTTTGAAATTCGAGATTTTATATTTGACAAGCCCGAGTTGGGGACTATCCCGCAGCGAGTGGGGGTGAAAAAAGCGAAGTGGCTCGGCTACGTGCTCGTTGCTTTGATCGTAATGTTGGAATATGGTGTCGGCAGAAATGAATGGTATGAGTGGGTGGCGATACTCGCGCTAGCAGCCCTACTTAGCGCCGGACTTTTCTTTTCGAAAAGGGAACAACCCCCTTACTATGCATCGTTCTGGATAGAGGGAATCCCTATGGTATGGTTTATATTCTTATGGATTTTTGGATAACTGTTCGTTAACCATCTTTTTCAACGCCTTCTTTTTTTCAGTAGGAAAGAACGTGAGATTCGCCTGTTTTACCAAGTGGGTAAGTCGCGTGTTTCGTATGGCGTGCTCTCGGCACAGCTTGCACATTAGATGGTGCAATTTCATCATCCGCTTTTCCCAGGGTTTTGCCTCGGCATATTGCGCTTTATCGCAAATGTGAGATGCCTTTTTACAGTTGAATAAAATCATACTAACTAAAACCAATTTTGTTGGAGGCAATCGGCGAGCGATTTACGCGCTCGGTGAATGATTACCCACAGGTTAGACGGCGTGATATTATATTCATTACAAATGGCTTCGGTATCTTGGTTCTCAATCGATTTTTGCCTGAATATTGCGGCGTGCCTGTCGCTTAGGCCACCCATGCAGTTTAAGATTGCCAAGCCAAGTTCTTTGTTCTCCAGCGCCTCTTCGGCATTTTGATTATCGGCATCGGCCACACGGTCCTCAAGCCAATCGCCCTCAAGCCCGCCATCTGTAAATTGCATGCGCACCTCTGCCTGTCCCTTGATCGAGTTCTTCTTTCCGTAATAATCTATAATTTTTCTCTTTAGAATCGCGATGAGCCAGGTGCGCTCGCTCGCCTCCCCCTTGAAATTTTTTCGGGACTTGAGTCCGGCCAGAAATGTTTCTGAAATAAGATCCTCGGCCACCACGGTGTCATTTACGCGCACAATGGTATAGTTGAAGAGATAATCGGCGTACCGGTCAATCCAGAGTTCGGGTTGTAAGGAGTGAATTGCCATATTTCTTTTCTTTTTCGAGCCTTCCAAATGTAGAAAACTTTGGCTAACTGCCGCTATCGCACCAGTTGTTTTGCCATTTCATAAGTGAGCCCCCTGCCATTTACACACGAACACCAAGCTAATTACGATAGCAACCCCGCTCTTTTCAGCAAGGCATCCGGATCGGGTTTTCTGCCCCTAAATTTCACATACAGATTCATAGGGTCTTCGGTACCTCCTTGCGAAAGGATAAAGCGCTGGAACTTGCCCGCTACTTGGCTGTTGAAAAGTCCTTCCTCCTTAAAGAGGGAGAACGCATCGGCATCTAGTACCTCTGCCCACTTATAGCTGTAATATCCGGCAGAGTATCCGCCTTGGAAAATATGCGAAAACGCGGTGCTCATACAGGTGGTGGGAACGTCGGGGTATAGTTTTGTTAGTGCGAATGCACCTTTCTCGAAGGCCTTTACATCCATTATCTTGCTCGGGTCGCTTGCGTGCCAAGCCATGTCTAACATCCCGAAACTTAGCTGGCGCAGGGTTTTTATTCCCTCCATAAAGGTGGCGCTTTCTTTGATTTTTTCGACATATTCCATCGGAATTCGTTCCCCGGTTTTGTAATGATAGGCAAACAATTCTAGTGTCTCCTTTTCATAGCACCAGTTTTCCAATATCTGGCTGGGCAATTCTACGAAATCCCAATACACGTTGGTGCCCGATAGGCTGGAGTAGGTAGTGTTTGCCAGCATGCCGTGAAGGGCGTGGCCAAATTCATGGAATAGCGTGGTAACCTCATTGAATGTGAGTAGTGAAGGCTTGCTGGCAGTGGGCTTGGTGAAATTGCACACAATGGAAATATGAGGTCGTTCATTTACGCCATCCAAAATTTCCTGTTGCTTGTACACCGTCATCCAAGCCCCATTTCGCTTGCCGGCTCGCGGGTGGAAATCGGCGTAGAAAATCGCGACCAATTCACCATCGGCATCGGTCACGCGATAGGTTTTTACGTCTGGGTGGTATTTGTCTATGTCAAACACCTCTTCAAATGAAAGTCCGAATAGCTTTTCTGCTACCGTGAAAACACCCTTAATGACATTCTTCAACTCGAAAAAAGGCTTCAGTTTTTCATCGTCAAGATTAAAACGTTGCTGTTTCGATTTCTCGGTATAGTAGGCGCCATCCCAACTTTGAAGCTTCGTAATTCCGTCCAGTTGGTTGGCGAAGTCACTTAGTTCATCAAATTCCTTTTGGGCGGCGGGCTTTGCCTTTTTCAGCATTTCCTGTAAAAATTCCTGTACTTTTTTGGGTGTTTCCGCCATGCGCTCTTCTAGCACGAAGTGCGCGTGACTCTTATACCCCAGTAATTTAGCCCTCTGGTGCCTCAGGTTTGCAATTTGCAGCACATTTTGCTGGTTGTCCAATGCATCGCCATGAAAGCCTTTCGAGCCAAAGGCGAGCGAGAGTTGCTCGCGGAGTTCGCGGTTGTCCGCATAGGTCATAAACGGGATATAACTTGGATAGGCCAGCGTGAACATCCATCCTTCCTTGCCTTTTTCCCTGGCGGTGGCAGCAGCTTCCTCAATGGCTCCTTCGGGGAGGCCGGAAAGGTCCTTTTCATCGGTAATCAGTAGCTCGTACTTATTGGTTTCGGCCAGTACATTCTCGCCGAAGGTTAGTTTGAGTTTGGAAAGGTCCTGGTCAATCTTCCGGAGCGTTTCCTTCTTATCCGGTGGCAAGTTGGCGCCATTACGTGCAAAACTCTTGTACTGCTTATCGAGGAGCGTGGTTTCTTCGGTAGAGAGCGACAGATTTTCCCTGTCTTGGTAGACAGTTTTCACCCTGTTGAAAAGTTCCTCATTCAGCAACAGGTCATTTTTGAAATCGGACAGCAGGGGCGACACCTTTTGGGCAATCTTTTGGATTTCCTCGTTCGTCTCGGCGCTGTTGAGGTTGAAAAAGATAGCGGTTACCCGATTTAGCTGCTTGCCCGTTCGCTCGAGGGCGGCCACGGTGTTTTCAAAGGACGGCGAATCAGAACTGTTGGTTATTGCATCGATTTCGAGCTTGGTTTCTTCAATTAGTTTTTTAATGGCCGGTAAGAAATGCTCAGTTTTGATCAGAGAAAACGGGGCGGTATGGAACGGCTGTAAAAGAGGGTTTTGTTGTGTCATAAAGTGATGTACTAATGCTTTACCTTAGGGAACGAATGGAACGTGGGTACAGTGTTTTTGCTTCGGGTCATTAAAGATTCTTCGAAATTGTTTTTCTGAAAATATCCGGGCCTTTACTTTGGATCCTTTATTTTCTTCGCGCCTTCCTCGACCTTCATCTTCAAGCCGTCCTTATAGGCCAAAATCTTATCCAGCGTACATTTATCGGCACTGCCAATTATCTGTGCGGCCAGGATTCCCGCGTTTTTTGCGCCGTTAAGCGCAACGGTGGCAACGGGCACGCCTCCCGGCATCTGCAGTATGGATAGGACCGAATCCCAACCGTCAATACTATTGCTCGACTTTACTGGAACACCAATAACGGGCAAGGGCGAAAGCGAGGCGATCATTCCCGGTAGGTGCGCAGCGCCGCCGGCACCGGCGATAATGACCGAAATACCCCGGGTGTGGGCATTTTTTCCGTAGTCAAATAGTTTGTCTGGGGTACGGTGGGCCGAGACGATATCGACTTCCACCTCAATGTCGAAACCCTTTAAAATCTCGACCGCGTCTTGCATAACCGGTAGGTCGCTCGTGCTTCCCATTATAATTCCTACTTTCATATACTATATTTTATTCGCTAATAACGTGAATGGTCTTTTTTACCTGTGCCGCAATCTCGCGGGCCTGGTCTAGATTTTCGTGTACAATCGTCACGTGGCCCATCTTTCGGAAGGGACGGGTTTCCTTCTTTCCATATATGTGGGGGGTAACGCCGTCCAGCTTTAAGATCTGCTCAATGTTTTGGTAGACCACTGATCCCGTAAACCCTTCCGACCCAACAAGGTTGACCATAATTCCGCCTACCTTACTGTCGGTCTTGCCCAATGGCAGGTTCAAAATCGCCCTCAGGTGCTGTTCGAACTGGTTGGTATAACTGGCCTCGATACTATAGTGCCCACTATTGTGGGGCCTTGGGGCCACCTCGTTTACTAGGATTTCATCCTCCTCGGTCTGAAAGAGCTCTACCGCCAATAACCCTACGTGTCCAAAAGCTTCTGAAACATTTTTGGCTACCTCCCGTGCCTTGGCGGCCACGATATCGTCAATACGCGCCGGACAGATAACATATTCTACCTGGTTGGCTTCGGGATGGAATTCCATTTCAACTACTGGGTAGGTTGAAACGTCACCATCTGGGGTACGCGCCACGATTACCGCGAGTTCATTTTTGAAGGGAATAAGCTTTTCGGCAATACAGGCGTCTTCGGGAAGCGGAATCAAATCTTCGGCATCACGAATTATGCTCACTCCCTTGCCGTCGTACCCACCGGTACAGCTTTTCCAGACAAAGGGATAGTGGAGTTCCTTTCTAACGATAGCCTCGTTCAATTTATATTTGTCATCGTACCGCTTAAAGGGCGATGTGGGAATTTTATGTTCCTTGTAAAATTGTTTTTGCACGCCTTTGTCCTGGATTTTCCGAAGGGTAGCGGCAGAGGGGTACACCGTGGTGCCTTCCTGTTCCAGTTTTTCCAGGGCATCTACATTAACGCCTTCAATTTCGAAGGTTAGGACATCTGTCTTCTTTCCGAAGCGATACACGGTATCGAAATCCATCAGGTCGCCCTGCTCGAAGTGGTTGCAGGCAAGTCGCGAAGGCGCCTGGTCGCTGGGGTCGAGCACGTGCGTGGTAATGTCGAACTTACGCGTTTCGTATAGGAGCATCTTCCCTAACTGGCCCCCGCCAAGTATGCCTAGGGTAAAGTTGGATGAAAAATAATTTGCCATAGCACAAAGGTACAATCTTATTGGTAATTGGTATCTTTGCAACTTCGTAATCTGCCGGGTTCGTAAAATCCTCGATGGAGAGCTGTCTAAAAACCCTAGGCACTTGGTTGCGGAGCAAAAATAGAAAAGTGAAATATAACCAAAAGCCACTTATTTTTAGATTCTAGCTATGACAAACATTGTATTATTTGGGCCCCCAGGGGCAGGAAAGGGAACACAGGCAGATATCTTAAAGGAAAAGTATAGCCTCGTACACATTTCTACCGGCGATGTGTTTCGATACAACATAAAGAACAAGACGGAACTGGGCGATCTGGCCAAGAGCTATATGGACAAGGGCCATTTGGTGCCCGATAATGTCACGATCAATATGCTGAAGGCGGAAGTGGAGAAAAATCCGGAGGCCAATGGGTTTATTTTTGATGGTTTCCCCCGAACTGCTGCCCAGGCAGAGGCACTGGCATTTTTTATGGGCGAGATAAACAGCCAAATTGATGCGATGGTCGCCCTTGAGGTGGCCGATGAGGTGCTCGTTTGCCGTTTGCTGGAACGTGGCAAGGTTAGCGGCAGGCCAGACGATGCAAACGAAAATGTAATACGCGAACGAATTGCAGAATACTATAGAAAGACCGATATTCTGAAAGATTTTTATCAGAAAAAGGACAAATACTACGGTGTGAATGGCGTGGGAACCATCGGCGAAATCACCGAGCGACTGAGCGAGGTGATTGACGGACTGCTGTAACGTCCCGTCTAAACAATCACGAGAAAGCGGCTATAAACTATGACTGAAGGAAATTTTGTTGACTACGTAAAGATTCACGTTGCCTCTGGAAAGGGGGGGCGCGGCAGTACGCACTTGCGCCGTGAAAAATATGTTCCCAAGGGCGGACCCGATGGCGGCGACGGTGGACGCGGTGGGCATATTATTATCGAGGCCAACAAGGATCTTTGGACGCTATACCACCTGAAATTTAAGCGGCACTTTCGGGCCGGCCACGGTGAGAGCGGTGGAAAGCAAACCAGTACCGGTGCCGATGGAGAGGATATCACTATTGAAGTTCCGTTGGGGACCGTGGTTAAGGATACCGATACGGGCGAAACGCTTTTTGAAATGACCGAGCACGGCGAGAAACGAATCGTCGTGGAAGGCGGTAAGGGGGGTAAGGGTAATGCCCATTTCAAGAGCGCTACCCGGCAAACGCCGCGGTATGCGCAACCGGGTCTCGAGGGCGAAGAAATGAACCTCACCATAGAAATGAAAGTACTGGCCGATGTAGGTCTTGTGGGCTTCCCCAACGCAGGAAAGAGCACGCTCCTCTCGGTAGTCACCGCAGCCAAGCCCAAGATTGCAAATTATGAGTTTACCACGTTAAAGCCCAACTTGGGTATTGTTACCCATCGCGACCATAACACCTTCGTTATGGCCGATATCCCCGGAATTATCGAGGGCGCCGCCGAGGGTAAGGGGCTTGGGCATTACTTCTTGAGGCATATAGAGCGAAATTCTACTTTACTGTTCCTTATTCCTGCCGATGCCAAAGACATCAAGGAACAATACAACATCTTGTTGGATGAGCTACGCCGCTACAATCCAGAACTGTTGGACAAGGAGCGCCTCATTGCCATCTCGAAGAGCGATATGCTCGATGCCGAGCTGAAGGCCGAGATGAAACAGCAACTGGATCGCGATTTTGGCGAACTGCCCTATCTGTTTATATCATCGGTAGCGCAACAGGGCCTCGTGGAGCTGAAGGATAAGTTATGGGGGATGCTCAATCAATAACATATCTATGACTACTTTCTACTGATTTTTTCAGAAGAAAAGAATCCCTACCGTATAGACAACGCCTATTCCGTTTATTTTTCGGTAAGAATTTTTCATTGAACCCTCCTGTACATGCCACAAATTGCTGAAATTGGCTCAGCTGAACTCGATATCGGAACACTTGTGTCCGGTGTTTATTTTGTCAGAGAAAATATCGACCGCGGCCAACTAACCAATAAAATTGTTAAAGAATAGGAAAGCAGTCGCTTGCGGCGCATTTTTTGCGTAGTTTCGGTTAAAGTTATGCTATGAAACCAATTGTTTTGCTCTTCGGCTTGCTTTTGTTGACCTCTTGCGGCACGACCGTGGCAGTCGACTATGACAAACAAGCTGAATTTTCACAATACACCACCTATAATTATTACCCTACTATCTCCTCAGGACTGAGCGAACTCGACGAACAACGCGTAAGAACCATAACCGATAGTCTGCTTCGGGAAAAGGGCTTCGTGAAGGCCGATACCCCACAGCTGTATATAAATTTCTTTACCAAGGAACAACTGGCCGTGAACAATAATACCATCGGTTTTGGTATAGGAGGTGGCGGAGGCAACGTGGGCATTGGCGTAGGCGGTGGAATTCCCATTGGAGGCAAAAAAGTGGAGCAGCGCCTAACCTTCGATTTTATAGATGTAGTAAAGGACGATCTCGTGTTTCAGGTGACTGCCGACGGCACCTACAAGGAAAGGGCCAACCCCGTTCAAAAAGACACTTATTATGCCCGGGTAATTTCGAAGATGCTAGCAAAGTACCCCCCAAAACAATAGAACCCAATACAATCCGCAATTATGAGATTTTTATTCCTCTTGCTGTTAATTCCCATAACCCTGTTTGGGCAAGCTGAATTTGACAAGGCAGAGCAATTATTCAAGAACGAACAGTTCCAACAGGCCAAACCCATATTTCTTTCCTATCTAAAACAGCATCCTGGACACGGGCACACCCTGGAATATTTGGGCGATATCGCGGGCCATTCCAAGAAGTGGGACGAGGCGCTCTCCTATTACGAACCGTTGGTTAGTGCGCATCCCCAAAATGCCAATTACCATTTTAAGGTGGGTGGCGTGATGGGTATGAAGGCCCTAGAGAACAAGTTGAAGGCAATTACCCTCATAGATGATATTAAGTATCATTTTGAAACCGCCGCGCAACTCGACTCGCGACACATAGAGGCTCGCTGGGCATTGGTAGAATTCTATATGCAACTGCCGGGTATATTTGGTGGCAGCGAGAAAAAGGCCATGAACTATGCCAATGAACTCCAGTCTATTTCGCCCGTTGATGGCCACCTAGCGAAGGGATATATAGCCGAGTACAACGACCAGCCCGTGGAAGCGGAAAAGCAGTACAGGCAAGCCATAAAAGTAGGCGGCTCGCCGCACACCTACGAAAAGCTAACCCAGCTGTACGAAAAGAACAATCAGCCCGAACGAGCTATGCAAACGGCTTCCCAATCACTCAAAATCCATAAGCGAAACAGGCTCAATTACCAAATAGGAAAAATTGCCGCACAGTACAACCTAGACCCAAAGCTGGGTATCGAGGCGCTACGGGCTTACATACAAAACTATTCTGTGCGCGACGGGGTTTCGAAAGACTGGGCCTACTATCGCATGGCGCAAATTTACAGGAACATGGGCGATAAATCTCAGGCTCTGCAATGGATAAACAAGGCCCTGCAGGAGCGTCCTACCTTCCAGGAGGCCCAAGCCGAAAAACGGCAAATCCTCTCGTTGTAATAATGTTGTGGTGCAATCCCGGTTCCCGCTAGGGGCCCCGGGCCGCGCTATCGGCTGTAGTTTTGCGTGGCAAAAGCTACGTGCCTCTATCGCTATTGCATTCCAAAATCAATATCTTTACACAAATTAAAACCATTCTATGCGCGTTCATTTTATAGCCATTGGCGGCAGTGCCATGCACAATCTTGCCCTGGCACTTCACGAAAAAGGGTATCAGGTAACCGGAAGCGACGATGAGGTCTTCGAGCCTTCCAAGGGCCGCCTGCAGTCAAAGGGCCTATTGCCCGAAGTATTTGGTTGGTTTCCGGAGAAGATAACCAAAGATATCGATGCCATCATTTTAGGGATGCACGCCAAAAACGACAACCCCGAACTGCAACGTGCCAAGGATCTAAACGTTAAAATATACTCGTATCCTGAGTTTCTGTACGAGCAGTCCAAGAACAAAACCCGAGTTGTTATCGGGGGCAGCCATGGCAAAACGACCATCACCTCGATGATCCTGCACGCTATGCATTATCATAACCGTGAGGTAGATTATATGGTTGGCGCACAATTAGAAGGGTTCGATACTATGGTCCATCTCACCGAAGAGAATGATTTCATCGTCCTGGAAGGGGATGAGTACCTTTCCTCTCCTATAGATAGACGCCCTAAATTTCACCTCTACCAGCCAAATATCGCCCTGTTGAGCGGTATTTCATGGGACCATATAAATGTCTTTCCCACCTATGAGTCGTATGTGCAGCAATTCGAAATATTCCTTAACCAAATTACCGAGGGAGGCGTTATTGTTTATAATCAAGAGGATACCGAGGTAGCCCGGGTTGTTTCCGAAACTAATAATACCATCAAGAAATATCCATACACAACGCCCCGATATACGGTAGAAAACGGACAAACTCTACTTGAAACCCCCGAAGGCCCCATGCCTATTGAGATTTTTGGTGAACATAACCTAAACAATCTCGAAGGCGCTAGGTGGATTTGCCAATTAATGGGTCTGGATGCAGACGATTTCTACGAGGCCATTGCCACCTTCAAGGGGGCCAGCAAGCGCCTAGAGAAAATCGCCGAAACGAACACTGCCGTGGCCTATAAAGATTATGCCCATTCGCCCAGTAAAGTGGCGGCCACCACTAGGGCAGTTAAGGAGCAATATCCCTCTAAACATTTACTGGCCTGTTTGGAACTACATACCTACAGTAGCCTTAACCCAGAATTTTTAGAGCAATACCAAAATGCGCTAGACACCGCCGATAGCGCCGTGGTATTCTATTCACCCCACGCCGTGATGATCAAAGGGCTGGAGGAAATAAAACGCGAACAGATTTTTGAGGCCTTTGGCAGGGAGGACTTAACGGTTTTTACCAATCCGGCCGATTTCAAGACGTTTCTGTACACGCGCGATTTTGATAATACGGCCTTGCTTTTAATGAGTAGCGGAAATTATGGGGGGCTCGATTTTAACGAAGTGTCCGCCTATCTAAAATAGGAAATCCTTTCTTCTACACCCCGAATTGACTCAAGTGGTGGTCAAGGTGTTTGTACTGCATCTGCCCCCACTGCTCGGCAGTAAAATTTCCGAAGGCGGGATGCTCGGGCCAGTCGTGCTCGTAACCTTTCCCGTGGAACTCCTCCATTAATTGTAGCAACCTGTCCTTTTCCTCTGAAAAGTTCTTTTCAGAGGAAACCCTGAGCTGCCGTGCCGTGGGAAGGTTTTTCTTCCACGGTTTCCCATCGTACAGACTCTTCTTGAAATTTTTGAAGAGCATTCTCATAATAAAGTTGGGCCGTTTTAGGTCGCTATTGCCAAGCGGTACCTCAAACGTCTTTTGGCAATGGTGCAGCATCTGCGCAGGATTCATCTTTCCCCATATGGCCCGATCGCTTTCAGAAAGGGTATCTAATCGGGATTTAATCTCGGCTAACGGTTCCGGTTTCAGCAATGATCTCATGGCAGTTAATTTTCGTTTCAAGAGTTGGTATTTCCGTTTCCTACTTTAAAGATACATCATTATCTTTAGTGAAAACTGAAGCTTTGGAAGAATATACCACCTCGTTCTCCATTAAGCAGTGGAACGAAGACGACAGGCCGCGCGAAAAGCTCCTCGCCAAGGGGCGCACAGCGCTTAGCGATGCCGAGCTCATCGCAATCCTAATCGGTTCTGGCAGCCGAAACGAGAGTGCCGTGGCACTAAGCAGGCGCATTCTCGCCTCGGTAGGGAACAACTTGCAGGAGTTGGGCAAGCTCGACATCAAAGACCTAATGCAGTTTAAGGGAATTGGGGAGGCAAAGGCCATTTGTATTGCCGCGGCCCTGGAGCTGGGCCGACGACGTAGGGTGGGCGAGGCGCTGGAACGCAACAAGATAAATTCCAGTCGATCGGTGTTTGAACTAATGCAACCCGTAATCGGCGAGTTGCCCCACGAGGAATTCTGGATCGTGTACCTCAATAATTCCAATAAGGTACTACAGACTTCGCAACTCAGTAAGGGCGGAATTACCGGAACGCTGGTAGATGTTAGGCTTGCCTTCAAGAACGCGCTGCAACTGGGGGCCGTTGCGCTTATCTTGGCACACAACCACCCCAGTGGCACCCTAAAGCCCAGCCAAAGCGACATCGACCTTACCAAAAAGCTGAAAACGGCAGGTGAGAGTCTGGACATTAAGGTGCTGGATCACCTCATTATAACCGAAAATGCGTACTTTAGCTTTGCCGATGAATCTATGCTGTAGCCCTCTATGCTTTTAGTCTATACCCAAAAAATCACCCCGCGAGTTACCTATATCTTCAAGCATGTCTGTACGCGCATTCTAGGGGTGGAAGTTGGGTTTACATCGGTAATTGAGGAGCTCATTGCTTATACGGGCGCGAAGATTTCCTACGGAAAACAGCCTATGGGCAACGAGTTGTTCATTCAAAGCCAAGGACTGCTCACCCAACAGGGCATAGAGAGTATCGACATTACGGTTAGACCATGGGACGACACCGTCGGATTTTTCCCCGTCTCTGAAAAAAGCGCGCTGCCATTCGATATTTTTTCGGCGGGATTTTACCTACTTAGCCGTTACGAAGAGTATTTGCCGCACGTAAAGGATGAAATGGGGCGCTACCCTGCGGCAGAGAGCTTGGGGTATAGGGAGCAATTCCTGGAGAGCCCCGTTATCGATATCTGGGCCTATAAACTAAGGCATATTTTGCGAGAGGCCTTTCCCGACACCCTGCAATTTCCTGAAAAAAAAATGACCGTGCACAATGTTATTGCGGCGAAGCAGCCCTTCGCCTATAACCAGAAAGGACTGTTTAGGTCGGTGGTAGGCTATCTAGGAGATTTACTTCAATTGCGGTTTCGGGAAATAGGAATTCGCACCCAGGTGCTTCTACGCATGCGCCGCGATCCGTATGATACCTTTCGTTGGATCGTGAAGGTGGGCAAGAAATCGGCCTCACAAGTTTCGGTGTTCTTCCTATTGGGCGAATCGCCCACGTTCGACGAAAGCATAAATACCCACCGCCATAAGTTCAAGTTGCTCATCAAGTTCATCGGCGATTATAAGGAAGTGGGCCTGCTTTTCTCCTCTAGGGCGCTTATCGATTATCGCTTGCTGAAAAAGGAAAAGCTGCAAATGGAGGAAATCGTGAACAGATCATTGCAAAACTCCATGAATACAGACTATTTAGTTGATTTACCCGATATTTACAGAAATTTGGTAGAATTGGAAGTGCGCCGGGATTTTACCTTAGTGTATGAAACCACACCCGGTTTCCGGGCAGGAACCTGTACGCCCTTTCTTTTCTACGATCTTGATTACGAGATTAAAACGCCCCTTCAAATTCATCCCGTGGCACTCACCGCAGATTCCCTGCTCACGCTGCCCGAATCCAAAGTGCACCAGCAGGTAGATGCGCTTATGGAGCAAGTACGGCAGGTAAACGGCACATTTACCATGGTGTTCAGTAACGTCCACTTTTCTTTTGATCAGGAACAGAACAAGCTGTGGCGTAAAATTTATTCCGAAAAATTGCAAATTCATGAAGCTTCCTGATATTACCGATATATTTTTTGATCTGGACCACACCTTATGGGATTTTGACCGAAATTCAAGGACGGCGTTCGACCGTGTTTTCCTGAAGCACAATTTGCAGGTTCATGTGTCAGACTTTATTTCGGTGTACGAACCTATTAACCTCGAATATTGGAAACTGTTTCGCGAAGAGCGCGTAAGCAAGCAAGACCTTCGCCGTGGCAGATTAATCGATGCTTTCGCGAAATTGGACCTCTCGTTTCAGCTAAATGAAATAGACGCCATGGCAGTTTCGTATATCGACGAGCTGCCGGTTGACAACCACTTGTTCGATGGCGCCCAGGAGATGCTAGCATACTTGAAGCCCAAATATAAACTTCACATTATTACCAACGGCTTCCGCGAGGTGCAGCACGTAAAGTTGAACAACAGCGGTATACGTTCCTATTTTGAAACGGTCACAACATCGGAAGAGGTAGGCGTCAAGAAGCCCAATGTGCTCGTTTTTCAAAGTGCACTCGAAAAGGCCAACACCCGGGCCCAGTCCAGCATTATGATTGGCGATAGCCTGGAGGCTGATATTGAGGGAGCCGCCAATGCCGGCATGCGTGCACTTTTCTATAATTACCGCAACGAAGATGTGAAGGGGCGGTATCCCTCTATTCAGCAGCTTTCTGAAATAAAAAACTACCTTTAGCCCATACTAGAAAGGTCTTAAATTCGTTATTTAATTGCCTAAATCCCCAAATCATGAAAATTTTCAATCCATGGCACATTGCCGTTGGCGCATTTATTTTGCTGTGTTCCAGCTGTGTTCGCGATACCGATTTTGAACAGGCTGAAGCAATTGCCCTCATGCCGGTAGTGGAGCTTAATTTAATTTACTTCAACCTGGAAGCCTCTAGTTTTTACGATACTATTTCGGCGACACCCGTGCTCACCATTCGTGATACTACCGAAATCGATTTCCTGGACGACAGTACCTTACAGGAGTCGCTCAAGCGCGCAGAATTCTACTTTAAGTTTACTAATAGTATTCCGCGCGAATTTCAGGTAGATTTCCAATTTCTCAGTGAGATGGATGACACCACGTACGTGGCCCAAACCCGGGTTGCTTCGGGCGCCACGGCAAATCCGGTAATTACTGAGTTTGTCGAAGATGTAAATGAAGACGGCATTATACGGCTTACCCAGGCCAATAAGGTGGTTGTCTCGGTAACTATCCCTTCCTCTAATGAAAATTTGGAGGGCGAGCTGAACCTCCAATCTAAAACCACCTACTACCCCGAATACTAATACAATGCGCATATTCTTCCTGTTCTTCTTTGCCCTTGGGGCCACGGTATCTTTTTCCCAAAACAAGCAATTGTTGTATGGTTTCGATGAGATTCCACAATCCTTGCTCTTAAATCCCGGCGCCAAGGTTTCCCAAAAGGGCCACATTGGCATTCCATTTCTCTCGCAAATCCATCTAAACGTGGGCACCTCGGGCGTTACGGTTTTTGATATTTTCGGTGAATCGAACGTAGACATCAATACCCGGATTCGCAATAAGATCTTCGAAATGAAGGACTCCGATTTCTTTACGGCCACCCAGCAATTAGATATCCTAAATTTTGGCTGGAAGTCTAAAAAGGACTATTATTTTTCGGGTGGGGTGTATCAGGAGTTCGATTTCATTAGTTACTTTCCGCGCGATCTCGCCATTCTGGCATGGGAGGGAAACCGAGATTATATTGGCTACGAATTTGACCTTGGTCAAGTAAGCACCACGGGCGATGTGCTTACGGTCTATCATTTTGGGGCCAACAAGCAGGTTGGGAAAAAGTTAGCCGTAGGCGCCCGCGCCAAGCTCTATTCTAGTATCGCCAGTTTTCGAAGTGTGGACAACCGGGGTACATTCGTAACGCCATTGGGCGATGGCGATGTGAACATCTATGAGCACACGTTAACCAACGTAAATGTGCAGGTTGAAACCTCTGGTATAGCCGATCTGGACGAAGGTTCAATTGCTTCCAAGACGGTGGGGCGAGCGTTACTGGGTGGCAACCTTGGGCTTGGGCTAGACCTCGGTGCCACCTACGATATCTCGGAGTCGTTTACCGCAAGTGCGAGTATCTTAGATTTGGGAATGGTTTTCCACACCAAGAATGTCGAGGCCTACCGTGCCACCGGCGATTATACGCTAGACGGCATCGAGCTTATTTTTCCTCCGTTTGCAGATAGCCAGGGCACCTTGCCGTACTATGACGATCTAGAAGACGAAATCGAGCGCGAAATACCCATCGATACGCTCACGGGACGGTACACCCAGCTACGCCCGGTAAAGTTGAACGCGAGCCTTCGGTATAACTTCGGAAATAGGGTGGGCCGCGGCGGGCCTTGCGATTGTCGTAACGGAGGCGCGGCCGAAATTACCGAGCAGGCCGTAGGGATACACCTCTTCGGAATGGACCGCCCCAAGAGAATGCAAACTGCCGCCACGGTATATTATTACCGAAGGCTGTGGGATTTCCTCAGTGCGAAGGCTACCTACACGATAGACCCGTACTCCAGCAGCAACGTTGGGCTTGGTATTTCGAGCCGCTTTGGAAAATTCAATTTTTACGTGGCGGCAGACAATTTACTTCACTACGGAAATCTCGCCAAGGCAAATAACGTATCTTTACAGCTAGGTTTTAACATCATATTCGACGAAGAATGAAACATCGGCTCTTGGCATTAGTTTTTTTTGCTGCACTCACCGCTACGGCGCAGCATCCCCTGGAAAGATACGGGTACGTAACACTGTCCGAGAATTTTGATTTTCTGAATGAAGCCGACCAGTACCAGCTCAACTCCCTAACCAAGTACCTGCTCAACCAAAATGGGCTGAATGCCTATTTTGATTCCGAAGTACCCGATTTTAGGCGCTGCGATGGCCTTCGAACCATCGTGGAAGGTAAGCCTGGCTTTATCTATACCAAGATTACCATCGTTTTCAAGGATTGTAACGATATGGAGGTGTACCGAAGCGAGGAGGGAAGGAGTAAGTACAAGAATTTCAGAAGAGCCTACCACGATGCGCTGCGCAATGCCTTCGTGAGCATTGAAAACCTGGGCATTCAACAACAACCAGTTGCCAGCCTCAGTCAATCAGAAGCTCCTAACACGGTACGTTCAGAAAAACTGCCAATTCAAACGAAAATAGTAGGCGACGGTCAAGTAGCCGTGGCAACGGACTCGCAATTGCCTACCTCTAAGTTTTCGAGCTATACCTACAATGGCCAAGCGTATCTTCTTCGGAAAACTGCGGCTGGATATTCCTTGTATAGGGAAGATGCCTTAGCTGCCGACGGCCTGTTGTTAACCGGCACGCTATTCGCAGGTGATGCGTCGATTCGCTTTCAGGATTCCGAAGGAAATAAATTCGACGTAATTTTTGATGCTTCCGAGAATTTCACCATCCGAAGACCCATTGGAGACGAGCGATACCTACGGGTGCGCTAAAAATTGTACTTCTCTTTCCACAAATTTTTCAGGTACGCCCTAAACGAATTTTCCTTGGGGTTGTTTCCCGGTTTATAGAAGGTAGTTCCGGACAAATCTTTGGGCAAAAATTCGTGGGGCACAAAGTTCCCTTCGTAATTATGGGCATATTGGTAGTTCTTGCCATAACCTATATCCTTCATAAGCTTCGTGGGTGCATTTCTAATAGAGAAGGGTACCGGCAGGTCGCCCGTTTGGCGAACCGTGCGTTGCGCCTCGTTAATGGCGGCGTAGCTCGCGTTGCTCTTGGCCGAAGTGGCCAGGTAAATGGTACATTGACTCAAGATAATTCGCGCTTCGGGATAGCCAATGGTGGTTACCGCCTGAAAGGTATTGTTGGCCATTATTAGGGCCGTAGGGTTCGCATTTCCGATATCTTCGGAAGCGAGAATTACCAATCGCCTGGCAATGAACTTAACGTCCTCGCCTCCCTCTATCATACGTGCCAGCCAATATACCGCCGCGTTGGGGTCGCTGCCACGTATCGATTTTATAAAGGCCGAGATGATATCGTAGTGTTGTTCACCAGTCTTGTCGTACAATACCGTGTTCTTTTGAACCTTTTGCTGAACCATTTCATTGGAAATGGTGATATCCTTCGTGTTCTCGCTAAGTACCACAAGTTCCAGGATGTTTAGAAGCTTCCTCGCGTCACCTCCAGAAAGTCGAATGAGCGCCTCGGTATCGGTTAGCTGAATGTTCTTTTGGCGCAGCAAGGTGTCTTCCTTGATAGCCCGGTGCAAAAGCGCCTCCAGATCCTGTTTGCTGAATGCATTGAGTACGTATACCTGACAGCGCGAAAGCAATGCCGGAATGACCTCAAAACTCGGGTTTTCGGTCGTGGCACCAATAAGGGTTACCCAGCCCTTTTCAACAGCGCCCAAAAGCGAATCCTGCTGCGACTTGCTGAATCGGTGAATCTCATCGATAAAGAGAATGGGACTTTTTGCCGAAAACAATGAATCGCTCTTCTTTGCTTTCTCAATTACCTGCCGTACGGCCGCCACGCCACTATCTACCGCACTGAGCGTATAAAATGGCCTGCCCGAATGGTTGGCGATAATATTGGCCAAGGTTGTCTTGCCCGTTCCGGGTGGCCCCCAGAAGATCATAGAGGAAACCAAGCCCGCATCCAATTGCTTCGTTAAGGCGCCATTGGGTCCAATAAGGTGTTCCTGGCTTAGATAGTCGTTTAGGGAAGAGGGTCGTATGCGCTCGGCGAGGGGTGTGTTCATTGTGTCAAAATTACGATTTTTAGCGGCTCTGTGAAACTGACATTTTATCAGAATGCGTAACTTGGGTGTATAATTTGCGAGGTTTCAATTATGAAGCAGAAAGGCCTTTATTTCTCCAGTGATGTTTTCCTATACCCAGTATTCTTGGTGTTGGCCCTATGGGTAGTATTTTGGATGGACGTTCGGTTGGGGTTCAACGGATCTGTTTTCGGAATTTTTCCGTTAAAAGTAGAGGGCTTGATAGGTATACTTACCGGACCGTTTATTCACGGCAGTTTAGAGCACCTCTTCAACAATTCGGTACCGCTCCTAGTGCTTGTCAGTGCCTTGTTTTACTTTTATAGAAACCATCGATGGAAGGTCCTGTTCTACGGGGTGCTCCTTACGGGGCTCCTCACGTGGCTTATTGGTAGGCCTGCTTGGCACATTGGTGCCAGTGGCATTGTGTATATGCTCGTGGCATTTCTGTTCTTTAAGGGCATCCTTTCAAGGCAATACCAGCTCGTGGCCGTCTCCTTGATCGTCGTTTTCCTGTACGGGAGCTTATTGTGGTATCTGTTTCCCATTGATGAGAAGATCTCGTGGGAAGGGCATACCTCTGGATTCGTTGTCGGATTTGTATTTTCCTTCTTTTTCCGAAGTAATATCGTGGAGCGAAAGAAATATGAGTGGGAGCGGCCCGATTATAATCCCGATGAAGATCTCTTTCTCCAGCATTTCGATGACGACGGAAATTTTATAGAACAGGTTGCCGAAACGGATATACCCGTTGTGAACTCGGCTACTGAAACCCCCGTACGCATTCGCTACATTCTTAAGCGCAAATCGGATTTGGAAGAACCTTCCAACTAAGCACCTCGTTGCCTTACTACTTCATATAGGACGGCGCCACAGGCGACCGATACGTTGAGCGAATTGATTTCCCCCAAAACAGGTAATGCGGCGCTCTCATCGACGATCGATAAAATTGATTTTGACACGCCGGTCCCTTCAGAACCCATGACAATGGCCACTGGCTGCTTTAAATCGACCGAATAGATTGAGGTTTCCGTCTTCTCGGTTGCTGCTACGGTCTTTACGCCAGACCCTTGAAGGTAGTAAAGTACATCTTTTATGTGGTCTACCTTGCATATTGGAATATTGAAGATGGCTCCTGCAGATGCCTTGACGGTATCGCCGCTTACGGGTGCCCCGCCTTTTTTCTGAATGATTACGGCATCTACTCCCGTACATTCTGCCGTACGCAAGATGGCACCAAAGTTCCGAACGTCACTAATTTGGTCGAGGACCACGAATAGTGGTGTTTTTTTTGAGCTTAGAACCTTTTCGACGGTCTCTTCCAATTCGGCAAACGTTATGGGGGAGGTAAGGGCGACAATGCCTTGGTGATTTCCTCGAGTGAGCCGGTTTAACTTTTCGACAGGCACATGGTTAATCGATACGTTGAGGGCCTCTAGTTTTTTAAGCATATCTTCAATCTTATCGCTATTGATGTCTTTTTGGACATACACCTTGTCGATATCGGTTTCAGCTTTTATGGCTTCCAGAACTGGATAGATACCAAATATTGTGTGTTCTTTTTTCATAGGGTAAAAGTAAAAAACCATCCCGATACATCGGGATGGTTTTGAAATAAATTATAAAACTATAATTTGTTTTCGGCTTATTCTTCAGGATTTTCGAATTCTACTTCCCAGTTAAAGGCTTGCAATAAGCCCGCTGCGCTAAGTAAAACGTTGTCCGTCATGCCACCGTTCCAACCACCAGCATCGCTAGGATTGTCTGGGTCTGGCTCGATAAATCCAGGAGCAACTCCTTCGTAAACACGTCCGTCTTCAGTTATGGCAGTTCCGAAGAACTCAAAGCTATCTCCCTCCTGGAAAGTAGATACCGGTACGCCGAACAAGTTAGACATATCAGCAGCGGTAAAGCCTACGTCAAAAGGAAAAGAGTTAGTACTTCTAAAGGCAAGGGTGTCATTCGTGGCACCTGTGAAATCTCCCAATACGCGAACACTGTACGTGGCCACATTGTCGTTGGGATCTTCTACTAGTGCATTGAAACTTGCAGTTGATGGCTCAGCGCCGGCTTCAAATACAGGCATTTCAACAAACTTCACGAAACCGCCGTTATCTAGATCGGGAATTCTCGCTTTGTCTTCATCTTCGCAGCTCGTGAACGAAACCATCGCAACGATACCGGCCAAGATTGCAGAAGAAAATTTATTTAGGTTTTTCATAATTTATCTGATTAAAATTTTTGATTAGTCTATGAATCCGGCTGGATTGTTATCCCAGAACACTTGTGTGGTTAGGGGCTGCTGCTGAATGTTAGGGTTACCAACTGTTTCAGTAGATGGGTATCTGAACGCTCTTGGGAACGGACCTGCAGGGTAAATAGGTGCCTGTAGTTCAGGTAGACCTGTTCTTCTGTAGTTGTTGTACGGCTCGATACCGTTACCCCAAGCTGCAAGCATATACTCGCGCATAATTACCGCTAGTTTAGCGTCTTCACCAGAAGCACTGTTGTACTCGGAAATAACACGTCCAACGTAAGCATCAACTTCGGCCTGTGTGGCGGCGTAGTCTACACCGTCTGCAGAGTTTACAGTTGATAGGGTGGGGAAGTTCAACACTTTCTCCATGCTTAGGCGAATACCTTGCTCAAGTAGCGACGCAGGGCTTCCTCCGCCAGTACCTAATGTAAGGGCTGCTTCAGCCAATACGAAGTGAGTGAAAGAAGATAACCACATTGGCTCGATACCGGCACCTTCCATTGTTTCAACAGCGCGTGCTTGCTCGAATTGGTTCTTGTCGAACGCACCACCGGCAGGATAGATACCGTAGGTAGAACGTCTTGTACCATCATTCGGAATTCCTTCATCATCGGCGTGATCACGACCCCAGTAAAGGTTACCTACGTAGCAATATTCGTACACAGGGTTATCGGCGCAAGGCAAGTTAGAACCTGAAGGAGCATTATCGGTTTGACGATAGATGTAGTAACGTAGACGTGGATCCTCAACACCAGTTTCGATGAAAGGAGGTTGGTCATCACCAGCATTCAAGAAATCTAAGAATTGGTTGCTCATGTACTCTCCAGCACCTGCGGCAAGATAGTTTTCTTGAAAACGTGGGTGACGGCTCTCTACAGGAGGTTGCGCAGTACCGTATTCAAACTGGAAATCCTCACCAACTGTGTTGATGAAATCCTGTGAGTTCAACACAGCGTTAATACCTGCAGTAGAACGGCTAGGTTGTACCAAACGAATGTTATTGAAAGCTCTAAGTTTCAAAGAGTTTGCCAGGGCAATCCATTGGGCAGGGTCGAATGCACCGTAGTACAAATCATTTGGTTCAATAATAGAACCCGCACTTAGGTTTGCGATCGCTTGGTCAAGTAGTTCGATTTGAGCGTCGTAAACAGCACTACCGTCATCCAACGCTGGATTTGGGAACTCTTCTGGCATGTTAGCCTGCGAGTAAGGAACATCTCCTAGGTACTCTACAAGTAGCATATATGCCCAAGCTTCTAATGTTTGAGCCACACCTAGGTGGTTGGTAATCTTGTCATCCTCGTCTCTCAAATCGTTAATCTGATTAAGAAGATCGATGTTGGAAAACATCTGGTACGACTGTTGCCACTCACCATTTAGGTTGTCAACATCTACCAAACCATTATAAGTACTAAAAAGGTTGTCCATACGGATAAGCTCAGTACTCGTGGTGTTGTATCCAGAGAAGATACCTCTAAAGGTTAACTGGATGTCGTTAAGTACAAAGTTAGGATCTGCAGATTCTGCCGTAATGTTGTTAGGGCTCTCCAAGAGTTCCAACTCTGTAGTTTCACAACCTGTGAAGAAGGCCATAAGACCCGCAACTAAAGTTATTTTAAGAATATTTTTCATAATTATTATTTAATTTTTATTGTGTATTTATAAGTAAAACAGTTGAAATATCAATTTGCTACCTTGGAATACACTTTTTTTTTAGAAGGTTGCTTTAACGCTAAATGAATAACGCTTAGACGTTGGTCCAGTCTGGAATTCTAGCCCTTGTCCGTTACCTACACCAACACTCAATGCTTCTGGATCAATGTTGAAGGCATCTGGAATGTTGAAGGCGTGGTAGTACAAGTTCTGTCCTGAAAGGGTGAACGATACGTTACCGAAAGGAGTGCGGTCTAACAACTTGTCAGAAATTTGGTAGCTCAATGAAACTTCACGCAAACGAATGTGCGACGCATCATAGATACCTTGTCCGCTTGGGTCAACAATGTTAATAA